>NZ_JBEYVB010000003.1:0-445464 GCF_040643815.1 Micromonospora sp. NPDC047074
ATGCGCTGGGCCATGCCGTCGACGTCGATGTTCTTGCCCTGGACGCTGAGGGCGTTGCGGGCGGCGGCGGGGCCGCAGTAGTAGAAGTTGGGCTGTGCCTCGTAGCGCACGCCGAGTTCCCGCTCGCCACCCTTGCGGTCCTGGGCGACGGTGGTGGGCTTGGCCTCGGCGGGGGCGGCGAAGGCGGCGGTGACGGGGCCGGCGACGGCGCCGCCGGTGAAGGCGAGCCCGGCAGCGGTCAGAGCGGTCTTACGCAGGATGTCGGTACGCATGATGGCAGCACCTTTCGATCGGGGGTGCGCGACACACACCGTGGGGACGGGTGCCGTCGCGGGCTGAGGGAAAGGTCGAACCAGGTACGCCCTCGACGAGGGGTGGGGCGCGTCCGGGGGATGTAACGACGCGGGCTCGACTGGCATTCCGGCCGGTCGCCCCGGCCGTCGGGGCCTCGGGGGGTCACGCGCTCACGGTTGGTTACAACGACCCGGGCCCCCGACCCATGCCCACGACTCCGGTGACGCCCGCCACCCCAAACCACCCCAAACCCGACATCGCCCCCGCCCCGCCCCGCCGCGCCGCCCGCCCGCCCCGCCTCCGCGATCTTGCACTTCCTGCCCTCGCAAATCCGACATATGACGCAGATCGTGGGCACAAAGTGCAAGATCGCGGAGGCGGGGCGGCGCGGGCTGGGGCGGGGGCGGGGGCGGTAGGGCTGAGAGCATCACCGCATGGAGATCTGGAACAACCCGTCCTGTTCGAAGTGCGCCGCCGCCCGGTCCGCGCTCGACGAGGCTGGGGTCGGCTACGCGGTGCGCCCGTACCTGGACCGGCCGCCGAGCGTGGCCGAGCTGGCCGAGGTGCTGCGCCGGCTCGGTGCGCGTCCCTGGGACGTCTGCCGGACGGGGGAGCCCGCCGCGGTGGCCCGCGGCATGGCCGAGTGGCCGCGGGACGAGGCGGCCGAGCCGCGCTGGATCGAGGCGATGGTGGCCGCCCCCGAGCTGATCCAGCGGCCCCTGCTGCTGCTCGACGACGGCAGCGCGCTCGTGGGCCGTACCGCCGGGGCGCTGGCGGAGGCGTTGCGCCGCACCGGCGTGACGCCCGGCACCGGCGCGGAGCCCGGCCCTGCGGCGACCGCGCCGCCGCACCCGGCCGGGTAGCGCGTTTCCGGACACCGACGGCGGGAATGCGCCGGCCCGGAGACG
Organism: Micromonospora sp. NPDC047074; assembly: GCF_040643815.1. Classification (NCBI taxonomy): domain Bacteria; kingdom Bacillati; phylum Actinomycetota; class Actinomycetes; order Micromonosporales; family Micromonosporaceae; genus Micromonospora; species Micromonospora sp. NPDC047074. Next base: position 1,203 of record NZ_JBEYVB010000003.1, read on the forward strand.
AACCGACCGGATGCCGGAAGAGGAGGGTCGGATGTCGCACCAGGGCCTGTCCACCGCGGTCCCGCAGCGGCTCACGCCGGTCGCCGGGGCGCCCCTGTGGTGTGACGCGCGGGAGTTCGGGCTGCGCGGCGACGGCGTGACGAACGACCAGCCGGCGCTGTCGGCGCTGGTGGACCGCCTCGGTGAGGGCTACGCCGCCGACGGCCGGGCCCGGGTCATCTACTGCCCGCCGGGGATCTACTCGATCCGGGACGCCGGCACGGTGTGGCGCAGCGGCGTGTCGCTGATCGGCGCGGGCCCCGGGGCGACCCGGTTCCTGCTCAGCAACGAGGGGAACCGGGCCGACCCGACGCCGCTGGCCTTCTGGACCACCGTGCAGCACGGCGCGGACCGGGACCGGCACATCGCCGACTGCACCTTCGCGGACTTCGAGATCGACGGCTCCGGGGTGGCGATGGTCGAGTACAACTACCTCGCCAAGGGCCTGGGGCTCCAGTACGTCGTGCGTGGCGTTTTCCGCAACCTCTACATCCACCACACCGGGGCGACCGGCCTCGGTTGCGACTTCCTCCAGGACAGCCTGATCGACGGGGTGGTGGTGGTCGGCTGCGGCCGGCTGGACAACGGCGAGGAGATGGGTGGCGCCGGCATCGGTGTCGGTATCGGCGGGTGGGGTGAGGTGGAACGCCTCACCATCGCCAACTGCACGACCGTCGGCAACGGCACCAACGGGATCTTCCTCGAACTGCAGAAGGACTACTGGACGCCCCCGCGCGGCTACCGCATCATCGGCTGCCACAGCCAGGCCAACCGGTTCGGCATCTCCGACTGGGGCGCGGACGGCCTGATCGTCTCCGCCTGCACCCTGACCGGCAACCTGGAGGCCGGCTTCGACGTCTCGGCCAACGGCACGGCGGGCGTCGCCGGCCGGGGCGGGATCGTCACCGACTGCGTCATCGACCGCAACGTCCGCGACGGGATCAGCATGGGCAACACGCCGGGCCCGTACCTGGTCCGCGGGAACCGGATCAGCGCCAACGGGGCCCACGGCTACCACGAGCACGACCTGGGGCACGGCTACCAGGGCCCGGCGGCGGACGTGGTCATCGACAGCAACGACTTCTGGGACAACGGCCTTGACGCGATCCGGATCGACCGGCCGATGACCGACGCGGCGGTGGTGAACAACAGGATCCGCAACAACGGCCGGCGGTGCGCCCCGGCCGCCTCCGGCGGAGGCGAGTCGGTGCGTTACCACCACCGGTCCGTCACCGACCAGTCGGCGCACTGGCCCCACGACGGGCACCGGGGGAAGCTGGTGCGGGTCGGGTCACGCACTGCGGTGGTGGTGTCCAACACCGACACCGCGCTCACCCTCGCCGAGGTGCGGGCGGACTCGCCCACGGGGTGGAACGCGGACACCCCGCCACCCGGCGCGTCGTACGAGTTGCCGGCGGCGCCACCGGTGCGGGCCGGCATCACCGTCAACGCGCCGTTCGACTCGGCGACCGTGCGGGGCAACCGGATCTGGGACCACCGCGACGAGCAGACCCAGACGTACGGGTTCTGGATCACCCGCCAGGGCAGTTGCGTGTCCTGTCGGATCGAGGACAACGACTTCGCCGGCAACGCCACCGGGCCGGTGCGGTTCGACACCCCGCCGGTCGGCGGGCGCTGGGACCGCAACCACCACGACGAGGACTGACGCCGGGGGGAGGTCAGCGCGCGTCGTCGGCGGGTGCCGTGGCCTCCGCGTGCCGGTCGCGCAGCCGGGCCCGGATCTCCTCCGGGGTGTACGCCCGGCGCCGCCGTTCCGCCCGGGCGATGACCACGCCCGACGCCGCGACGCCGGCGAGACCGGCCAGCCCGAGGACCTTCCACCACCGCATCCGTTGCCGCATCGGCCTAGGGTAGACCGTCATGAGCATCAGCCTGGACGAGGCCGTGGAGCTGACCCGTACCGGCGACGTGTGGGTGTTCCGGGGGCGCAGCGTGCCGGACCGCGCCATCCAGTTCACCACCAACAGCCCGGTCAACCACGTCGGCATGGCGGTCGTGCTGGACGACATGCCGCCCCTGATGTGGCACGCCGAGCTGGGCAGGTCGCTGCCGGACATGTGGACGGGCACCCACCAGCGTGGCGTGCAACTGCACGACCTGCGGGACGCGGTCTGCGTCTGGGCGAACCGGTATGGTCAGCGGGGCTGGCTGCGCCAGCTCGACCCGCCGGCCGACGCGGAGATGGAGAAGGCGGTGCTGCGCACCGTGGCCCGCCTCGACGGCACCCCGTTCCCCTCCACCGCCCAACTCGCCTGGCGCTGGCTGCGCGGGCGGGTCCCCGCGGTCCGGGTGCCGACCCTGGGCGGCCGGGACCGGGACCACGCGGGCCCGCCGGAGCGCGACCGCTCCGGCGCGGCCGGGCGCGACCGTGCCCTGGAGACGGCGTACTGCGCGGAGGTGGTCGCGGTGACCTACGAGGCGATGGGGCTGCTGCCGGCCGGGCGGCGTCCGAACTGGTACGACCCGGGCCGGTTCTGGAGCGGCGACGATCTGGGCCTGGCCGGGGGCGCCCGGCTCGGCGCCGAGATCGAGGTGCGTGTCCCGCCGCGCTGAGGACTGGCCGGCCGGCCCGCCGGCCCGCCCGTCCGGCGGTCGCACCATGTCGCCGCCGACCGTTACTCTGCCTCGGACGACCGCAGGAGGAGGGGCATGTCCGGCACGCGCCGAACGTCGAGCAGGTCCTACGGCACGACGGCCATCGCGTCCTCGCCGTGGATCGTGGTGTCCGTCGGGGTTCTCGTGATGGTGGTCCTGCTCGCCGTCGCCCTTGGCGCCTACCGGGGGCGTGGTCCCGCGTTCGACGCGCAGCCCGCCCCGCCGCCGACCGTCGCCCTGCCCGAGCCGCCGCCGTCGGCGACGAGCCCGGCCGCGGTGGCGCGGTCGCCGAGAGCGACGCCCACGCCGTCCGGCCGCGTCACCGGCTCGCCCGCGCCGCAGCGGCCCACGCCGAGCCGTGGCGGCCCCACGCCGACGCCGGCCCCGAGCGGGGACGACGACGCGGTGCTCGTCGCGCCGCCGCCGTCGCCCGCGTCGCCGGTGAGCGGGCGGTTCCGGGTGGTGGAGTCGTACGCCGAGGGGTTCGTCGGGGAGGTGGTGGTCAGCAACGCGTCGACCGCCGGCCGCGAGTGGACGGCACGGCTGACCTTTCCGGACGGGCGACTGGGCAGCGCCTGGATCGAGGGCGCGCCACAGGGGACGGCGCGGCGGATCGACGACGGCTTCACCTACCGCCACGACCTGGCCGGGGGCGCGTCGGTCACGCTGCGGTTCTACTTCGACGGCGCGCAGAGCCGCCCGACGAGCTGCACGGTCGACGGCGGAACCTGCCACGGGCTGTAGCGGTACCGGATCTCCTTCGCAGGGGCTCGGCGCGAGACGCGCCGAGCCCCTGCTTTGCAAGCAGGCTGCCGTGTTACGACTTGGTTTGCAAGGTATTGCAGAATGTTTCGGCAAGGGCTAGCGTGCGGGCCAATCAGCGACCAGAGGAAGGCCGTCGATGAAGCCCCCGCCGATACCGCGCAAGGCGCTGCTCGCCCTCGTCTCCCTGCTCACCCTCACCCTCGTCGGCGTCCCCGTCGCCGTGCGCCAGCTCGGCGCCGACACCCCCGACGGCACCGGGCCGCTCGCCGCCGCCGGCGCCGTCCAGTGGCGTGCCGAACCGTCGGCGGAGGCGCTGCTCGCCGCCGGCAGCAGCCAGGCCCGCGCCGAACAGTTCTACTTCGTCCTGCCGGACCGGTTCGCCAACGGCGACCGCCGCAACGACACCGGCGGCCTCACCGGCGACCGGCTCACCACCGGCCTCGACCCCAGGGACAAGGGCTTCTACCACGGTGGCGACCTCAAGGGAGTCATGGACCGGCTCGACTACATCGAGGGCCTCGGCACCACGGCCATCTGGCTAGCCCCCGTCTTCAAGAACCGCCCGGTGCAGGGCAGCGGGGCCGACGTCTCCGCCGGCTACCACGGCTACTGGATCACCGACTTCACCCAGGTCGACCCGCACTTCGGCAGCAACGAGGACCTGAAGCGGCTGGTCAAGCTCGCCCACCGGCGGGGGATCAAGGTCTACCTCGACGTCATCGTCAACCACACCGCCGACGTCATCAAGTACGCCGAGAACAAGTACGGCTACGTCGACAAGGCGACGTCGCCGTACACCGACGCGCAGGGGCGCCCCTTCGAGGACCGCAACCACGCCGACGGCACCCGCAGCTTCCCCGAGGTGGACACGACGTCCTTCCCGTACACCCCGACGTTCGAGACCCCGGCCGACGCGAAGGTCAAGGTCCCGGCGTGGCTGAACGACCCGACCATGTACCACAACCGGGGCGACTCCACCTTCGCCGGGGAGAACAGCGAGTACGGCGACTTCTTCGGCCTCGACGACCTGTGGACCGAGCGCCCCGAGGTGGTGCGCGGCCTGACCAAGGTCTACTCCGACTGGGTGGCGTCCACCGGCGTCGACGGTTTCCGGCTGGACACCGTCAAGCACGCCAACCTCGACTTCTGGCCGCAGTTCAGCCAGGGCGTCGAGCGCGCCGCCGACCGCGCCGGGAAGAAGGACTTCTTCATGTTCGGCGAGGTCTACAGCGCCGACCCGGAGATCACCTCGACGTACGTGCGGCGCGGCGGGCTGCCGGCCACCCTCGACTTCGCCTTCCAGGAGGCCGCCCGCGGCTACACCGCCGGCGACGGCTCCGCGAAGGCGCTCGCCGACGTGTACGCCCGCGACGACCTCTACCGGGCCCGGGACACCGACGCGGGCCGGCTGACCACCTTCCTCGGCAACCACGACATGGGCCGGATCGGCTCGTTCATCGCCGGCGGCGGCACCGACCCGGCCACCCACCTGCGCCGCGACCAGCTCGCCCACGAGCTGATGTTCCTCACCCGCGGCCAGCCGGTGGTCTACTCCGGCGACGAGCAGGGCTTCACCGGCCCCGGCGGCGACAAGGACGCCCGGCAGGACATGTTCGCCTCGAAGACCCCCGACTACCTCGACGACGACCTGCTCGGCACCGACCGTACGCACGCCAGCGACCAGTTCGACCCCGCGCACCCGCTCTACCGGGCCATCGCCGAGCTGGGCGCGTTGCGCCAGGCGCACCCGGCCCTGCGCGACGGTGTGCAGGTCACCCGGCACGCCGCCGACGGCCCCGGCGTGTTCGCGTTCTCCCGGGTCGACCCGAAGCAGCGCACCGAGTACGTCGTCGCGGTGAACAACGCCGCGACCGCGCAGACTGTCACCGTGGACACCTGGTCGGCCGGCAGCACGTTCACCGGCGTCTACGGCGCGACGGCCGCCCCGGTCGCCGGCGCGGACGGCAAGCTCACCCTGACCGTGCCGCCGCTGTCGGCCGTGGTGCACCGCGCCGGCACGCCGATCGCGCTGCCCGACGCCGCGCCACGGATCACGATCACCGCCCCGGCGCCCGGCGAGCCAGTCGCCACGCGGGCCGCCGTCACCGCCCAGGTCACCGGCGACCCGCTGGCCACCGTCACCGTTGCCGCCCGGGTCGACGGTGGCAGGTGGACGCTGCTCGGCAGCGCCGACCAGGCCCCCCACACCGTGCACCACGACCTGACCGGGCTGGCCGGCGGTACGAAGATCGAATACAAGGCAGTCGTCCGCGACGGGAAGGGCCGCACCGCGAGCACCCGGTCCACCGCGACCGTGGGCACCCCGGCGCAGTCCGCCTCGCGCGACTGGGCGGTGGTGCACTACCAGCGCCCGGCGGGCGGCTACGACGACTGGGGGCTGTACGCCTGGGGCGACATCGACCCCGCGTACGCCACCGAATGGCCCAAAGGGCAACCGTTCGCGGGCGAGGACTCCTACGGCCGGTTCGCCTGGGTGAAGCTCAAGCCGGGCGCCAAGTCGGTCGGTTTCCTGGTGGTCGACAGGGCCGGGAACAAGGACGTCGGGCAGGACCGGACGATCGACGTGACGCAGACCGGCGAGATCTGGGTCAAGCAGGGCGACCCGGCGGTCTACCCGACCCGGCAGGCCGCCACGGGCGAGCCCGACCCGCCTGTCGAAGACGGCACCGCCGTCGTCCACTACCGCCGGGCCGACGGCAACTACGACGGCTGGGGCCTGCACCTGTGGGACGGCGCCGCCAACCCGACGGACTGGGCCACGCCGCTGCCCCCGGCCCGCGTCGACGCCTTCGGCGCGGTGTTCCGGGTGCCGCTCGCGGCCGGGGCCACCGGGCTGAGCTACATCATCCACTCCGGAGACGAGAAGGACCTGCCGACCGACCAGCGGCTCGACTTCGCCGACGCCGGCCGCGAGGTGTGGCTGCTCGCCGCCACCCCCGGGCGGCTGCGGCCGTCCACGGCGTCCAGCACCGCCGGGAACGTCGACATCATGAAGCAGCAGGCGCACTGGATCGACCGCTCGACCGTCGCCTGGCAGGCCGGGCCCACCGACGGCAGGACGTACGCCCTGGTCGCCGCCCCAACCGGCGGGGTGACAGTCGCCGACGGGGAACTGGTCGGGACGTACACCGAACTGCCCTTGACCGCGCAGCGCAACGGGCTCACCGAGGCCCAGCGCGCGGCGTTCCCGCACCTGTGGGCTTACCACGGGTTCACGCTCGACCGGCGGGACCTGGCGAAGGTCCCGGCGGCGCTGCGCGGGCAGCTCCTGGTGACCGAGCGGGACGCCGAGGGCCCCCTGCTCGCCGCGACCGGCGTGCAGATCCCCGGCGTGCTCGACGACGTCTACGCGCCGGCCACCGACGCGCGGCTCGGGCCGACCTTCGCCGGCGGGGTGCCGACGCTGGCGGTCTGGGCGCCCACCGCCCGCACGGTCTCGCTCCAGCTCTTCGACTCGCCGACGGCGTCGCCGAGGACGGTGGCGATGCGCCGGGACGACCGCACCGGCGTCTGGTCCGTGCGCGGCGCCCGCGACTGGACCGGCCGGTACTACCGCTACCAGGTCCAGGCCTGGCAGCCGGCGGCGCAGCGTGTGGTCACGGCGGCGGTGACCGACCCGTACTCGCTGGCCCTCGCGCCGGACTCCACGCACAGCCAGATCGTGGACCTCGCCGACCCGGCGCTCGCACCGGCGGGCTGGGCGACGCTGCGCAAGCCGGCGGCGGTGCCGCCGACCAAGGTGCAGATCTCCGAACTGTCCGTGCGGGACTTCTCCGTCGCCGACAGCACCGTGCCGGCCGAGCGGCGGGGCACCTTCCTCGCCTTCACCGACCCGGGCACCGCCGGGATGAAGCACCTCAAGGCGCTCGGCGACGCCGGGGTCACCCACCTGCACCTGCTGCCCGCGTTCGACTTCGCCACGATCCCCGAGCGGCGGGCCGACCAGCGGCAGCCGGCCTGCGACCTGGCCGCGCTGCCGCCGGACTCCGCGGAACAGCAGAAGTGCGTCGCGGCCGTCGCGGACACCGACGGCTACAACTGGGGGTACGACCCGCTGCACTACACGGTGCCGGAGGGCGGTTACGCCGTCGACCCGGCCGGTGCGCGGCGCACCACGGAGTTCCGGCAGATGGTGGCCGGGGTCAACGGCGCCGGGCTGCGCGTGGTGATGGACGTCGTCTACAACCACACCTCGGCGGCGGGCACCGACCCGAAGTCGGTGCTCGACCAGGTGGTGCCCGGCTACTACCACCGGCTGCTGCCCGACGGCGCCGTGGCCAACTCCACCTGCTGCGCCAACACCGCCCCCGAGCACGCCATGATGGGCAAGCTGGTGGTGGACTCGCTGGTCACCTGGGCCAGGGCGTACAAGGTGGACGGGTTCCGGTTCGACCTGATGGGCCACCACCCGAAGGCGAACATCCTGGCCGTACGCGAGGCGCTGGACAGGCTGACGGTCGCCCGCGACGGCGTGGACGGGAAGAAGATCCTGCTCTACGGCGAGGGCTGGAACTTCGGCGAGGTCGCGGACGGCGCCCGGTTCGTGCAGGCCACCCAGGCCAACATGGCCGGCACGGGGATCGGCACGTTCAACGACCGGCTCCGCGACGCGGTCCGGGGCGGTGGGCCGTTCGACGCCAACCCCCGGGTGCAGGGCTTCGCCTCCGGCCTGTTCACCGACCCCAACGGCGACGACGTGAACGGTTCGGCGGCCGAGCAGCGGGCCCGGCTGCTGCACCAGCACGACCTGATCAAGGTGGGTCTCACCGGCAACCTGCGCGGGTACCGGTTCACCGACTCGTCGGGCCGGCAGGTCACCGGCGCGCAGGTCGACTACAACGGCTCGCCCGCCGGCTACACCGCCGCGCCGGGGGAGGCGGTCACCTACGTCGACGCGCACGACAACGAGATCCTGTACGACGCGCTGGCGTACAAGCTGCCGCAGGACACCCCGGCGGCGGACCGCGCCCGGATGCAGGTGCTCGCGCTGGGCACGGTGCTGATGGGACAGGGGACCGGGTTCGTCACCACCGGCACGGAGCGGCTGCGCTCGAAGTCGCTGGACCGCAACTCGTACAACTCCGGGGACTGGTTCAACCAGATCCGGTGGAACTGCGCCCAGGGCAACGGGTTCGGCACCGGCCTGCCGCCCGCGCAGGACAACCAGGACAAGTGGCCGTACGCCAAGCCGCTGCTGGCCGACCCGGCGCTGGTGCCGGACTGCGCCGCGATCACCATGACCGACGCCCGGTACGCCGAGCTGCTGAAGATCCGGGCCTCCTCGCCGGTCTTCGGGCTGACCACCGCCGAGCAGGTGCAGAGGCGGGTGGCGTTCCCGCTCTCCGGCACCGCCGAGACCCCCGGCGTGCTCACCATGACGCTGGACGGCCGGGGCCTCGACGGGCGGTGGAAGTCGGTGACGGTGGTCTTCAACGCCACCCCGGAACCGGCGACGCAGCGGCTGACCGGGCTGCGTGGGGCGGACGTCGCGCTGCACCCGGTGCTGCGGACCTCGGCGGACGAGACGCTGCGGGCGGCGTCCTTCGACCGGGCGAGCGGCACGTTCAGCGTGCCGGCGCGCAGCGTGGCGGTCTTCGTGCAGAGCTGACCGCGGTCGACGCGCGACGCGAACCGGCCCCCTCCCGCGTGGTGCGGGAGGGGGCCGGTTCCTGTCCGGTCGTCGTCCGGCCGGCGTCGGCCGTCCGTCGCCCGAGAGCGATCAGCCGAAGCAGTTGGGCACGTTCGACGGGCTGCCCTTGCAGTTCGTCGGGTCGTTGCCCTTGATCGCGGACTTGTCGTCGACCTCGACCTTGCCGCCGAAGTTGAACACCCCGCCCGGCTTGTGGGTGGAGGAGTTGCCGGCGACCTTCGTGTCGTGCAGGCTGACCTTGCCGAACACGTTGAAGATGCCGCCGCCGATGCCGATCAATCCGGGGGCCTGGTTCCCGACGATGTCGCTGTCGCGGAACGTGACCCGGCTGAACAGGTTGAACACGCCGCCACCGAAGAACCCGGCGACGTTCTCCTTGATCTCGCTCTTCTCGACCGTGGCGTTGGCCTGGAAGGCCAGCGCCAGGCCGCCGCCGACACCCCCGGTGACGTTCTTCGCGATGAGGACGTGCTTCAGGTAGAGCTGGCTGTCGTCCGCCGCCGCGATGCCGCCACCGGCGATCAGCGCCGTGTTGTCGGTGATCTTCGAGTGCTGGATGGTGGTGTTGCCCTCGATGTCGAGCAGACCGCCGCCGAACCCGTAGGTGTTGTTCCCGCTGATCTCGGTCTTCTCGATCGACACCGTGCCGCCGTCGACGTCGTCGCGGAAGATGCCCGGGGCGCCGTTGGAGATGCCGGCGCCGCCGATCCCGGCGTTGTTGTGCGTGACGTTCGACTCCTCGACCCGGAGCACCCCGGCGTTCAGGATGCCGCCGCCGAAGAAGAAGGCGGTGTTCTCGGCGACCGTGGTGTGGCGCAGGCTGGTCTTGCCGAAGTTGGCGATCCCGCCGCCGTTGCCGCCGGCCTGGTTCCGCACGATGTGGCTCTTCTCGATGTCGGCCGTGCCGCCGGGCTGCACCAGGATGCCGGCGCCGTCGTTGGCCTCCGGCTCCTCCAGCACGCCCGCGTCGGCCTTGGCCGCGGCCTGCGCCGCCGCCGCGCCCTTCGGCGCGGCCTGGAGCAGCGGCAGGTACGGCTTGCCGGCCTTGGCCGCCGCCGTCGCCTCGACGGAGTTGGCGTACCGGGACCACACCGCCTCCGGGGTCACCAGGGGGTCCTTCTTCCGCTCCAGGGTCTTCCCGTTCTTGATGGTCAGGCCCTTGAGCGTCAGGTGCCCGCCGCTGCCCACGTTCAGGATCCGGAAGTGGTCGGCCGTGGCGTCCCGCTCGATCTTCGTGTCGTGGCCCTTGAGCGTGATCTTCTCCTTGATCACGGGCAGGCCGTTGCCGTAGTTGTCGGACCGGGTCAGCGTGTAGGTGCAGTCCTTCGCCAGATCCAGCTCGCCACCGTGGTTGTTGTTGGCGAAGATGATCGCCTGGATCAGCTTGTCGGAGTCGCAGGGCACCTCCCTCCCGCGGTCCTTGTGGTCCCGGTTCTTGTCGTGCCGGTCCCGGCCCTCTTCGCCCTCGCGGCCCTCTTCGCCCTCGCGGCCCTCCTCGCCCTCGCGGCCCTTCTCCTCGCGGTCGGCGCCCTGCTCGCCGTCCTTGCTGACCTGCTGGGCGGTGGACCACTTCAGGCCGTCCGTGCCGACGGCACCGGCGCCGGTGGCGACACCCACGGCGGCGAGACTGACCACGCCGGTCAACCCGGCCACACCGCTGGCGAGCCAGAGCTTGCGGCGGCGTTTGGCCGCCACCGCCCGCTCGGAGTCGTTGTTCGTTAGGTAGTTGGACATCGGAGCTCTCTGCCCTCTCCTCGTACCAGACAGGGTCGCGGCGCCACAGGCGAGCGTCCCCTGCTACAAATCGGTTGTAGCTCCCGAACCAGACAGTATGAGAATGTTCCTCGCTTCGCGGTCATATCTGAAAAAGGCCCACATTCGGTGCGAGGGCCCCTCGTGCGGTGCGGACGGGCCGAGCCGGTCGATCGGCCGCAGGAGCGCCGGTAGGTGAGGCGAGCGGCTAGGCCACGTGGCCGATCCCAGGTGGCCACGATCGGCGCGGAACGGCCAGCGGGCGGGTAGGCGGTCACGGGACCATCGGCGGCCATGGGGGCGTTGGCGGCCGCGAATGGGCCGACGGCTGCGAGCGGGTCGGCGGCCGCAGGAACGGCGGACGCGAGGGCCCCTCCGGGCCGCCTGGCGGTGGCGCGGAGGAGCCCTCTTCTATGTGGTGGTGCCGTCCGGCGTTCAGCCGAAGCAGCGGTCGGGAATGACCGGGCTGCCCTCGCAGTTCGTGGGTCGGTTGTCGGTGACGGCGGACTTCCGGTCGATGAAGACCCGGTCGTTGTTGGTCCAGATGCCGCCCGGCGGCTCGGTGGCGAGGTTGTGGGCCACCTTCGTGCTGATCAGCCTGATCGTGCCGAAGTCGTTCACGAGGCCGCCGCCCACCCCGTACGGGCCGATCGCCTGGTTCGCCAGGACCTCGCTGTCCCGCAGGACGACGCTGCCCTCGTCGTTGAACAGGCCTCCGCCGGAGTCGCCCCTGGCGACGTTCTCCCTGATCACGCTGTTCTCGATCACGGCGTTGCTGCCTCCGCCGACGCCGATGCCGCCAGCCTCGTCGTCGGCGTAGTTCCTGGCGACCAGGACGTGCTCGAGGGAGAGCCTGCTGTCGCTGAAGCCGACCAGCCCGCCGACGTCCGCGCCAGCCGTGTTGTCCGTGATCTCGCTCTGGGTGATCGTGGTCTCACCCTCGTTGTCGAAGATGCCACCGCCGATGACGGAAGTCCGGTTGTGGCTGATCTTGCTCTTCCAGATCCAGACGGTGCCGCCGCCGAGCGTCGGGCCGGTCAGGGCCGCGCCGTTGGCGATGCCGCCGCCGCCCGCCCCGGCGGCGTTCTGTGCCACCTTGGACTCCTCGACCCGCAGCACCCCGGTGTTGAAGACGCCGCCGCCGAACCCGTTGGCGCTGTTCTCCTCGACCGCGGTGTGGCGCAGGCTGGTGGTGCCGAAGTTGGCGATGCCACCGCCGTTCCCGCCGGCGTTGTTCTGCACGATCTTGCTGTACTCGATGTCGGCGCGGCCGCCTTGCTGGACCAGGATGCCCGCCCCGTCGGCGCCTGCAAGCGTGGGCCCGGTCGTCGCGGCGTCATCGGGCTCGACAACCGGAGTGGCGGACGGGCCTGACGTAGCGGACGACGGCGTGGGCGCCGCCATGGCGGGCTTGCGGGCAGGAGTCTCCGCGACCTTCGTCGGGTCGGAGCGCCCGAACAGCGGGGTCGGGGGCGGGGCCATCTTCCGGGGGGCGGTCTGCCCGCCCTTGATGGTCACGTCCTTCAGCGTCAGGTGGCCGCTGCTTCCGACGTTCAGGATCCGGAACCGCTCGGTCGCTGCCGCCCTGACGATCTTGGTGTCCTCGCCCTTGAGGACGATCGACTCCTTGATCACGGGCAGGCCGTTGCCGTGCTCGCTGCGCGTCAGCTCGTAGGTGCAGTGCTTGGCGAGTTCCAGCGTCGCGCCGTCGTTCTTGTTGGCGTGTGTGATCGCCTGGATGAGCTTGTCGGTGTCGCAGGGCACCTTCTTGGTCCGGCCGTCGTGCTTCCGGTCGGCGGAGCCGCCGCTGCGGTCGCCACCGGACCACTCGCCCTCGCCCTTACCGGCCTCGTTGCCCGTACCGGTCTCCTTGCCCTTGCCAGCCTCGTCGTCGGCCGTGCCGGCGTCGCTCTTGCCGGCCTCGCTCTTGCCGGCCTCGTCGTCGGCCGCGCCGGCGTCGCTGACGTTCTGCCTAGGGGCCGACGCCTGGGCGTCGGAGAGTCGGTCGGTGTCGCCAGGCTTGTCGCGGGCGGTCAGGCCGCCCAGCGCCGCCAGGCCGACGACGCCGGTCAGCCCGGCCACGCCGGCGGCCAGCCAGAGCTTGCGCCGCCCTCGCATCGGTGTGCCCGCGGGCGGGCCACCGTCAGGTCTCGTTACGTCATCGGACATCGGAGCCTTCCGCCCTTTCGTGCTCTCAAAGGGACCGCACCAGGCAATACAGTGCGACCAGCCACAAATCGGTTGCAGCCTCCGTTGACCACGGTATGAGAAGGTTCTTCGCGATGAGGACTTATCTGAAAAAAGCCCATATTCGTCTCAGTGTGGCCGTCCGTCGGCAGCCGATCCAGCCTGAGGCGGGGTTCGTGGTGCCCACGCCATCCCGCTCCGGTCCAAGATCGCGCTGTTTCGCGGAAGTAGTGGCCTCGCCAGCTAGGGAGGCCACTACTTCCGCAAAACAGCGCGATCTTGGGAGTCGGATCCTGGGTATGCGGCTCTGTGGCGTCGGCCTGGGGCATCGGTTCTGGGGGCGGGCCTTGGATGAGGTGGCGTCCGGCATGAAGGCAACGCGAGCAGTGCACACGTCGTCGGCTGCCGAGGTGGAGCGGCCCCGCTCAGGTGCCCCGCCTGGGTCGACTCCGAATCGGAGAAGCCATCAGGCGACGACCAGCCGTCCCGGCTGCCTGGGCATTGGTGGTGTCCCACGTTCGTGGTGCCCGCGATCTTGCACTCATGGCCCACGGGACGCTGGCTTTGTGCGTTTTGTCCGGGCACAAAGTGCAAGATCGCGAAGTTTCGGGCGACATCCGGACGGGGTACCTGGCTCGGGCCGGCGACAGCGGCGCCGGGCCCGGGTCTGGACGGCGAACAGCCCGGCCGCGACGTGGGTCGCGACCGGGCCGGGGGCAGGAGGGTGGGTGGCTCAGCCGGGCAGGCGGGGGCCGGCCTCGCGCTGCTCGGCCAGCCAGGTCTCCACCTCGTCGGCGCCGCGCGGCAGCCCGGCACTGAGGTTCACCGCGCCGGTCGCGGTGACGAGGATGTCGTCCTCGATCCGGATGCCGACGCCACGCAGCTCCTCGGGGACCAGCTCGTCCTCCGGCTGGAAGTAGAGGCCGGGCTCGACGGTGAGCACGTGGCCCTCGCCCAGCGTGCCGTCCCGGTACTTCTCCTTGCGGGCGTTCGCGCAGTCGTGCACGTCGATGCCGAGCATGTGGCTGGTGCCGTGCAGCGTCCAGCGCCGGTAGACCGTCGACCGCCCGTCCATCGCCTCGTCGACGCTCACCGGCAGCAGACCCAGGTCGGACAGCGCCTGGGCGAGGACCCGCATGGCGGCCAGGTGGATCTCCCGGAACGGCACGCCGGGCCGGATGGCGTCGATGCCGGCCTGCTGCGCGGCGTGCACGGCCTCGTAGACCTGGCGCTGCAACGGGGTGAACCGGCCGTCGACCGGCAGCACCCGGGTGACGTCGGCGGTGTACAGGTTGCGGTTCTCCACGCCCATGTCCATCAGCAGCAGCTCGCCGGGCCGGGTGGCGCCGTGGTTGTGCACCCAGTGCAGGATCGTGGCGTGCTCGCCCGCGCCGACGATCGAGCCGTACCCGACGTCGTTGCCGTCGTGCCGGGCGCGCAGCGCGAAGATCCCCTCCAGCAGGCGCTCGGAGACGGCGCGGTCCGCCGGCAGCGCCCGGGCCACGTCCTCGAACCCCCGGACGGTCGCGTCGACCGCCTCCTGGAGCTGGGCGATCTCCCACTCGTCCTTGACCAGCTTCAGCTCCGAGACGGCGACTGCCAGCTCCCGGTCGCGCCCCGGCCGCCCCTCGGCGCGGCGGTCGTCGTACGGGCGCACGGCCGCGTCCACCCGTGCGTCGAAGCCGCGCAGCACCCGGGTACGACCGGGTGCCAGGTCGGCCAGCGCCGCGTCCAGCTCGGTCAGGTCCGCGGTGGGCAGCCCCAGCTCGGTCGACTTCTCGGCCAGCGTGTGCCGGCGGCCGACCCACAGCTCGCCGTTGCGGCTGCGGAAGAACTCGTCGGTCTGCCGCGACGAACGGGGCCGCATGTACAGCGTGGCGTCGTGCCCCGAGCCGTTCGGCCGGAGCACGAGCACGCCGTCCGGGTCGTGGTCCCCGGTCAGGTAGGCGAAGTCGCTGCCCGGGCGGAAGGGGTGGTTGGTGTCGTTGGCGCGTACCTTCTCGCCACCGGTCGGGATCACCAGGGTCTCGCCCGGGAACGCCGCCGAGAGCGCGGCGCGGCGCTTGGCGTGGTTCGGCATCTCCGGCCGGGGGGCGACCGGCAGCGTCGTGTCCCGCCACCCCTGCCGCATGAACGCCAGGAACGCCTCCGGGAAGTCCGGATCGTGCGACTCGGTGCCGTCCGCCGGTCTGCTGTCGGTGCGTTCCTCGGTCATGCTCCGCTCCTCCGCGTCGTTGCAGGTCAGACCGTACCGCGCGGGGCGGCGGGCGGGTCGCGCCGGGACGGGCGGTCAGCACACCGGGTGGCGGAGAATCGGTCGCTCGACGCCGCCCGCACGGGCATCCGGTCGGCGGCGACCCGGAACGCGCGGGCCGGGCAGCGTCGCGGCGCGGAGCCCAGCGGTGCCGCGACGCCCGCGCGGGCCGCGTGGAAAGATGTCCACCATGTGCGGACTCCTGGCCTTCTTCAGCGCGCGCGGCGATGCCGCCGCCCACCGCGACAACATCGCCGGGGCGTTGGAATGCCTGCACCACCGCGGCCCGGACGAGACCGGTGTCGAGGTGGTCGGCGACGCCTCCGGCCGGTACGCGGACGGGGTGTTCGCGCACAAGCGGCTCGCGATCATCGACGTGGCCTCCAGCCAAGAGCCCCTGTCCTACGCGAACGGGCGCTACCTGCTCACCTTCAACGGCGAGATCTACAACTACATCGAGCTGCGCGAGGAACTGATCCGGGACTTCGGCGCGCAGTTCGCCACCGCCGGGGACGGCGAGGTGATCGTCGCCGGCTTCCACTACTGGGGTGAGCAGGTGCTCACCCGGCTGCGCGGCATGTTCGCCTTCGTCATCTGGGACCGGCAGGCGCGCCGCGCGTTCGGTGGGCGGGACTACTTCGGCATCAAGCCGCTGCACTACCTGGAGACGGCCGACGGCCTCTACCTGGCCTCGGAGAAGAAGGCGCTGCTGCCCTTCGCGCACTCCAACTACCAGGGCGACGCCGGCATCGACACGGCCAACCTCAGCCACTACCTGACCCTCCAGTACGTGCCCGAGCCCGGCACCCTGCACAAGGGGATCAGCCGGATCGGCTCCGGGGAGTACCTCACCTGGACCCCGGGCGGGCGGATCGACGTGCGCCGGTGGTACCGGCCGGTGTTCCGGCCCACCCCGGTCGCCGACGAGCAGCGGCTCTACCACGAGATCCGGGAGACGCTGCGGGAGAGCGTCCGGATGCACATGCGCTCGGACGTGCCGGTGGGCTCGTTCCTCTCCAGCGGGATCGACTCGACCGCGGTGGTCGCGTTGGCGCGGGAGTTCAACCCGAACATCCTCACCTTCACCGTCGGCTACGACGTCCCGGGCTACTCGGAGATCGACGTCGCCCAGGACTCGGCCCGGCACCTCGACGTGACCACCATCCCGACCAAGATCGGGCCGTACGACATGATCGAGGCGCTGCCGAAGATCGTGTGGCACCTGGACGACCCGGTGGCCGACCCGGCGCTGGTGCCGTTGTACTTCGTGGCGAAGAAGGCCGCCGAGCACGTCACCGTGGTCCTCTCCGGCGAGGGCGCCGACGAGTTCTTCGGCGGCTACACCATCTACCGCGAGCCGCTGTCGCTCGGCACGGTGAACGGGCTGCCCGGCGGCGTGCAGAAGGGGCTGCGCGCGGTCTCCAAGGCGATCCCGCAGGGGGTCAAGGGCAAGAGCTTCCTGGAGCGCGGCACCACCCCGATCGAGCAGCGCTACTACGGCAACGCCCGGATGTTCACCGAGGAGGAGAAGCAGCACCTGCTGCGCCGCTACGACCCCTCCGTCCGCTACACCGACGTCACCGCGCCGATCTACGCCGAGTGCACCGAGCTCGACGACGTCACCAAGATGCAGTACGTCGACCTCTACACCTGGCTGCGCGGCGACATCCTGGTCAAGGCCGACCGGATCTCGATGGCGCACTCGCTGGAGGTGCGGGTGCCCTTCCTGGACCGGGCGGTCTTCGACGTGGCGTCGCGGATCCCGGTGGACCTCAAACTCCCGCCCCGCTCCGACGCCACCAAGTACGCGATGCGCCAGGCCCTCCAGGGCGTCGTGCCGCCGGCCATCGTCAACCGCAAGAAGCTCGGCTTCCCGACCCCCACCCGGGTCTGGCTGCGCGGCGAGATGTACGAGTGGGCCCGGCACGTGCTGTCCACCTCGGGCGCCGGTGACCTGCTCGACCTGTCGTACGCGATGCGGCTGCTGGAGGAGCACAAGCGGGAGGAGGCCGACCACTCCCGCAAGGTGTGGACGGTGCTGATCTTCTGCATCTGGCACGCCATCTTCGTCGCCAAGACCCTCGACCCGGGCATCCAGCGCAACCAGTCCGCCCTGCTCACCAAGCCGGTGGTCGGCTCCATGGTCCGCTGACCTCCGCCCCGCCGCGTCGCCCCCGCCCCCCGCCTGGCCGGCGGCCACGCCGCCGATCAAGAGGTTTGCGTCCCCGGAATCGTTCCCGGAGGACGCAAACCTCTTGATCACTTCAGGGGCCGGGCCCGGGCCCGGGGTTGGGCCCGGGTCGGGGTCTCAGCGGCCGGAGCAGGTGACCGTCGGCAGGGTGTTGGTGCCGTTGGTGGTGGCGACGAAGCCGAAGGTCGTGGTGCCCTCCGGGGCTATCGTGCCGTTGTACGGCGCGTTGGTCACGGTGACCGAGGAGCCGGATGTGCTCAGCGTGCCGCTCCACAGGCTGTTGATGGTCTGCCCGCTGGGCCACGTCCAGTTGGCCGTCCACCCCGACCAGGTCGACGAGCTGTGGTTCATGATCGTGACCTCGCCCTGGAAGCCGCCGTTCCAGGTGCCGACCACCTTGAAGACCGGCATGCAGTCCCCGCCGTGCGGCGGCGGCGTGGTCGGGTTGGGCGGGGGAGTGGTCGGGTTGGGCGGCGGGGTCGTCGGGTTGGGCGGGGGAGTGGTCGGGTTGGGCGGCGGCGTACCGCCCGGGCCGACCCCGGTGACCTCGCCGTTGCCGCCGTCGAAGGTGACGTCCGAGCAGCCGAAGAAGTTCTCCTGGCTGTCGGAGCGGACCCACCGGGAGTAGATGAGGTGCCGGCCGCTCTTGTTGGTGGGCAGGTTGCCACTGAAGTAGTAGTGCCCGTCGTTGGTGCCGCTGGAGCCGCGCTGCGGCGGGTTGGTCACCGTCAGGAACGGCTCCTCCAGGTCGCTCCACGCCAGCGGCCGGTTCGGGCTCCAGCTGTCCTTCGTGACGTAGAAGTAGAACGTGCCCGGGTGGTGGGCCCAGTTGCTGTAGCGGTACTCCATGTGGGCCCCGGCGGTCAGGTGCGTCAGCGGCCAGTCGTTGCGGGCCAGGTCGTAGCCGGCGAAGCCCGGGTTGCCGCCGCTGCACAGCTTGCCGTCGGGGATGAAGCCGACGGTCCGGCCGGCGGCGTCGGAGCGCAGCACGCTGAACCAGTTGTAGAGCGAGTTGGCCCCGCTCTGGGCCACGGCGGCGGAACAGGCGGGATTGTTGGGCTTGATCTCGCCGGTGCTGCTGAGGCCGTCCTTCCAGCAGAGGAAGGTCCGGCTGCCGGGGGCCATCGGGGTGCCGTGCGCGGCGGCGGGGTCGGGCCCCGCCGTCACGGCGATGGCGCCCATGAGAAGGGTCGCGGCCGCGGTGAGCAACGCGGCGGTGCGGGATCGATGGGACACGGGTTCTCCTCACTCGCGGGACGCGGGCGCCCCGCGGGCAACGCGTGGGGTGGCAGCGCCGGCCGCCCCGCTGCGACGTGGTCACGACGGTCGCGGCGGACGTGCCCGGCGCGGATGGCCGGCGGAACGTGCGCCGCCGGCCGGCCCGACTCGCGGGCCGGTGCCCTCGCGTGGATGTCAACCCGGCGCCGGTGGTGCGGCAGCCCCCGCACCTGCCCGGCAAGCGCCATCCCACCACGGGGACGGGACGACGCGCAATAGTTGTAGCTCGATGTGTCAATAGCGCTCGACGAGGTGTTCCCGGCCGGGCGGCGGCTCGTAGGGCTCCGGCCAGAACTCGGTGACGGCGCGGATGAGGCCGGCGTCGTCCAGGTCGAAGAAGCTCGTCGCGTCGAGCTGCGCGTCGTGGTGGACGCAGCTGATCCAGGTGGCGGCGTGCCGGCCCGAGCCCACCGCCCGGGTCACCGTCAGGTGCCAGCCGTCGGGGTACTCCTGGTTGAACCGCAGGAACCTGGCGCGGCCGGTGATCCGCTCCCTGGTCTGCGGCAGGTGGTAGACCACGTCGTCGGCGAGCAGCCGGCCGAACGCCGCCCAGTCTCTCGCCTCGCACGCCTCCCAGTAGGCCGATACGACGGCTTCAGCGTTCGTCATGGCGCCTAATGTGCCAGCCTGGTGCGACATGATTCGGTCGGCGCGGGCGTGGACGGAGGGCCGGAATGGGTTACGCGGTGGTGCTCGGCGAGGCGCTGGTCGACCTGCTGGACACCGAGTGCGGCGGTGCGCCGGTCTACCGGCAGGCCATCGGCGGCGGGCCGCTGAACGTCGCGGTCGCCGTCGCCCGGCTCGGCGGGGCGGTGCAGTTCGTCGGGTCGCTCGGCGACGACGTGCCGGCCGGCCGGATCCGCGACTTCCTGGCCGGGGCGGGCGTCGGCCTGGCCGGTGCCGTCACCGTGCCCGCCCCGACCGCCCTGGCGGTGGCCACCTTCGCCGGCCCCGAGCCCGACTTCCGGTTCTACGGCGAGCCGCCCTCCTACGGCCTGCTCGGCCCCGACGACCTGGACACCGACCTGGTCGGGGGAGCCGACGTCCTCTACTGCGGGTCGATCGTGCTGCTCCAGCCGCCGGTGCTGGCCGCCGCGCGCCGGGCCTGGGGGCTGGCGTCGGGGCTGCGGGTCTTCGATCCCAATGTCCGTCCCCGGCTGCTCGACGGGCCGGCCGCGCTGGCCGGGCTGCGCGAGGTGGTGGCCGAGTTCGCCGCCGGCGCCCACCTGGTCAAGCTGAGCGCCGCCGACGCGAAGCTGCTCTACCCCGGCGAACCCGAGGAGGGCGTGGCGGCGTACCTGCGGGAACTCGGCGCCGGCACCGTCGTGGTCACCCTGGGCGCGGCCGGCGCGGTGGTCGCCGCGGCCGGCGCCGATCCGGTACGCGTACCCGCGCCGAAGGTCGACGCGGTGGACGCCACCGGCGCGGGCGACTCGGTGATGGGCGCGCTCGTCGCGGAACTGCTCTCCGGTGGTGAACCCGCCGACCCGGCGGGCTGGCACGAGCGGGTGGCGTTCGCGCTGCGGGTCGCCGGCCTGGTCTGCGAGTCCCCCGGCGGCGCCACCGCCATGCCCACCCGCGCCGAGGTGCACACCCGCTTCCCCCGCTGACCCGCCCACCCCACCCCCGCCCGGGCTCTCCCCGCCCGGGCTCTCCCCGCCCGCGCCCCGCGCCCCGCGATCTTGCACTTTCTGCCCTCAATATGAGAGACATGCCCTTTATGTCGGGGCAGTAACTGCAAGATCGCGGGGCGCGGGGCGCGGGGCGCGGGGCGCGGGGCGCGGGGTGCGGGGTGCGGGGTGCGGGGTGCGGGGCGTGGGGTGCGGGGTGCGGGGCGTGGGGTGCGGGGTGCGGGGTGGGGTTAGGCGGTGCCGTCTAGTTCGGCGTAGCCGCGGCGGGCGGCGTGGAGGGCGGGACGGGCGCCGAAGGGGGCCTCGGCGGCGACCCGCTCGGGCGGGGCACCGCCGGTGTGTCCGGCGCGGATGAGCCAGGCCAGCTCGACGAGCTGGGCGTGCTGCGCGCGGACGAACGCGGCGTCGACCGGCTCGCCGTGCCCCGGCACGACCAGCGTGGCCGGTGTGGTCATCCGCAGCAGCTCGGCCACGGTGTCCGGCCACTGCAACGGGTACGACTCCTCGAAGGCCGGCGGGCCGCTCTGCTCCACCAGGTCACCGGCGACGAGCACGTCGGCGTCGGGCACGTGCACCACCAGGTCACCTGCGGTGTGCCCGCGACCCGGGTGGCGCAGCACCACCCGCCTGCCGCCCACGTCGAGCACGGTCTCGCCGTGCACCGTGTGCGTCGGCGCCAGCAGCTCCGTCCCGGCCACCTCCCCGGCCAGCGTCGGGTGCGTGTCGCGCAGTTCCGCGTACGCCTCCCGGCGCAGCCGGTCCGGCTCGCGCATCGCCGCGGCGGCCAGTTCGTGCGCGTACACGGGGCGGGGCGGGTCGGCGGCCAGGGTCGCGTTGCCGAAGCAGTGGTCGAAGTGGTGGTGGGTGTTCACCAGCGTCCACGGATCGGGGGTGACCGCCCGGGCGGCGGCGGCCAGCTCGGCGGCCTGCCCGGCGGTGGAGAGCGTGTCGACCAGCAGCGCGGCCCCGTCGCCGACGACGAGGGTGACGTTGACGTGCAGCAGCGGCTCGCGCAGCACGTGCACCCCGTCGGCGACCCGCGTGAAGCGGGCGGTCACGACGACCGCGCGGCGCGTTCCACGAAGCGTTGCCGGTCGACCAGCACCCGCTCCACCCGGCCCTCGGCGACCGTCTCGTCGCCGTCGCTGACGCTGACCGCGAAGTGCAGCCGCCGCCCCTCCACCGCGGTCAGCCGGGCCTGCGCCACCACCGTGCGCCCCACCGGGGTGGCCGCCCGGTGATCGAGCTCGACCCGGGTGCCGACGGTGGTCGACCCGCCGGGCATCCGGTCGGCGGTGGCCGCCACCGTGGCGGCCTCGGCGAGGGCGAGCACCCGGGGCGTACCCAGGACGGGCACGTCCCCGGAGCCGACCGCCTGGGCGGTGTCGGTGTCGGTGACGGTCAGCTCCACCCGGGCGGTGAGTCCCGGGGTCAGCCCGGGCTCCGGCTGCTCCTGCATGGCCAAAGCCTAGACGAGGCGGCGGCGGGCGGCGGCGCCTGCGCGTGGGTCGCCCCACGGCGCACCCGGAGGGCGTGGCGGGTGGTCGGCGTCGGTCGATGCCGTACGCGCCGTTAACCTTGACCGCGATGTCTGTCGCGACCGACCCCCAGCCCCCCGCCCGGACCGAGCCGCCCGCCTCGCCCGACGGCGGTCGTCGTCGCGTGGTCGCGATGACGGTCTGGGGGATCGCCTTCGTCGCCGGCTGGCTCGGCATCGGGCTGCCGACCGACCCGGCGTACGCGTTCGTGTGGATCTGGGCGGCGACGATCGCCTGGAACAGCAGCCGGCCGTGGCGCAGTCACCTGCGCTTCGCCCGGGACTGGGTGCCGGTGGTGCTGCTGCTCGCCGTCTACAACCTCTCCCGGGGCTTCGCCGACAACGGCGCGACCCCGCACGCGTACGAGCTGATCGTCGCCGACCGGGTGATGTTCGGCTGGCTGACGGGCGGCGAGGTGCCCACGGTCTGGCTCCAGGAGCACCTCTACCGGCCCGAGGTGCACTGGTGGGACGTCGCGGTCAGCTGGGTCTACTTCTCGCACTTCGTGGTGGCCCTGGCCGCCGCGGCGGTGCTCTGGCTGCGGGACCGGGGGCGCTGGGCGGCCTTCATGCGCCGCTGGGGCTTCCTGTGCGCCACCGGCCTGGTCACCTACTTCCTCTACCCGGCCGCTCCGCCCTGGTGGGCGGCGCAGAACGGCCTGCTGGAGGAGGTCGCGCGGATCTCCACGCGCGGCTGGAAGGCGTTCGGCATGCACGGCGCCGGCAACCTGCTCAACGCCGGGCAGATCGCCTCCAACCCGGTGGCCGCGATGCCGTCGCTGCACACCGCGTTCGCGCTGTTCGTGGTGCTGTTCTTCCTGCGGCAGACCCGCCGCCGCTGGTGGCCGCTGCTGCTGGCGTACCCGCTGGCGATGACGTTCACCCTGGTCTACAGCGGCGAGCACTACGTCATCGACGTCCTGGTCGGCTGGGCGTACGTCGGGATGGCCTTCCTGGTGGTCGGCCTGGCGGAGCGCTGGTGGGCGGCCCGCAAGGCCCGGCGGGCCCCGGCGGAGCCCGACGGCGAGGCCGAGCCGACCGACCCGCCGGCCGGCGCCGAGCCGCCGTCGATACCGGCGGCCCGCTGACCGGACCGCTGTCGCGGCGGGTGCCCGCCCGGCTGGGGACGGCGTCGACCGCCGCGGCTGGGGTACGGGTCAGCCGGCCCGGCGGGCGTGGTGCGCGCGGGCCGTCAGCTCCGCCGCCAGCGCCCACGCCTCGGCGAGGTCCCGGTCCCGCGCGGCCGCGCCGGCCCCGCCGGCCGTGTCGGCGTGCACCGTCGCCAGCCGCAGCCGCCGCTGCGCCGGCCCCTGCACGATCCGCACGCTCTGGATCCGGGCGTACGGCACGAGCGCGAGCTGCCGGGTGAGCAGGCCGGACCGGACGGCGAAGACCCGGGTGTCGAGCCCGGCGCCCAGCCTGCTCCGGCTGAGCGGATTGAGCCAGCGGGCCCGGGCCGGCGGCGGGGTCAACGGCAGCGTGGCCAGCCGCACCCCGGGCAGCACCTCGGCCACGATCGCCTCGCCGGTCGGCAGGTCGCCCACGGGGAGCAGCCGGTCCGGCCGGTTGCGGTCGTCGGCCTCGCCGGCGGAGTAGCCGGCCACCTCCAGCCGCAGCCGCAGCCAGCCCTTGACCCGCCACAGCAGCGGCCAGGTCACGCCGACGGTCTGCACCCGGTCCAGCGGCACGGTCTGCGCGCGGGTCTCCAGCAGCCCGTTGCGGATCCGCAACGTGCCCTCGTCCCGGGCGAGCCGGAAGTTCCAGTCGTCGAGCACCCGGCGCACCGGTTGCAGCAGCACGCCCGCCATCGCGGTGAGGGTGCTCGCCACCGCGATGAACGACCAGGAGTCCTCGGAGAGGAACTGCGCCACCACGAACGCGACGCCGAACGGGATCATGAACGCCTGCGGGGTCAGCAGCTGGCTCACCAACAGGTCGTTGTTCCGTACGGCGTGCAGCGGCCGGCCGGGCGGCGGTGCCGGTGCCCCCGCCGGACCGGTGGGAACCTCGACCGGCGACGGCGTGCCCGTCTCGGCCGCCGCCCGCCCGGCGATGGCGAGCAGCCGCTGGCGCAGCGCGGCCGCGTCGGCGACGCTCAGGTAGGCCAGCGGCGCCTCCGTCTTCCCCCCGCCCACCACCTCCAGTCGCAGCTCGGCGAGGCCGGTGAGCTGGGCGAGGAGCGGGCGGACCACCTCGACGGCCTGGAGTCGTTCCAGCGGGATCGCGCGGGTACGCCGCCAGATGAGCCCCTCGTGCACCCGCAGTTCGCGGCCGACCACGTGGTAGCCGGTGTAGTACCAGCTCACCACGGCCAGCACGGTGGCGCCCAGGGCCAGCACCGCCGCCATCAGGGCGAACCAGCCGAAGCCGACCCGCGACAGCGTCGACCAGGACAGGCCGGCGATCACCACGACCAGGGACTTGGCGCCGTGCAGGGCGGGGCTGAGCGGATGCAGCCGCTGCCGTGGCTCGGCGCCCGCCGGTGCCGTCGCCGTCGGTGCCATCCACTCGCCCGGTGTCCGCTCGGTCGGTGTTTCCCCGACCGGTGTCCGCTCGCCCGGCGTGTCGGCGGCGGGTGCTTCCTCCGGCGGAGGGCCGTCGGGTCGGGCCGTGGGCGCGGCCGGGGGCGGCGCGGGGCCGTCCGTGCCCCGGCCGGCCGGGTCGCTCACAGGCCCTCCGCCCGGTCCTCGCCCAGCGCGGTGAGCCGGTCGCGCAGCCGGGACGCCTCCGCCGGGCGCAGCCCGGGCACCCGCGCGTCGCTCGCCGCCGCAGCCGTGTGCAACTGCACGGTGGCCAGCTTGAACGCGCGCTCCAGCGGCCCGGCGCTGACGTCCACGAACTGCATCCGCGAGTACGGCACGATGGACAGCCGCCGCACCAGCAACCCGTGCCGGACCAGCAGGTCGTCCTCCCGCTCGGCGTAGCCCCAGGCGCGTACGGCGCGGGCGATCGTCACGCCGCGCAGGACGCCCAGCAGCAGCACCAGGCCGAGCGCCGAGCCGAACACCCAGCTTCCGCTGAACGCCCAGGTGATCCCCAGCCCGAGGGAGAGGACGCCCAGCAGCATCGCCAGGCGGATCAGCTCCACCCAGATCAGGTCGGACGAGATCGACTGCCAGCGGACGGTGTCCGGCCACGGTTCCAGGGGACCCGCCGTCGGTTGGGGCGCCGGCGGCGGGCCGGCGGACCCGTCACCGCTCACCGGGGAGATCCGTTGTGCGCGCTCACCCTTCGAGGGTAGGCGATCCGGGTGCCGGTACGACCTCCCGCAGGAAGCCGCGGGCGTCGAGAATATCCCCCAGGGTGGCCCGGTGCTCGGCGCACGCGAGCCAGGTCTTGCGCCGGTCGGCGTCGTGCAGCCGGGGATTGTTCCACCGCAGCGCCCACCGGGCAGGGGCACGGCAGCCACGGGACGAGCAGATCGGCGGCGCGTCGGCGGGAAGGTGGACGCTCATCGGGCCCAGTCTAGGGCGGACGCGCCGGAAGATTGAGCGCCGGGCGGCCACGGGGGGAGCCGCCCGGCGACGGGGTGAATGGTACACACGCGGGACCCATCCCTGTCCACCCACGATCGGCGATTCCACGACGTGGCACCGGCGTGGCGGGGCCGACGATCCGGCCCCGGGGGACGGCGTGGCGAAAATCGGCTTCTCCCCACCTCGGCACTCAGCCGGGCATGCGAGTCTTGATACGCACCACGCCGCGCGACAACCGATCATTGCTGTGGAGGACCGGTGGCCCAGCCGACCACGCCCGACGCCCCGACGCCGAACGGGACGGGCCCGGAGACACCCGTGCCGGTGAGCACGCCGGCCGAGGACGCGAGCCTGCTGGAGCGGGCGCTGTTCGAGATCAAACGGGTGATCGTCGGGCAGGACCGGATGGTGGAGCGGATGTTCGTCGCGCTGCTCGCCCGGGGCCACTGCCTACTGGAGGGCGTCCCCGGGGTGGCGAAGACCCTCGCGGTGGAGACCCTCGCGAAGGTGGTCGGCGGTTCGTTCGCCCGGGTGCAGTTCACCCCCGACCTGGTGCCCGCCGACATCATGGGCACCCGCATCTACCGGCAGTCGAGCGAGAAGTTCGACGTCGAGCTGGGCCCCGTGTTCGTCAACTTCCTGCTCGCCGACGAGATCAACCGCGCGCCGGCCAAGGTGCAGTCGGCGCTGCTCGAGGTGATGAGCGAGCGGCAGGTCTCCATCGGCGGCGAGAGCCACCGGGTGCCCGACCCGTTCCTGGTGATGGCGACGCAGAACCCGATCGAGCAGGAGGGCGTCTATCCGCTGCCCGAGGCCCAGCGGGACCGCTTCCTCATGAAGATCGTCGTCGGCTATCCGACCGACGCCGAGGAGCGGGAGATCGTCTATCGGATGGGGGTCGCCCCGCCGGAGCCGGCACCGGTCTTCAGCACCCCCGACCTGATCGCCCTCCAGCGCAAGGCCGACCAGGTCTTCGTGCACAACGCCCTGGTCGACTACGCGGTCCGGTTGGTGCTGGCCACCCGCGCCCCGGCGGAGCACGGCATGCCGGACGTCGCCCAGCTCATCCAGTACGGCGCCAGCCCGCGCGCCTCGCTCGGCCTGGTCCGCGCCACCCGCGCGCTCGCGCTGCTGCGCGGCCGGGACTACGCCCTGCCGCAGGACGTGCAGGACATCGCGCCGGACATCCTGCGCCACCGGCTGGTGCTCAGCTACGACGCGCTCGCCGACGACGTGCCCGCCGACCACGTCGTGCACCGGGTGATGTCGACCATTCCGCTGCCCTCGGTCGCGCCCCGGCAGCAGGCCACACCGGCTCCCATGCCGACCTCCGCGCCGCCGGGTGCCGGTTGGCCCGGGCAGCGCCCGTGACCTCACCCGCCCGTCGGCCCGCCGACGTCCCCTCCGACCGTACCGAGGCCGCCCTGTCGCGGCTGCAACTGATGGTCACCCGCAAACTCGACGGCCTGCTGCAGGGCGACTACGCCGGGCTGCTGCCCGGGCCGGGCAGCGAGGCGGGCGAGTCCCGGGAGTACCGCCCCGGCGACGACGTACGCCGGATGGACTGGCCGGTCACCGCCCGCACGACGATGCCGCACGTCCGGCGTACGGTGGCCGACCGCGAACTGGAGACGTGGCTGGCGGTGGACCTCTCGGCCAGCCTGGACTTCGGCACCGGCCGGTGGCTCAAGCGCGACGTCGTGGTGGCCGCCGCGGCCGCGCTGACCCACCTGACGGTCCGGGGCGGCAACCGGATCGGCGCGGTGATCGGCAGCGGCGGCGGCACCGTCGCGCCGTCCCGCCGGTGGCGTGCGGCGGCCCCGGTCGCCGGCCCGGACGTGTTCACCCGGCTGCCCGCGCGCTCCGGCCGCAAGGAGGCCCAGGGGCTGCTGCGGGCGATCGCCGGTACCGAGATCCGCCCCGGGCGCAGCGACCTGGGCACGCTTGTCGACATGCTCAACCGGCCGCCGCGGCGGCGCGGCGTGGCGGTGGTGATCTCCGACTTCCTCGCCCCGACCGCCGGGTGGGCCCGGCCGCTGCGTAAGCTGCGCGTCCGGCACGACGTGCTGGCGATCGAGGTGGTCGATCCCCGGGAGCTGGAGCTGCCCGACGTCGGGGTGCTGCCGGTGGTCGACCCGGAGACGGGGGAGCTGCACGAGGTGCAGACCGCCGACCCGCGGCTGCGCCACCGCTACGCCGAGGCGGCGGCCGCCCAGCGGGCGGCCATCTCCGCCGCGCTGCGTGGCGCGGGCGCGGCCCACCTGCGGCTGCGTACGGACCGAGACTGGCTGCTCGACATGGTGCGTTTCGTGGCCGCCCAGCGGCACGCCCGCACCAGGGGGACGACACGATGATCCGTTTTCTGCAACCGTGGTGGCTGCTGGCCGTGCTGCCGGTGCTCGCCCTCGCCGCGCTCTACGTCTGGCGGCAGTTGCACCGCCGGGCGTACGCGATGCGGTTCACCAACGTGGACCTGCTGCGCACCCTGGCGCCGAAGGGCCTGGGCTGGCGGCGGCACGTGCCGGCGACGGCGTTCCTGCTCTGCCTGCTGGTGCTGGCGACCGCGTTGGCCCGGCCGGCGGTCGACACCCGGGAACCGCTGGAGCGGGCCACCGTCATGCTCGCCATCGACGTGTCGCTGTCCATGCAGGCCGACGACGTGGCGCCGAACCGCCTGGAGGCGGCGCAGGAGGCGGCCAAGCAGTTCGTCGGCGAGTTGCCGGAGAGCTACAACCTGGGGCTGGTCTCGTTCGCCAAGTCGGCGAACGTGCTGGTGCCGCCGGGCAAGGACCGGGACGCGGTGACCGCCGCGATCGACGGGCTGGTGCTGGCCGAGGCCACGGCGACCGGGGAGGCGGTCTTCACCTGCCTGGAGGCGATCCGGTCGGTGCCGGCCGACGGCGCGGCGGGCATCCCGCCGGCCCGCATCGTGCTGCTCTCCGACGGGTACCGCACCTCGGGGCGCTCGGTGGAGGAGGCGGCCGCGGCGGCCCAGGCGGCGAACGTGCCGGTCTCCACCATCGCGTTCGGCACCGACTCCGGGCAGGTGGACATCGGCGGCCAGTTGCAACGGGTGCCGGTGGACCGGCTGGCCCTGGCCGACCTGGCCGAGGCCACCGAGGGCTACTTCTACGAGGCGGCCTCGGTGAGCGAGCTGAAGCAGGTCTACCAGGACATGGGCAGCTCGATCGGGTTCCGCACGGAGCCCCGCGAGATCACCCAGTGGTACGCGGGGGTGGCCCTGCTGCTGGCGCTCTGCGCCGGCGCGCTCAACCTGCTGTGGTCCTCGCGGATGCTCTGACGCGGGGGCGGCCGGCGGCGGTCAGTGGGCGCCGCCGCCGGCGAGGACGAAGACGACGACCACCCAGACGGCGGCGAGGGTGAAGCCCAGCGGGGCGACGAAGCGGCTCATGGACGGCTCCGGGTGGCGACTGGACGGTCCGCGCGGGGCGGACCGCAGGGGATGGATCAGGACGCGCACACGAAGTCGTGACCGGACGGCTCCCGGCGGCGCCGCCGGGTCGACGGGCGGCGCGGCGCGGTCACCGGGCGTGGGCCGGGTGACCGGGCGGCTGCGGGGAGCGGAGCTGGGTCAGCTCACCTGCTGAGTCGTGGCTCAGCGGGGCTGACGTTCGGCCCGGCCACGACTGGGAGGATCGCTATCTCGCACAGCGATCACCTCCTGCGGTCGGCGGGGCCCGGAACGCGGACCGGCCGGCCCGCAAACGGGGATCAGCGTACACCTGGATGATCGCGCGGCGCCGACCGGTCCGGCGGGCCCGCTGGTTGTTCGCAGGCCGTGTCCGTCGGGGTGCCGGGGGCCGCCGGCACGGGCTGATCCGGGCGTCGTACCAGGATGTGACCCGTTGCGCGTTAGCGCTTACCTGTCGGTAACGCCTAGGCTCCGACCGACTGGAGATCACTGAACAGAGGGGGAACCGTGGCCCGTACCGTCCTGGTGACCGGCGGCAACCGGGGAATCGGCCTGGCCATCGCGCAGGCCTTCGCCGCGCAGGGCGACCGGGTGGCGGTGACCTACCGCAGCGGCGAGGCCCCCGAGGGGCTGTTCGGGGTGCGCTGCGACGTGACCGACTCCGCGTCGGTCGACGCGGCGTTCACCGCGATCGAGGCCGACCTGGGGCCGGTGGAGGTGCTGGTCGCCAACGCCGGGATCACCGACGACACGCTGCTGCTGCGGATGACCGAGGACCAGTTCACCCGGGTGCTCGACACCAACCTGACCGGTGCGTTCCGGTGCGCCAAGCGGGCCTCGGGCAAGATGCTCCGCGCGAAGTGGGGCCGGATGATCTTCATCTCCTCGGTGATCGGCCTCTACGGCGGCCCCGGCCAGGTCAACTACGCGGCGAGCAAGGCCGGCCTCGTGGGCGTGGCCCGCTCGATCACCCGCGAGTTGGGCAGCCGGAACATCACGGCCAACGTGGTGGCGCCCGGCTACGTCGAGACCGACATGACCGCCGGCCTGCCCGAGGACCGCAAGACCGAGTACCGCAAGGTCATCCCCGCCGGCCGGTTCGCCCAGCCCGCCGAGATCGCGGCCGCGGTCACCTGGCTGGCCGGGGACACCGCCGGCTACATCTCCGGCGCCGTCATCCCGGTCGACGGCGGCCTCGGCATGGGTCACTGACAAGCGGTCACACAACGAGTACGGAGGAAACCCTGCATGTCCGGACTGCTCGCCGGTAAGCGGCTGCTGGTCACCGGCGTCATCACCGACGCCTCGATCGCCTTCTCCGTGGCGAAGCTCGCCCAGGAGAACGGGGCGCAGGTCGTGCTCACCGGCTACGGCCGGCTCTCCCTCGTGGAGCGGATCGCCAGGCGGCTGCCCGAGCCCGCCCCGGTGATCGAGCTGGACGTCGCCAACGCCGAACACCTCGCCGGGCTGGGCGACCGCGTGCGCGAGCACGTCGACGGCCTGGACGGCGTCGTCCACTCGATCGGCTTCGCCCCGCAGAGCTGCCTCGGCGGCGGCTTCCTCGACGCCCCCTGGGAGGACGTGGCGACGGCGCTGCACGTCTCCACGTACTCCTACAAGTCCCTCGCGATGGCGGCGCTGCCGCTGATGTCCGCCGGTGGCGCCGTGGTCGGCCTGACCTTCGACGCCACCCGGGCCTGGCCGGTCTACGACTGGATGGGCGTGGCCAAGGCCGGGCTGGAGTCCGCCTCCCGCTACCTGGCGCTGCACCTGGGCAAGCAGGGCATCCGCAGCAACCTGGTCGCCGCCGGGCCGTTGCGCACCATCGCCGCCAAGTCGATCCCCGGCTTCGAGCAGTTCGAGGAGGCCTGGGCCGAGCGCGCGCCGCTGGGCTGGAGCCTCACCGACCAGGAGCCGGCCGCGCGGGCCTGCCTGGCGCTGCTGTCCGACTGGTTCCCGGCCACCACCGGCGAGATCGTGCACGTCGACGGCGGCTACCACGCCATCGGCGCCTGAGGTGTAAGGAAGGGCACCTTGCTAACGCTATGCGTTAGCAAGGTGCCCTTCCTTACACCCGGACCGAGGGGGCCTTGCCCGGCGGGGCGGGCCGACGGGGGAGAATGAGGCCATGGCGTACGACGCGGTGGTCCTGGTGGCCTTCGGCGGGCCCGAGCGGCCCGAGGACGTGATGCCGTTCCTGCAGAACGTGACCCGGGGGCGGGGCGTGCCGCCGGAGCGGCTGGCGGAGGTCGCCGAGCACTACCTGCACTTCGGCGGCGTCTCCCCGATCAACCAGCAGTGCCGGGAGTTGCTCGCGGCGATCCGGGAGGACTTCGCCGCCAACGGGGTCGACCTGCCGGTCTACTGGGGCAACCGGAACTGGGACCCGATGCTCGCCGACACGGTGGCACGGATGCGCGACGACGGTGTCACCCACGCGCTGGCCTTCGTGACCAGCGCCTTCGGCGGCTACTCCTCCTGCCGGCAGTACCAGGAGGACATCGCCGCCGCCCGCGCGGCCGTCGGCCCGGACGCCCCGCAGATCGACAAGCTTCGCCAGTTCTGGGACCACCCCGGTTTCATCGAGCCGCACGTGGACGCGGTGCGGGCGGCGGTGGGCGCGCTCGACCCGGCGCGGCGGAACAGCACCCGGCTGGTCTTCACCGCGCACTCGATCCCGAACTCGATGGCCGCGAACGCGGGCCCGCACGGCGGCCGCTACGAGGCGCAGCTCGCCGAGGTCGCCCGGCTGGTGCACGCGGCGGCCGCCCCGGACCTGCCCTGGGACCTGGTCTGGCAGAGCCGCTCCGGCCCGCCGCACGTGCCGTGGCTGGAGCCGGACGTCAACGAGCACCTGCGCACCCTGGCGGAGGCGGGCACCACCTCGGTGGTGGTCAGCCCGATCGGGTTCGTCTCCGACCACCTGGAGGTGGTCTGGGACCTGGACACCGAGGCGCGGGAGACGGCCCGGCGGCTCGGCCTGGACTTCGTGCGCGCCGCCACCCCCGGCACCGACCCCCGGTTCGTGGCGATGGTCCGGGAGCTGGTCCGGGAGCGGACCGACCCGGACGGGGTCGACCTGCGCCGCCGCCTCGGCGAGCTGCCGATGTGGGACACCTGCCCCACGGCGTGCTGCGTCCCCGCCCGCCGACCCACCACCGCCCCGCCCGCCGCCTCCTGACCGGCGATTCGACACCGACACCCCTGGAACGAGTGAACATGCAGGACCGCAAGCCGGTGGAGAGCTGGCTGACCGACATGGACGGCGTGCTGGTGCACGAGGGCCAACCCGTGCCCGGCGCGCCGGAGTTCGTCTCCCGGCTACGCGCCTCCGGCAAGCCGTTCCTGGTGCTCACGAACAACTCGATCTACACGCCCCGGGACCTCACGGCGCGGCTGAGCCGGATGGGCCTCGACGTGCCGGAGCAGTCGATCTGGTCGTCCGCGCTGGCCACCGCCCAGTTCCTGGCCGACCAGCGGCCGGGTGGCACCGCGTACGTGATCGGGGAGGCCGGGCTGACCACGGCGCTGCACGCGGTCGGCTACGTGCTGACCGACTTCGCCCCGGACTACGTGGTGCTGGGGGAGACCCGCACCTACAGCTTCGAGGCGATCACCAAGGCGGTCCGGCTGATCAACGACGGGGCCAGGTTCATCTGCACCAACCCGGACGTGACCGGCCCGTCGGTGGAGGGCGCGTTGCCGGCCGCCGGCTCGGTCGCCGCGATGATCTCCAAGGCGACGGGGGTCGAGCCGTACTTCGTCGGCAAGCCCAACCCGATGATGATGCGCTCGGCGCTGAACACGATCAACGCGCACTCCGAGACGACCGCGATGATCGGCGACCGGATGGACACCGACATCCTCTGCGGGCTGGAGGCCGGCCTGGAGACGATCCTGGTGCTGACCGGAATCAGCAGCCGCGCCGAGGCGGAACGCTACCCGTACCGCCCGTCGCGGATCGTCAACTCCGTCGCCGACCTGGTCGACGAGATCTGATCCTGCTCGCCGCCTGCCGGTGCGGCAACCGGGAGACGGTACGCGTCGGACAGGCGTTCTGGCGACGGGCGCACTCCGACTATCGTTCCGGACGTGGTGGAGGAGCGGCGTACCCTGGCGGCCGGTCGATACGTCCTGCGGCCCGAGCCGGTAGGCAGCGGCGGCATGGGGGTGGTGTGGCGGGCTGAGGACACCCTGCTGGACCGCGAGGTGGCCGTGAAGGAGTTGCGGCTGCCCGATGGCCTGAGCGAAGCCGAACACCTGGCGCTTCGGGAGCGCGCGATCGTCGAGGCGCGGGCGGCCGGGCGGTTGAACCATCCCGGCATCGTGACCATCCACGATGTCCTTCTGGAGGATGGCCGCCCCTGGATCGTGATGGGCCTGGTCGATGGCGCATCACTGGACGCCGTGGTGGGCGAGGACGGGCCACTGGGTCCGCAGCGGACCGCGGAGATCGGCGCGGACCTGCTCGCGGCCCTGAAGGTCGCTCATGCTGCCGGCGTCCTGCATCGCGACATCAAGCCGCAGAACGTCCTGTTGGGCCGGGATGGTCGCGCCGTACTGACGGACTTCGGGATCGCTGCGCTCGTCGGTGCCACCCGGGGTCTCACCGGGACCGGATCGGTGCTGGGCACGCTGGGTTACGTGCCACCGGAGCGGCTGACCGGGCGGGGTGCCGAGCCGGCGTCGGATCTGTGGTCGCTCGGCGCGACGCTGTACTTCGCTGTCGAGGGCCGCCCCGCGTACGACACGGACGATCCGGCGGAACTGATCACCGCGGTGCTGAGCCGTGACCCCGAACCGGCTGACCGCGCCGGTGCGCTGAATCCGACGCTGCTCGGCCTGATGGCGCGCCGCCCGGACGAGCGTCCGTCCGCAGAGGTGGCCGCGGAGCGCCTGCGGGCGGTCGCCGCCGGCGACACGGCCGACGAACGGCCGACGGTTCGCCTGATCCCGCAGACCACGAGGCTGAGCGAGCCGTTGCCCATTGGGCGGGGCGGCCCGCGTCCTCGGCGGGTTTCGCGTGCGCAGGTCGCCGCACTGAGTGTCATCGCCGTGGTCCTGTCGGCCGGACTGGTGGCTACCGGCTACCTGCTCGCGCCGGACCGGGCAGGAGATGGTCAGGTCGCCGGGGGCGGCCGGCCGTCCGGCAGTTCGTCGGCAACGGTTCCCGTGTCGTCGCCCCCGTCACCGTCGGCCAGACAGTTCACGACGTCACCCAACGTGTGCCTGTATCTGGTCGAGCATCCCCAGGTCGTAGCGCGGCTGGTGCCCAAGGCCAAGCTGTCAAGTATGGACAAGTCTCGGGGTAGCTGTCGGTGGGAACCCAGCCAGGATCCCGAAGGTGAGATCACCGAGCTCAGTGTGGGGGAGGACCCGTCGGCCTGCCGCGGCGGGAGCGAACGGCTTCCGGGCATCGGCGACGGAGCCCGCATCTCTGAGGAGGCAGAACTTGACGGACTCGGCTGGTATGACCGCGAGGTGTTCGCCAGTTTCCTCGTCAGCAATCTCGATGTCTGCGTGGAGTACCGGAGGTCCTCCCGGCGGTCGATGCCGCCCTCCGCCAAGGCCGAGGTGACCACGTTCGTGGGCACTCTGGCCCTGTGGGCGGAGCAGACCCTCGACAGTCGCGAAAACTGAGTGGCCTACCTGTCAGGGCCGCAGCGGGGCGTTGCAGGCGGCCACCAGGGCCTGCCGGCAGGCGGTGGTCAGGGGGCGTAGCGCGGCGTCCCGCTGCTGGGCCTCGTAGTTGTTGACGGCGCCGCCGGGTGCGGCGTGCCCGGCCAGCGCGAGCACCCGGTCGAGCACGGCGGCCCGGGCGAACAGCCGCCGGGCCCGCGGGTCGAACCCGGGCGGCAGGTCGGTGGCGCCGTCGGGCCGGCGCAGCGCCTCCAACGCCCCGGCCAGCTCGGGCCGCCACTGCGCGACGTCGAGCCGGGTCAGCGCGGCGGTGGTGTCGTGCAGGGCGGCGGCCAGCTCCGCCTCGGCCTCGGCCGCGCCGGGCAGCGCGAGCGAGGCGGCCGGGGCGTCGGCCGGCAGCGGGTAGACCCGCCAGAGCACCGTCTCGAAGGTGTCGCCGGAGCCGGAGGTGTGCGTCCGCACGTGCGGGATCAGGCCGAGGCTCCCGGCGACGACCGCCTCACCGGCGACCAGCGCCGCGCCGGCGAAGTCGCCCGGCCCGGGCAGCCCGCGCGGGTCGCCGGGCGCGGGGAGCACCAGCCGGATCTCGTCGGGCGAGAGCTTCGCGAGGGTGGGCAGCGCCTGGGGCAGCGGGACGTCGGTCCAGGTGCCGGGCGCGTCGGCGACCAGGTGCTCCTCGTCGCCCGCGATGGCGTCGGCGAGCTCGTCGAAGGGCACGAGCCCGGCGCGCCACGCGCGCACCCAGGCCACGAACCGGCTGGACCGGCGCGGTGTGAGAGTGGCCGCGCCCGCTGCGGGGGTGGACATGCCGAAAGGGTACGTGGTCATCACCGTCCCTGTCTCGACTGCCGCTCCGACCGGCTCGCCGCCCGTCGATCATGCGGTTTCCGCTGGGATCGATCAACGAATCCTGCCGCATCGGCGATGTGCGCCGATCGCTCGATGGCCGTCGCGCGGCGGTCGGCGTGTCGGGTGCGGGGGTGCGGACGGAGGGCTAGCTTGATCGGCATGGGGCGGCGCTATGCGGACGACGTGCTGGCGGGGGACTGGCGGCGGCGAAAGGTCACACCCGAGGTGGACGCCGAGCCGGATCTCGTGGTCGAGGACGCCGACTCCGGTTTCTGCGGGGCCGTGGTCGGCTTCGAGGCCGGCGCGGTGGTGCTGGAGGACCGGCACGGCCGGCGGCGCAACTTCCCGCTGCTGCCGGCGGCGTTCCTGCTCGACGGGCAGCCGGTGACGCTGCGCCGGCCCACCCGCGGCCCGGTGCCGGCGGCCCGCAGGCGCACCGCCTCCGGCTCGATCGCCGTCGACGGGGTACGTGCCCAGGTCGCCAAGGCCAGCCGGATCTGGGTGGAGGGCATCCACGACGCCGCCCTGGTCGAGCGGATCTGGGGTGACGACCTGCGCGTCGAGGGCGTCGTGGTGGAGCCGCTGGACGGCATCGACGCCCTCGACGCCGAGGTGCGCGACTTCGCCCCCGGGCCCGGGCGCCGCCTCGGCGTGCTCGTCGACCACCTGGTCGCCGGGTCCAAGGAAAGCCGCATCGTGGCGAAGGTGACCAACCCGCACGTGCTGGTCACCGGCCACCCGTACGTCGACGTGTGGCAGGCGGTGAAGCCGGCGGCGCTGGGCATCCGGGCGTGGCCGGTGGTGCCGCCGGGACAGCCGTGGAAGGAGGGGGTCTGCGCCGCCCTCGGCGTCGCCGAGCCGGCGGAGATGTGGCGGCACATCCTGTCCCGGGTCGACAGCTTCGCCGACGTGGAGACCCCGTTGATCAACGCGATGGAACGCCTGATCGACTTCGTCACCGAACCGACCTGACCCCGCACCCCGCACCCCGCACCCCCTCTCCGCTCCCGCGATCTTGCACTTTGTGCCCCCGTATTGCGGCGAATGACCGCTTTGCCCGGGCAGGAAGTGCAAGATCGCGGGAGCGGTGGTGGGCGTGGCGCGGGAGTGGGCGTGGCGCGGGAGTGGGCGTGGGCGGTCAGGGCTCCTGGTCGGGGCTGCGGGTGAAGACGAACGTGGCGATGTCGAGAGCCGTCACCCGCCCCGCCTCGTCGCGCAGCACCGTGAGGATCTCGCCGTTCTCGGAGCCGGAGCAGCCCCGCCAGCGGTCCGGCCCGTCCGGGGCGAACCGGCTCACCCGCACGCCCCGCACGTGGGCCACCAGCTCACCCGCGACCGCGTCCCAGGTCAGGTCGAGCGGCGCGCCCATCCACCACCAACGGCCGGCCACGTCGGTGACGTCGGCGGTGGGGGCGGCGGCGGCCGGGCGCCAGGGCTGCGGGAAGGCCGGCTCGGCGTCCAGCACGGTGGTGAGGATCTGTAGCGCGAGACCGCCGATCCCGCCGGTGCGGAAGCCGTACGAGTTGGCGAAGCCGACCACGCCGGTGCGGGAGGGGCGGTGCACGGCCAGGGCGGCCACGTAGCCGGGCATCGAGCCGCCGTGCCCGACGTACACCCGCTCGCCCTGCCGGTAGAGCTCCAGCCCCAGGCCGTGCCCGCCGGTCCACGAGTCGACGTCGCTGATCGCCACCGGGGTGCACATCTCGGTCAGCGTGCCCGGGGCCAGCACCTCCGGCGTCGGGTCGGCCAGGAACGCCGCCCACCGGGCCAGATCCTCGGCGGTCGACCAGAGCTGCCCGGCCGGGGCCATCGCCCCGGTGTCGGTACGCGGCTCCTCCCGCAGGGTGTCGTGGAAGGGGTGCACCACGTAGCCGCGGGCGAACGGCTCGGTGGCCGCGTACGTCGTGC
Organism: Micromonospora sp. NPDC047074; assembly: GCF_040643815.1. Lineage (NCBI taxonomy): Bacteria > Bacillati > Actinomycetota > Actinomycetes > Micromonosporales > Micromonosporaceae > Micromonospora > Micromonospora sp. NPDC047074. Next base: position 38,430 of record NZ_JBEYVB010000003.1, read on the forward strand.
GGCCCATCCCGAGCGGCTCCAGCACGCGCTGGCGCAGCAGCTCCGCCCACGGGGTGCCGGTGATCCGCTCCAGCACCCCGCCGAGCAGCCCGTACGCCAGGTTGGAGTAGTGGTAGGACCGGTGCGGGGGATAGGCGATCTTCTCGGCGCTCACCCCGGCCAGCACCGTGGCCAGGTCCCCGACCTCGGCGCGCTCCCACCACTGCCCGTCCGGCTCGCGGCGCAGGCCGCTGGCGTGGCCGAGCAGTTGCCGCAGGGTGAGCGCGCCCACACCGGTGCCGGGCAGGTGCCGCTCCAGCGGGTCGTCCAGGCTCAGCCGGCCGGCGTCGCGCTCCTGCATGACGAGGGTCGCGGTCATCGTCTTGCTGATCGAGCCGAGGCGGTACTGGAGGTCGGCGTCGGGGCGCGGGTGCTCGCCGGCGGTGGCGAGGTGCGTCAGCGCGCCGTCCCGCACCACGCCGATCAACAACGACGGCGTGCGGCCGGCGGACTGCGCCCCGGCGACGAGGACATCGACATGGCGGGCGGTCTCGGGCAGCAGGGACACGCGCTCTCCTCGATGGATTCCGGTGCCGTCGGGGTGGGCCGCCGGCGTGCCGCCGAGCTTACTGATCTTCGCCGGTGGGCTCCACGTGCTTTGACGTGTCACGATCGGGGGGTGGACGCCGTGTTCTGGATCGTGCTGGGTGTCGTGCTGGCGGTCGCCGAGATCTTCACCACGACACTGTTCCTGGTCATGTTCGCGGTCGGGGCCCTCGCCGCAGCCGGGGCCGCGGCGCTCGGCGCGCCCGTCGGCGTGCAGGCGATCGTCTTCGCCGGTGTGTCGGCGCTGACGGTGCTGGGCGTGCGGCCCACGCTGCGCAGGCACCGCCGTTCCGCGCTGGAGAGCGGCGAGCAGCCGTTCGGTGTGGAGGCGATCGAGGGCAGCACGGCGTTGGTGCTGGAGCGGGTCGACGCCGGGCAGGGCATGGTGAAGATCGACGGTGAGTTGTGGCAGGCCCGCTCCTACGACGCGAGCCAGCACTTCGCCCCCGGCGACCGGGTACAGGTGATCCAGGTGCGGGGTGCCACCGCTCTGGTCTGGCGGGACGACGTTTCCCCTTCCGGCGAGCTACCCGAAGCGAAAAGGTGAGTACATGGAACTTGTGATCCCGGTCCTACTGATCGCCATCGCGTTGATCGGGGTGATCACCCTGGCCAAGGCGGTGCGGATCGTGCCGCAGCAGCGTCAGGACGTGGTCGAGCGGCTCGGCAAGTACAAGCGCACCCTCAACCCGGGGCTGAACATCCTGGTCCCGTTCGTCGACGCGGTGCGCACCAAGGTCGACCTGCGCGAGCAGGTGGTCAGCTTCCCGCCGCAGCCGGTGATCACCTCCGACAACCTGGTCGTCTCGATCGACACCGTGCTCTACTTCAAGGTCGTCGACTCGGTGCGGGCCACGTACGAGATCTCGAACTTCCTCCAGGCCATCGAGCAGCTCACCGTCACGACGCTGCGGAACGTGATCGGCTCGCTCGACCTGGAGCGGGCGCTGACCAGCCGCGACCAGATCAACCGGCACCTGTCCGGCGTGCTGGACGAGACCACCGGGCGGTGGGGCATCAAGGTCACCCGGGTGGAGCTCAAGGCGATCGAGCCGCCGGCGAGCATCCGCGACTCGATGGAGAAGCAGATGCGCGCCGAGCGGGACCGCCGGGCGGCGATCCTGAACGCCGAGGGGCACAAGCAGTCGCAGATCCTCACGGCCGAGGGTGAGAAGCAGTCCGCGGTGCTGCGTGCCGACGGTGACCGGCAGGCCCGGATCCTCCAGGCCGAGGGTCAGGCGAAGGCGATCAAGACGGTGTTCGACGCGATCCACCAGGCGAACCCGAGCCAGAAGGTGCTCGCCTACCAATACCTCCAGGCCCTGCCGCAGATCGCCAACGGCACCGCGAACAAGGTCTGGATCGTGCCGGCCGAGCTGACCAAGGCGCTGGAGGGCATGGGCGGCGCGCTCGGCGGGCTGAGCCGGATGGTCGGCGACGAGCCGGCGCCGGAGGCGGCCGGCAGCGCGGGCGAGGTGGAGCGCGAGGCGGCCGAGGCCGCGCAGGCTGCGGCGGCCGCCGCCCAGCAGATCCACGACGAGGTACGCGTCGCCGAGGCGCAGGCCTCCGGCGGCAAGCCGCAGGGGCTGCCGGCGCCCGAGCCGGTCTCCCCGGCGAGCCTGCTCAACGACCCGGCCGACCAGCGCGAGCGGGGCTGACCGGCCCCCGGGCAAAGATCGCCCGGGAATGCGAGAAAGACTCATGGGGCGCTCCGGCGCCTGCCACCATCGGTCCTAGGACGGGCGGTGAGCAGGCATCGGGGCGCCCCGGCGCGTCTCGCACCGCTCGTGGACGAGCGAGGTGACGCATGAAGGATCCGGCGAAGCGGGTGTGGTCCTCGACCCCCGTCCCGGGCGCCCACGACCCCACCGGACCGCTCGGGAGCCGGCGCACCGGCGGCGGGTTCGGGGTGCTGCCGTTCGTCGAGCCGACCCCGATGGGGCCGGCCACCAACGCGAGCTGGGCCTGGTCGCTGCGCCGGCTCGCCCGGGGCGCGGTGTGGCTGCTCCCCGCGTACGCCATCCTCTACGCCGCCGTGGCGATGGGCAGCGACGGCGGGGTGGGCAACGACCCGTATCCGGCCGACGGGCGTCCGCTCTACCTGGTGGGCTGGGTGGCGGCGGTGTGGCTCGGCCTGCTCGCCCTGCTGGCGCTGACCGGGTTGCTGGCGGCGGCCCGCAGCCGCCGGTCGGCCGTCGCCGGCCTGCTCGTGTCCATCGCCGGCACGGTGCTCATGCTGCCCTTCGCGGGGCTGGCGGAGCAGACCCTGGTCTTCGGCACCACGGCCCGGACGCTCGTGCTCGTCGGCGCCACCTGCTACAGCCTGGGCTGGCTGCTGACGGGCTGGTCGGTGGCCCGGTCCGGGACGTTCAGCATCGGCGACGGCGTGATGCTGATGATCGCCGCCCCGCTGCTGGGCGTCGGCGGCGCGCTGATCGGCTCGTTGCAGACCTTCGGCGCGATCTTCGTGCTGGTCGCCGGCATCGGCATCGGCTACCGCTCCGGTCGCCTGGTGCCCCGCGACATCGCCCGCGACGCCGCGAGTGCGAGCCTCGCCGCCGCGCCGGCCGCCCCCGGCCCGAACGGCCCCCTGCCCACCTGACCGTGGGTCGGGCGGCCGGGACATGTGGGGCCGGTGGTGCGGGCGGGGCGGCCGGAATGGGAAACCGCTGGTAGCGGGCGGTGAAATTGCTGACAGGAGAGCCGGAGGGCTGGTCGGTTGGCCGCTTTCGTGGCAATCCTGGGGACCATGGCCCCACCCCGCTCGCCGCTGTCGCGGCTGTTCACCGTGCTGCTCGCCGGCGTGCTCGCCGGCCTCGTCCTGGCGGTCGCCGCGCTGCCGGGAAACCTGCTGCTCGGGTTCGCCGCCAAGGCGGCGGTCGGGTCGTACGCCGCACTGCCCGAGGCGCTGCGCACCCCGGTCACGCCGCAACGTTCATACCTCTACGCCAACGACGGCAAGACGCTGATCACCACGTTCCACGACGTGAACCGCACCGACGTTCCGCTCGACGAGATCGCCCCGGTGATGCGGCAGGCGATCGTGGCGGCCGAGGACCGGCGCTTCTACGACCACGGTGGCGCGGACCTGCGGGGGCTGCTGCGGGCCGTGGTCTCCAACGTCTCCGGCGGCCAGCAGGGCGGCTCGACGCTGACCATGCAGTACGTCCGCAACGTGCTCAAGACCGATCCCGGCCGCACCGCCGAGGAGCGCGCCGCGGCGACCGAGCAGACCGTGGGGCGCAAGCTCCAGGAGATCCGGTACGCCATGGCGCTGGAGCAGCGCCTGAGCAAGGACGAGATCCTCAACCGCTACCTGAACATCGCGTACTTCGGCTCCGGCGCGTACGGCGTCGCGGCGGCCAGCCAGCGCTACTTCGCCAAGTCCCCGGCGGAGCTGACCCTCGGCGAGGCGGCCCTGCTCGCCGGCCTCGTGCAGTCGCCGGAGGCGTACAGCCCGATCAGCGGCGACCAGGACGCCGCGCTGGAGCGGCGCGGCTACGTGCTCGACTCGATGGTCGAAACCGGCGCGATCAGCGCCGAGGAGGCCGCGCGGGCCAGGACCGAGAAGCTGACGTTGCGCCCGACGGCCCAACCGAACGGCTGCACCGCCGTCGCCGAGGGCCACGACGACTGGGGCTTCTTCTGCGACTACCTGCGGCAGTGGTGGCTCGCGCAGCCGGAGTTCGGCGCGACCGTCGAGGAGCGCGAGCAGGCCCTGCGCCGCGGCGGCTACACGGTGGTGACCTCGCTGGACCCGCAGGTCCAGGCCACCGCGCAGAAGCAGGCCACCAGCGTCTACTCCTACGACAACAAGCGCGCGCTGCCGATCGCCGCCGTCGAGCCGGGCACCGGCCGGGTGCTGGCGATGGCGGTCAACCGGCACTACAGCCTCGACGCCAACCCGGACGGGCAGGCCAACCACCCGAACACGGTCAACCCGCTGATCTCCGGCGGCGACAGCGTGGACGGTTACCAGGCCGGTTCGACGTTCAAGCTCTTCACGATGCTCGCCGCGCTGGAGGCCGGCAAGCCGCTGTCCACCGGCTTCGACGCGCCCGGCCGGCTGCCGACCCGATACGCCGCCGAGGGCGAGGGCAGCTGCGACGGCACGTGGTGCCCGGCCAACGCCAACCCGGAGTGGATGGACGGCTACCGGATGATGTGGGACGGCTTCGGCCGCTCGGTGAACACCTACTTCGTCTGGCTGGCCGAGCAGGTCGGGCAGGAGAAGGTGGTCGAGATGGCACAGCGCCTCGGCATCACCTTCCGGGCCGACGCCGACGCCGCCTTCGCCGAGAACGACGCCGCCAACTGGGGGTCGTTCACCCTGGGCGTGGCCGCCACCACCCCGCTCGACCTGGCCAACGCGTACGCCACCGTGGCCGCCGAGGGGACGTACTGCACGCCGCTGCCGGTGGTCTCGGTGACCGCCGCGGACGGCGAGAAGGTGCCGGTCGGCGACCCGTCCTGCCGGCGGGCGCTCGACGCCGACGTGGCCCGGGCCGCCACCGACGCCGCGCGCTGCCCGGTCGGCCAGCAGTCCGCCTTCGCGCAGTGCAACGGGGGCACGGCCACGTCGGTGAACCGGATCCTCGACGGCCGCCCGGTGGCCGGCAAGACCGGTAGCTCCGAGCGGAACGCCACCGAGACGTTTGTCGGCTTCACCTCGCAGGTGGCGGTCGCCGGCATCGCCGCCAACCCGGACGACCCGACCGACTCGGTGGGCGCCGCCGTGCAGGCGCGGGTGATCGACGCGGTCGCCCGGATCATCGCCACCGCCGTCGACGGCGAGCCGGAAAAGGCCTTCGCGGCCCCCAGTCGCGAGCTGGTCGGCGACCCGCGCCGCCCGGTGGAGCGCCCTCCGGTCGAACAGCGCCGCCCGTCCGAGGACCGGCGCCCCTCGGACGACCAGCGCCAGTCCGACCTGCGCCGCTGGCTCCAGGGCCGCGGCTGACCCCACCCCACCCCACCCCACCCCACCCCCCGCCCCCACCCCCGCCCCCGCCCCCGCCCCGCACGGCGATCTTGCACTTTCCGCCCAGGCAAAGCCGGCATACGCCGCAAACCTTGGGCAGGAAGTGCAAGATCGCGGCGGGCGGGCGGGCGGGCGCGGGGGGCGGGGCGGGCGCGGGGGGCGGGGGCGCGGGGGTGCGGGGGCGGCGGGCTGTCTGCGCATGTGTTACTGCGGCAGCGGGGGGCGGTGGCGGGGGAGGGTGGCCCGGATCGCCCGGTCGAGGGCGGCGCCGACCTCGGCCGGGTCGCCGTCCGCGTCGACGACGGTGAACGTGTCGAACTCCGGCAGTCCCCGGTAGGCGGCGTCCAGGGCCCGCAGGTGGGCCAGTTCCTCGGTGTCGATGCCCCGGGCCAGCACCCGCTGCTGCGCCCGTTCGGGCGAGACCGCCAGGAAGCAGACCAGGCCCGGTCGCGGGAAGATCGCGTACGCCAGCCGGGCCAACCGCCCGCCCCGGTCGCCGCGGACCCGCATCACCACGTACTGGCACCAGGCCCAGCGGTCCATGACCGCCGTGCGACCGGTCAGCCGGGCGGCCAGCACCGCCCGGGCGATGGCGAGCCAGCGTACGGTCGCCTCGATGGCCACATAGCCGGTGCGGCCGAACAGGTGCGGCCCGTCGCGGCGGCCCAGCGCCTGCGCGAGCCGGTTCCAGAGGGGCCGGCCGCCAGCGTTCTCGAAGTAGCTGGCCGGCACCCCGCCCGCGCTCAGCCGGGCGGCCAGCGCCTTTGCCTGGGTGGTCTTTCCGGCCCCGTCGACGCCGATCAGGGCAATGATCATCGGACGGCGCATGAGCGGGACGGTAGTCGCCTCGGACAAGCCCCTGGAAAATTCTTGAGAAAGTTGTTCCGGGCTGTCGGATCCGGCGGCGCCGCTCCGACCACCTGGTGAAAGCGCCCGCGAGGGGGGCGTCGATGCCAGGAGGAGCAGCGCGATGCGGAAGATCATCTACGGGGTGCACCAGTCGCTCGACGGGTTCATCGAGGGCCCGAACGGCGAGTTCGACTGGCCGCAGATGGGTGGCGAACTGTCCGCGTACTCGCTGGAGCAGTGCGACCGGGTCGACGCCTTCCTCTACGGCCACCGGGTCTGGGAACTCATGGCCGGTTACTGGCCGCAGGCCGAGTCGATCTCCGACGACCCGCACGATCTGGCATTCGTGCCGATCTGGCGGCGTACGCCGAAGGTGGTGATCTCGCGGACCCTCACCGGGGCCGAGCACGGCGCCCAGGTGGTCGGCGGGGTCGACCTCGGCAAGGAGATCGCGGCGCTCAAGGAGCAGCCGGGCGGCGACCTGCTGCTCAACGGCGGTGCCGGCGCCGCCGGGGCACTGACCGACCTCGGCCTGATCGACGAGTACCAGATCTACGTCCACCCGGTGGTGCTCGGCGGCGGCAAGCCGGTCTTCTCGGTCCCCGAGCGGATCAACCTGCGGCTGGTCGAGTCGCGGACCTTCGACGACCGGACGGTGCTGCTGCGCTACCACCGGGCGGACTGAGCCTCGGCCGGGGCGCGGCTCAGTGCCGGCCGCGTCCCGACCGCAGGGTGCTGACCGCCGCGGGCAGGCCCCGCCGGAGGATGCCCGCCCAGTCGGTGTCGCCGCGCAGCACGGCCGCGGCGGTCTTGCGGGCCTGTTCGGCGGTGAAGTGCGGCGGCAGCATCAGCTCGGCCGGGTCGACCAACGCGTTGACGACCACGGGTCGGTCCGCGGTCAACGCCCGTTCCCAGACGCCCGGCACATGGTCCGGCGCGTCGACCAGCTCGCCGTGCAGGCCCAGCACCTCCGCCCAGCGGTGGTAGCCGATGTCGGGTAGCTGTTGGCTGTCGGGGAACATCGGCGTCCCCTCGGTGGAGCGCTGCTCCCAACTGACGAAGGCCAGGTCCCGGTTGTTGAGCACCAGCACCACGAACCGCGGGTCGGCCCAGCTCCGCCAGTACTTGGCCACCGTGATCAGCTCGTTGACGCCGTTCATCTGCATCGCGCCGTCGCCGATCAACGCCACCAGCGGGCGGTCCGGGTGGGCGAACTTGGCGGCCAGGGCGTACGGCATCGCGCCGCCCATCGAGAGCAGGGTGCCGGAGAGGCTGGCCAGCATGCCGGGGCGGACCTGGACGTGGCGGGCGTACCAGGCGGTGGCGGTGCCGCAGTCCACCGCGAGCATCACGTCGTCGGGCAGCCGGTCGCTGAGGGTGGCGAAGAGCAACTGCGGGTTGACCGGGTCGGCGGCCTGCCCGGCCAGCTCCCGTTGCGCCCGGCGCCAGGCCGTGGTCTCCCCGGCGATGGTGGCCCGCCAGCGGGTCGGCCCCGGCCCCGGGCCCAGCTCCCGCAGCAGGGCCCGCAGGGTGGGGCCGGCGTCCCCGGTCAGGTTCACCTCGGTCGGGTAGCGCAGCCCCAACTGCGTGCCGTCCCGGTCGATCTGCACCGCCCGGGCCCGCCCCCGGGGTGGATAGAACTCCGAGTACGGCATGTTGCTGCCCACGATCAGCAGCCGGTCGCAGTCGTTCATCAGCCGCCAGCTCGGGCGGGTGCCGAGCAGCCCGATCGCGCCGGTCACCCACGGCTCCCGGTGGTCGACGGCGGCGAAACCGAGCAGGGCGGTCGCCACTCCCGCGCCGAGCCGGTTGGCGATCTCACGCACCTCGTCCTCCGCGCCCAGCGCGCCCTGCCCGACCAGCATGGCCACCCGCTCGCCGCCGCGCAGCACCTCGGCCGCCCGGCGCAGCTCCGCCTCCGGTGGCACGGTCGGCTCGCTGCTGGGCACGTTGCTGGTGTGGTAGTAGCCGTGCGCGTGCGGCGGCTCCGGCACGGCCGGCGCGTCCTGGATGTCGGACGGCAGCACCAGTGCGGTGACGGTACGCCGGGCCAGCGCCGTGCGGCACGCCCGGTCGACCAGGTGGCGGACCTGGCTGGGATGGTCGAGCTGGGCCAGGAAGGCGGCGGCGACGTCCTTGTAGAGGGCGAGCAGGTCCACCTCCTGGTAGTAGCCGCCGCCCTCGGCGGTGAGCGCCGTGTGGCCGACCAGGGCGACCACCGGCTGGTGGTCCAGCTTGGCGTCGTACAGCCCGTTGAGCAGGTGGATGGCACCGGGTCCGCTGGTCACCAGCGCGCAGCCGAGCGGCCCGCCGCCGTACTTCACGTGCGCCGAGGCGGCGAATCCGGCGGTCTCCTCGTGCCGGACCTGGACGAACTGCGCCCGTTCCCGGGTGCGTTGCAGCGCCGAGGTCAGGCCGTTGATGCCGTCGCCCGGATAGCCGAAGTAGCGGCGGACACCCCAGCCGGCCAGCCGGTGCACGATGTGGTCCGCGACGGTGGCGTCGCGGGGCAGGGCACCCAGGTCGACGCGCCATCCGTCCGGGTGGTCGATGCTGGCCGATCCCGGCGCGCCCGTGGGGTGTGCGTTCACCTGACTTGTCCCTTCCGTCGTCTGCCGCTCCGGCCCGCCATTCCCCTTCTTACCCGGACAAAACGCCGCAGGCCGAGCCGGCGTCCGGCGGCGCGGGGCGGCTGCGTCGCGTCCGGCAGAATCGGCGGGTGCCCATCCACCAGATCACCGACCCCGACGACGACCGGATCGCCGACTACCGCGCGTTGACCGACGTCGAGCTGCGTACCCGCTGGGAGCCGCCGCACGGCCTCTTCATCGCCGAGGGGGAGTTGGTGCTGCGCCGGGCGCTGCGGGCCGGCTACCCGGCCCGGTCGTTCCTGGTGGACGCCAAGCGGGTCGACCAGCTCGCCGACCTGGACACCGGCGACGCCCCCGTCTACGCCGCCAGCCAGGAGGTGCTGCAACGGGCCACCGGCTTCCACGTGCACCGGGGCGTGCTGGCGTCGTTCCGGCGCAAGCCGCTGCCGGCCGCCGCCGAGGTGCTGGCGGACGCCCGGCGGGTGGTGATCCTCGAAGACGTGAACAACCACACCAACCTGGGCGCCATCTTCAGAGGGGCGGCGGCGCTCGGCATGGATGCTGTCCTTCTCTCGCCCACCTGCGCCGATCCGCTCTACCGGCGGAGCGTACGCGTCAGCATGGGTGAGGTCTTCGCGGTGCCGTACGCCAAGTTGGCGCAGTGGCCGGCGGGCCTGGACCAGGTCCGGGAGGCGGGTTTCAGCGTGCTCGCCATGACGCCGGCCGCGGACGCCGTGCCGATGCAGCGGCTCACCCCCGCGCAGCGGGAGCGGGCGGCGCTGCTCCTGGGCGCCGAGGGCCCCGGCCTCACGCAGGCCGCCCAGGCCGCCAGCGACGTGAAGGTGGTCATCCCGATGCGCCGGGGAGTGGACTCCCTGAACGTGGCCGCGGCCGCCGCCGTCGCCTTCTGGGAACTGGGCCGCGACGACCCGTCTTAGCGATGCCGGAACGCCGGATGGTGATCCCGGCGCGCAGTGGCGTCGACGGGCTTTGATTTGCATTGTCATGCGGTCTAGTGCATAGTCTTCCTCGTGTCCAAGGTTCTGACCTCCCTGCCCATCGGTGAACGTGTCGGCATCGCCTTCTCCGGCGGCCTCGACACCTCGGTCGCGGTCGCGTGGATGCGTGACAAGGGCGCCATCCCGTGCGCCTACACCGCCGACATCGGCCAGTACGACGAGCCCGACATCGCCTCGGTGCCCGGTCGCGCGCTCAGCTACGGCGCCGAGGTCGCCCGGCTGGTCGACTGCCGCGCCGCCCTGGTCGAGGAGGGCCTGGCGGCGTTGACCTGCGGGGCCTTCCACATCCGCTCGGGCGGGCGGGCGTACTTCAACACCACTCCGCTGGGCCGGGCCGTGACCGGGACCCTGCTGGTGCGGGCGATGATCTCCGACGACGTCCAGATCTGGGGCGACGGCTCGACGTTCAAGGGCAACGACATCGAGCGGTTCTACCGGTACGGCCTGCTGGCCAACCCGCAGCTACGCATCTACAAGCCGTGGCTCGACACCGACTTCGTCACCGAGCTGGGTGGGCGCAAGGAGATGTCGGAGTGGCTGCTCGAACGCGGCCTGCCGTACCGGGACAGCACCGAGAAGGCGTACTCCACCGACGCCAACATCTGGGGCGCCACGCACGAGGCGAAGACCCTCGAACACCTCGACACCGGCATCGAGACGGTCAACCCGATCATGGGCGTCCGGTTCTGGGACCTGTCGGTGGAGATCCCGACCGAGGACGTCACGATCGGCTTCGACCAGGGCCGCCCGGTGACGATCAACGGCAAGGAGTTCGGCAGCCCCGTCGACCTGGTGCTGGAGGCCAACGCCATCGGCGGTCGGCACGGCATGGGCATGTCGGACCAGATCGAGAACCGGATCATCGAGGCCAAGAGCCGGGGCATCTACGAGGCGCCCGGCATGGCGCTGCTGCACGCCGCGTACGAGCGGCTGGTCAACGCCATCCACAACGAGGACACCCTGGCGAACTACCACAACGAGGGCCGCCGCCTCGGTCGGCTGATGTACGAGGGCCGCTGGCTGGACCCGCAGGCGCTGATGCTGCGCGAGTCGTTGCAGCGCTGGGTCGGCACGGCGGTCACCGGCGAGGTGACGCTGCGGCTGCGCCGGGGCGAGGACTACTCGATCCTGGACACCACCGGCCCGGCGTTCAGCTACCACCCCGACAAGCTGTCGATGGAGCGTACCGAGGACTCGGCGTTCGGCCCGTCGGACCGGATCGGCCAGCTCACCATGCGCAACCTGGACATCGCCGACTCGCGGGCGAAGCTGGAGCAGTACGCCACCCTCGGCATGGTCGGCGGCCCGAACCCGCAGCGGATGGTCGGCGCCGCGCAGGCCGCCTCGACCGGGTTGATCGGCGCGATGCCGCAGGGCGGCGCGGAGGCCATCGCCTCGCGGGGCGTCTCCTCCGCCGACGACGAGGCACTGGACCGCGCCGCGATGGAGTTCGGCGTCGACTGAGCGCCATCTCTGGACGTGATCGTCACGCGGCCCGGAAGTCCCTCACGTCGAGGGGCTTCCGGGCCGCGTCGGTCAGGGAGCCCCGGGCCGTCTGTCGCGTCCTATCCGACCTTGAGGGCCAGCTTCCCGACATAGTGATCATTCAGGGCGCGGTGCGCATCCCCGGCGCGCGCCAACGGGAAGCTCCGGGCGACGTGGACCTCGAAGGAGCTCGCCTCGATGATCGCGTTCAGCCGATCGGTGGCGGTGCGGCTCCGATCCCCGTCGTAGTGCGACACCGTCGCGCCCGGCGACGCTACCGGCGCGGGCAGGACACCGTTCGGCCAGGCGATCCGTCCCGACTTCCTGATCGCGCGCAGGGATCGTTCGGCAATCTCGCCTCCTACGGTGACCAGAGCCGCATCGAGCCCGTCCGGTGCGAACTCGGACGCCGCGGCCAACACGTCGTCCCGGCGACCGTCGACGGCGTCGTCGGCGCCCAGCCGCCGGGCCAGGGCGACACCGTCGTCACCGGAGGCCACGGCCAGCACCCGGATGCCGCTGTGCCGCGCCAGCTGCACGGCCATGTGGCCGATGCCCCCGCTGGCCCCGAAGACCATGAGCGTCTCGCCCGGCCGCAGGCCGAGCAGGTCGAGGCCGCTCAGTGCGGTCAGGGCATCCCACGCCATCGCGCCGGCCTGTTCGGTCGGCAGCCGATCGGGTACGCGAGCCACGAACTCCGCCTCGACGACGCCGTACTCGGCGTAGAAGCCGCCACGCGGCACCGGCATCGTCGCGGCGTAGACCCGCTCGCCCACGTCGAACCGCGTGACGTTGCGTCCGACTGCGGCCACCGTGCCCGCCGCGTCCCAGCCGAGGACGTAGGGGAAGGTCGACGCGACACCGAAGACGCCGTCGTATTCCCCCTCCCGCTCGCCCGCGTCCCAGGATCCGACCCCCGCGAACTCCACCCGGACGAGGACGTCGTCGTCGCCGACCTGCGGGAGCGGTATCCGGCGCGACGAGAACTCGTCGACTCCGCCGAACCGGTCAAGGACGACCGCGTTCATCCGCGGCGCCCCGACATCGCCGTCCGTTGTGCGCTCGACTCTGCTCGCCATCGGCCCCCCTCGTTTACTTGAGTGCATCAAGGATCAGTGGACCACAACTATTTGAGGGAATCAACTAACTCCTTTAGGCTGGGGGCATGGCGCTGCCGAGTGGACCCGTGACCACCTCGTCCGAGGCCGAGGCCGCCTTGTTCGACCTGGTCGACGTGTACGACCGCGCCTACGAGGCGGCGGCGGCCGAGCTGTCGCTCAGCCCGGCGCAGGCATGTGTGCTTGGGCGACTCGACGAGCGACGGGGCATGGGCGCCCTGGCCGAGGAACTCGGCTGCGATGCCTCCAACATCACCCAGATCGTCGTGCGTCTCGAAGCGCTCGGCCTCGTGACGCGCGAGCCGAATCCCCGGGACCGCCGCGCACGACTCGTCGCGAGAACCCCCCGGGGAGACGAGATCAACCACCGGTTCGCCACGGCCTTCACCTTCGCCCGCACGGCGGTCGGACGACTCTCACCCGAAGAACAGGACCAGTTGACGGCGCTGCTGCGCAAGGCACTGGGCTGACCCGCACCCGCAGCCCCACCCCGTCGCGCCGGATCCGACGGCTTCAGGGGGCACTGGGGCGCGTCGGTCAGGCGCGCTTGGCGAGGCCGAGGAACGCCGTCCAGGCGGCCGGGGTGAAGGTGAGCGCCGGACCCGCCGGGTCCTTGCTGTCGCGTACGGCGACGACACCGGGCAGGTTGTCGGCGACCTCGACGCATTCGCCGCCACTCGACCCGCTGCGGGTGGACGTGCGCCACGCGGCGTCACTGAGGTTCATGGTGGGCCTGCACTTCCTTCATCAGGTCGATGGACTGCCGGCGGGGCAGGGCCTCGGTGCGGACATTCTCCCACCGGGCCAGCAGGGCGGCCACCCCGTCCTCGTCGTCGACCACGGCCCCGCCGAGCTGATGCTCCAGGTGCCCGACCCAGCCGCCGTCGGCGGAGCGGGCCAGGGCGAACGGACCCGACGACCCGATGTGCAGCCCGGTGCTCCGCGGGACGAGGTGGATGTGGACGTGCGGCAGGTCGGCCACCTCGATCAGCCGGCCGACCTGCTGCACCATGATCCCGCTCAGCCCTTCGGCCGTCCGGCTCAGCACCGACTCGTCCACGACCACCACGATCTGCGGCGGGTCCTCCCGGGCCAGGATCTCCTGCCGAGCCAGCCGGGCGGCCAGCTTCCGCTCGACCTCGGCCTCGGAGAAGGTGTCGTTGAAGCGCAGCACGGCGCGGGCGTAGTTCTCCGTCTGGAACAGGCCGGGGATCAGAGCTGGGTTGAAGTACCGGAGCTGCCTCGCGGCGCGTTCGGCCTCCAGCCACGGCCGGAACCACGAGGGCTCCCGGTCCCGCTCGGCGATCCGCAGCAGCGCCACCAGCAGGTCACCGGAGTGGAGCACCTCGTCCGCGCGGGCCAGGAACACCCGGTCGAGCGGGCGGGTGCCGGTCTCCACGGCGGACACCATCGACGCCGAATAGTGCACCAGCCGGCCGAACTCCTCCTGGCTGAGGTTGGCGTTCATCCGCATCCGCCGGAGCTGGGTGCGGATCAGGTCGGCGGTCGGCTCCTCCACAGTTCCTCCACACATCTCACCTGAGGTCCACTCGGGATTCCGGCTTGACGTACCGCTGTCGAAGCGCGGCCACGACCGGGCCGATCGCCTTCCGACGGTAGTCGCGTGCTCACCAGACTGTCACGCAGGCGGCCCCGCTCGGCGCCCGGAGGACCCGGGCGGGTCCGCCCCGGCCGTCCGCTCCCGGGCGGCCCGTCCTGCTGACGGAGGTCGACGTGTGTAATTCCAGGGGCCGACGGCGAACGCCTCTCGTGGCGACGCACGTGGCCGGCTCGCCCGACTGGCGGTGCCGGGGGTGCGGGCAGCCCTGGCCCTGCCCCGCGCTGCGGGCGATGCCGGATCCCGCGTCGCAGGACCTGCTGCCGGTGGTCTCGGCCCTGCTCACGGCCGCGATCCGCGATCTCCGGGGCCGCCCGGGCGGCCCCGACCCGATCGACGTGGTACGCCGGTTCCTGTGGTGGCTGCCGTTGAGCCACGACGAGGCACGCGCCATCGCCCTGCGGATGCGCTGATGGCGTACCGGAGGATTCCACACCTGCCGATGCGCCCGCTCTGGCGGTGCCGCAACTGCGGCGCGGAGTGGCCCTGCCCGCCGTGTCGGCTCGGCCTGCTGGCGGAGTACCGGGGTGACCGCGTCGGCCTGCTGTTGCACCTGAGCGCGCTGATGGCCGACGCCCACGCCCAGCTCGCCCAGCTCAACCCCGAGCGCCCCCTAGACCTGCGGGAACGCTTCCTCGACTGGGCACGTGCCCGGGACTGAGCGCGGAACTGCCCGCGCCCGAGCGGCACGAACCTTGGACGGGACGACTGCCCGTGCGGGAGCTATGTCACGGACGGTAGCGTGTCGCCCGTGTTCCCTACCGTCCGTGAGGTCCTCGCGCTGGACCCGGTCCGCCACGGCGCGCCGCGCCTGGTGGCCGGGGACGCCGGCCTCGACCGCCCGGTGCGCTGGGTGCACGTGACCGAGGTGCCCGACATCGCCACCCTGCTCCGTGGCGGTGAGCTGGTGCTCACCACCGGCATCGGGCTGCCCGCCGACGACGCCGGGCTGCGCGCGTTCATCGGCGACCTGGCGGACGTGGGGGTCTCCGGCCTGGTCGTCGAGTTGGGCCGCCGGTACGTCAGCGGGGTGCCCCGGGTGATGGCCGCCGCCGCCGAGCGGCGCGGGCTGCCCCTGGTCGAGCTGCGGCGGGCCACCCCGTTCGTCGGGATCACCGAGGCGGTGCACGCGCTCATCGTCGACGCCCAGTTGACCGAGCTGCGGGCGACGGAGGAGATCCACCAGCGCTTCACCGAGCTGTCGGTCGAGGGCGCCGGCCCCGGCGAGGTGGTCCGCCAGGCCGCCGAACTCTCCGGCTGCCCGGTGGTGCTGGAGAACCTCTCCCGGCAGGTGCTCGCGTACGACCCGGCGGGGGAGAGCGCCGAGCTGCTGCTGGACGGCTGGGAGCAGCACTCCCGGCGGATCCGGCCGGCCGGGCGGACCGCGTACGACGGTGACAACGGCTGGCTGGTGACCACCGTCGGCGCCCGGGGGCAGGACTGGGGCCGGCTGCTGCTGCGCTGGCCGGGCGGGGGCGACCTGGATACCGGCCGGGGCTCCTTCGACCCCGCGCCGGAGGGCGGCGCGGCCCCGGAGGGTGATGTCGGTCGACCCGCCGCCGCCCCACCCACCCGGCTGACGATCCTGGTCGAACGGGCCGCCTCGACGCTGGCCCTGGGCCGGCTGATCCGGCGCGACGCGGAGGGCCTGGAGCGGCAGCTCCACCGTACGCTGCTGACCGCCCTGCTCGACCACTCCCGGCCGGTGGACGAGGTCGCCCTGCGGGCCCGGGCGCTCGGCGTGGTGCTGGAGCGGCGGCACCTGGTCGGGGTGATGGTCCGGCACCGGACCGACGACCCGACGGGCGAGGGCGGTCCGGCCGCGGAGCCCGGGCACAACGGCGACCCGGGTGCGGGTGGCCCGGCGGCCGGCCCGGCGCGGCTGCGGGATCTCGCCGAGGCGGTCGGGCAGGCGCTGCACGAGGCGAAGCTGACCGGCCTGTCCAGCGCCGTCGACGACCACGCCGTCGGCGTGCTGCTCGCCCTGCCGGAGTCGGCGGCCGAGGAGCGTGCGCTGACCGCGTTCGCCACCGCGCTGCGCCGCGCCCGCCCGGACGGGCCCGCCCGCGACACCGGCCCGCCCCGGTCGAACGGACGGCCGGACGGCACCTCCCGGTCGAGCGGCAACCCCCGGTCGGACGGCACCGCCCGCCCGGACGGGGCTGCCCGCGACGGTGGCTCGCCCCGGCTCACCGGACGCTCGGACGGGACCGGCCGTACGCCGTCGGGTGGTGCCGTGCTCATCGCGGCCGGGTCGGGTGTGGGCAGCCTGCGTGAGGCCCGCCGGTCGCTCATCGAGGCGCGGCAGATCGCCGACGCCGCCCGGCGGGACCGGCGCGACCTGCCCGTCTTCCGGCCGCCGCACGTCGGGCTGGCGGGGATGCTGCACCTGCTGCGCGACGAGCCCCGGTTGCAGACCTTCGTCGAGCGGGAACTCGGCGCGCTGCTCACCTACGACGCGCAGCATCCCCGCGAGCAGTTGCTGGGCACCCTGCGGGCGTACCTGGACCAGGGCCGGAACAAGTCGGCGGCGGCCGGCGCGGCGCACCTGTCCCGCCCGGCCTTCTACGAGCGGCTGGCCCGCATCCGCCGGGTCCTCGACGTGGACCTCGACTCGGTCGAGGCCTGCCTCTCCCTCCACGTCGCCCTGCTGGCCCTCGACGCC
Source organism: Micromonospora sp. NPDC047074 (assembly GCF_040643815.1). Classification (NCBI taxonomy): domain Bacteria; kingdom Bacillati; phylum Actinomycetota; class Actinomycetes; order Micromonosporales; family Micromonosporaceae; genus Micromonospora; species Micromonospora sp. NPDC047074. The sequence goes on from NZ_JBEYVB010000003.1 coordinate 55,338, forward strand.
ATCCGCACCCCCTGACCGCCCCCCTTCTGCCGCCGTTGATCATGGCGTTGGCGGGGACGAATCGCCCGAACCACACCGCCAACGTCATGATCAACGGGGGACAGAGGGGCGCGCGGGGTGGGGGTGGGGGTTAGGGCAGGGTCTTGGTGTAGGGCGGGGGGATGTGGTTCGGGCCGCCGGGGGTGAAGACGTTTGAGGTGGCGGCCGTCGACCAGGCCGTGGCGGGGACGGCGTCGACCAGGGCGCGGACGACGGGTGCGTCGCGCCACTGGTCCTGCTCGGCGAGCAGGCTCAGCGCCACCACCGACTCCTCCACCTCGCCGACGCACTCGAACGGCTTGTGCCCGTCCACGCCCAGCAGCTCCCGGTAGCCGGGGATCTGCGCCGGGTCGGCGAGCAGGTCACCGCCGAAGATGTGGGTGATCCGCTCGCGGGACATGAACGGCGCCATGGCCAGGAAGACGAACCGGCACTTCGGGCAGTCCCGGCACCAGCGCTCACTGGCGTCGCGCAGCCTGAACGCGGCGTTGCAGCTCGTCACCACGTCGTCGTAGCGGTCGATCTCGGCGAACAGCCGGGCGATGTGCAGCTCCGACAGCGAGCGCAGCAGCGAGAAGTACGGCTCGGTGAGCCCGGCGTGCCCGGCCAGCGCGGCCCGCAGCAGCCCCTCCGCCGCCACGCCCTTGGACCACTGGTGGTTGATCTCGTGACCGTTCCAGACCAGGTTCGGGTCCGACGCCGACCGCTCGTTGGACATCACCACCGGGCCGAGGCCGTGCAGCACCGCCGTGGCGACCGCGATCAGCGAGTTGATCGCGGTGACCGGGATGTGGCCGTTGAGCGCCCCGGCGGCGTTCAGCTCGAACAGCACCGGGTCGATCCGCCGCCGGGCGGCCAGCGGGGCGAGCCCGGAGGCCTCGTTCACCGACACGATCACGTGGTTCGGGTTGACCGAGAACGGCACCGGGTCGAAGCCCGCCCGCCGCAGCGCCTCCAGGCTGACGATGGAGTCCTTGCCGCCGCCCACCGCCGAGAGCGGACGCCGGTCGGAGTTGTCGTACTCCCGGGGCGGGGACACCTCGCCCGCCGGCACCTCCGGGCGCAGCTCCAGCACGTGCGGCAGCCGGTTGCGGTACGCGTACTCCGCGAGGCCCTGGGTGTAGACGGCGGTGACCAGCTCGACGGCGGCCGCGCCCAGCGGCGCCGGCAGCACCAGGCGGTGGGGCGCGGCGGTCTTGTAGTAGCTGACCCCGGCGACCACGTGGAGCAGCTCCAGCACCCGCCCGAGGGTCGCCACGGTCTCGTCCGAGGGCGGCGCGTCCGGCAGCGGGAGCGTGATCACCTCGGTGAACCGCTGCTCGCCGTCGGGGCCGGTGAGCGCGTAGTCGAACAACGCCTCGCCGGTGGAGAGGTCGAACGAGTAGGACGGGAAGGTGAAGGCGTCCATCCGCCGGAGCTGCTCATTGGGCACACGCCATACTAGGCCCTGGTTCGTCCGGCCGTGTCCGGCTGTGCCGGACGTGCCCCTGCCCCGCCGTCGAGACCTCCTGAGGAGAACCAGTGCGCCTGTCTGACCTGCGCGGACGTACCGTCGCCGTCTGGGGGGCCGGCCGGGAGGGCCGGGCCGCGGTGATCGCGATCGCCGCGCACGGCCCGGCCGCCCTGGTCGCCGTCGACGACAGCGCCAACTTCCTCAGCCTGCCCTGGGAGGGGCCGCTGGCCGAGGCGGCGCCGCTGGTCACCGGCGAGGAGGGCTTCGCCCGGCTGGCCGCCGCCGACGTGGTGGTCCGCTCGCCCGGCGTGCCGCAGACCCACCCGTGGCTGGTGGAGCTGCGCGCCCGGGGCGTGACCGTCACCCAGGGCACCGCGCTGTGGATGGCCGACCACGCCGCCCGCACGGTCGGCGTCACCGGCAGCAAGGGCAAGAGCACCACCTCCAGCCTGATCAGCCACCTGCTCGCCGCCGTGGACCGGCCGAACGTCTTCGGCGGCAACATCGGCGTGCCGACGCTGGACCTGCCGGAGGCGGAGCTGTACGTGCTGGAGCTGTCCAGCTACCAGTGCAGCGACCTGACCGACTCGCCCCGCGTCGCGGTGGTCACCTCCCTCTTCCCCGAGCACCTCGACGCGCACGGCGGCGAGCGCGAGTACTACCGGGACAAGCTCAACCTGCTGGCGCACGGGCCGCGGACCGTGGTGGTCAACGGCGCCGACCCGAGGCTCGCCCTCGAACTCGGCGACCGCGCGGCCGTGCGCGCGGGCCTGCCGGACACCGCCCACGTGGCCGGCGGCGCCGACGGCACGCCCTGGTTCCACCTCGGCGACCGGCCGCTCTTCCCGCGCGCGGTGCTGCCGCTGGTCGGCCGGCACAACGAGGGCAACCTCTGCGTCGCGCTCGCCGTGCTCGACGCGCTCGGCGTCGACGTGGTGGCCCGCAAGGACACCCTGGCCGTGGCCGTCGCCGAGTTCCAGGGGCTGGCCCACCGGCTCACCGAGATCGCCGACCCGTCCGGCCTCACGTTCGTCGACGACACCCTCGCCACCAGCCCGTACGCCGCGATGCACGCGATCGACGCGTACGAGGGGCGGCCGTTGACCGTGATCGTCGGCGGCACCGACCGGGGGCTGGACTACACGCCGCTGCGCGATCACCTCGCGGAACGCGAGCTCACCGTGCTCGGCATCCCCGACAGCGGTCCCCGCATCGTCGAGGCGCTCGCCGGCCTGCCGAAGGTGCGTACCGAGGTGGTCGACGACCTGGTCGACGCCGTCCGGCTGGCCCGCGAGGTGACCCCGGCCGACGGGGTGGTGCTGCTCTCCCCGGCGGCGCCGAGCTACGGGCGGTTCCGCAACTTCGAGCACCGCTCCGAGGTCTTCGCCCAGGCCGTCCGCGACACCGCCGGCTGAGGCCGGCTCAGCGGACACCGCCGGCTGAGGCCGGCTCAGCCTAGGGTGGCGTGCAGCGCGCGCAGCGACCGGATCGCCGAACGGATCTCCTGGAGGTAGCGGCCCGGGGTGAGGGTGGGCTCCGGCAGCCCCGCCAGGTCGGGCAGGGCCGGGTCGACGCCGACGGTGTCGACCCCGCAGCCGTACGGCACGGCGAGGGTGCGCAGCGCGTCGCAGTGCTGGAACGGCACGTAGATCGGCGCGGTCACCACCAGCACCGGCTCGCCGGCGCGCAGCCGGACGTGCTCGGCCCAGAACCGCTGGGTGTCGGCGGTGTGCGCGCGCCGCCGCGCGGGGTCGCTGGACGGGGCGGCGAGCACCCGGACGGGCGGGCCGCCTCCCGGCCGGTAGGTGCGCGACGACCAGGAGTGGTGCGGGTGACCGCTGTCGTGACCGTCCTCCTCGGCCGGGGCGGTCACCCCGAACTCGCGCCGCACCGCCGCGTCCAGCGCCGCCACCTCGGTGTCGCAGGGCGCGACCCCGGCCGAGGCCAGGGCCCGGCACTCCGCCTCGGACAGCGGGCGGAAGCTGCCCAGCACGGCCACCTCACCGGCGACCCGGGTGCCGGTGCGCAGCAGGTGCGCCGCGTACGCGACCCGCCGCTGGCAGGCGTGCGCCAGCCCGCCGAGTACGACCGCGTGGGCGTACCCGGACCGGGGCGGTGCCGCCGGGTGGACCATGCCGAGCGCGGCGGCGGTGGCGAGCACCAGGCCGGCGGTGGCCGGGTCGAAGGCCGGCTCCCGGGCGTCGGGGCGTTCCCGGCCGCCCCGGAAGTCCCAGTGCCGGGCCGAGAAGTCGTCGAGGGCGGCCAGCACCGCCGCGAGGTCACCGCCCGGCCAGTCGCCGCCGAAGTGCCCGACCAGGGCGCGCAGCGGAGCCGAGCCCGCCCAGGCCGCCACGCCGGCCGCGATCCCGCCCGCCCCGCCGGTCGGCAGCGCCACCTCACCGATCCGCACCGCCGGATCGTACCGGCGGGCGGGGGCGGGCCGGGCCGGGACGGCGTGCCATTGTGGACCGGCAATACGCTGGGTGGCACCACCGACACGGAGGTTGCCCATGGCAGGTGACGTGCTCCGCCGGCGGCCCGGGGGGCGTGCCGGTTCCGCCAGCGGGCTGGTCCGGCTGCTCGCGCACACCGACCCGGTGGCACTGATCGGCATCACGTTGTCGATCTCGCTGTCGATCACGCTCGACCTCACCAACGCCGCCACGGGCGTGGAGTCGCTGCTGGCCGGGCTCATGGGCGTCACCATCTCCCTGGTGGTGGACTCGCTGGCCCGCGCGGAGCGCCGGTTCCACCTGCGTACGCTGCTGGAGGGCCCGCCGTGGCTGGTGCACGCGGTGCCGCCGCTGGTGACCGCCGCCAGGGAGGCCGCGGAGGCCCACCCGGGCACCCGGATCGCCGAGGAGGCCCGCCGCCGCTTCGACCGGTTCCGGGTCGAGACCGAGCAACTGCGGGCCGGCCGGATCATCCGCTCGGGCGAGGACTACGAGGACCTGTTCGCCGGTCTGCGGGACTGCGTCGGGTCCATGGACGCGGTGACCCACGTGATGCCCCGGGCCAGCGGCGAGCTGAGCTGGTGGCACAGTGACGTCGGCCGCAGCTACTGGGCGGCCAACGTGGAGGCGTTGGGCAGGGGGGTGCGGATCATCCGTATCTTCGTCCACGCGGGAATCTCCGACGAGCTGTCCGAACTGGTGGAGACGCAGCGGCGGGCCGGGGTGCGGGTGGGCCTGCTGCGCTGGGGGACCGTCCGCCCCGACCTGCACGTCAATCTGGCACTCTGGGACGGCACGAGTGCCTGGGAACCGACGATGAGCGCGCACGGTGAGATCAGCCTGAACCAGTTCTCCGTCAACCCGGGCGACCTGGAGCGGCTGCGTACCGCCTTCGCCACGTGCGCGCGGGAGGCGACATACCAGTGAGCGACGCCAGCCTGCCCGGGGCGGGCCGACCATGACGTGGAGTGCCGTCCTGCTCGTGACGGCGGTGGTCTGGGCGGTCAGCCTGATCCGCTCCGTACGGCTGCGGGCGTTCGTCTACAGCCTGCCGTTGCCGATGACCCTCGCGCTGGTGACCACCGGCCACCGGGTGGACGGTGCCCAGTTGCTCGGCGTGCTCGGCCTCAACCTCTTCTTCGTCACCGTGGCGCTGACCCACCACCGGTGGCGCTGGCCGATCCTCCTCGCCGACCTGGCCGGCGTCGCCGTCTACGTGGCGCTGAGCGCGGTGCTGCTGGCGGTCCCGGTGCCGTTCGAGCCGGCGCTGGCGGGTTCGGTCCTGCTCTGGCTGGCGGCGATGGCCGTGCTGCGCCGCCGCGCGGGGCCCTCCGATGCCGCCCCCGCCCCCGTGCCCGCCGACGGGGCGCCGTCGCCCGGAGCCGAGCCGGTCGAGCCGCGGCGCGACGGCCTGTCCGCCCCGGCCAAGCTGGCGGTCATCTTCGTGGGCGCGCTGCTCACCGGGCTGCTCGGCCAGTTGCTGCGGGGGATGGTGGTGACCTTCCCCTACTCCGGGGTGCTGGTAGCGATCGAGGCCCGGCGCGAGCTGGTCGAGTTCAGCCGGCACTTCGCCCGCAACAGCCTCGCCCTGGTCGGCTTCCTCACCTGCTACCACTACCTCCAGGACGTGTCGCCGGGCGCCGCCATGGCCGGCGGGTGGGCCGGGTTCGCCCTGATCGCCGCCGCCCTGCACCTGCCGCTGCGCCGACCCCGGCGCGTCACCCGGCCCGATCGACCAGCTCCGCGATCCGGGCCAGCGGCTTGGCGTACGCGGACCAGTCCAGGCCGTCCACACTGAGCTCGGCCCGCCGGCGTACGCCGTCCACCGCGCCGGCGTGCAGCACGATCGCGGTCAGCACGTCGTACGACCAGTCGGGGCGGAGCAGGTCGCGCAGGGCGGCCACGTCGGGGCGCAGCACCGCCAGCGCGCCCACCAGCGCGGCGGCGGCCCAGTTCGAGGTGCCGCCGACGAGCAGCGCGTCGCAGTCGACGACGCACCGGATGCGTTCGCCACGGTCCACCACCCGCCCGACCAACTCCGCCGGCAGCCGGCCCATGCCCAGCTCGTTGCCGCCGTCGCCGATGCCCACCCGGTAGCCGGACCCGGCGGCGTAGAGCCGGTCCAGGGGCGCGGTGTGCGCGCCGATGTCCTCGCCGCGCATGTTGCGGGGCCGGCCGTCGACGCCGGGGCCGACCCGCGCGCAGGCGACCAGGTGGGTCACCGCCCCGTACCGCCGCGCGGCGGCGTCCGCCCAGGCGTCGTACCCCTGCAGCGGCGCCACGTCCAGCGGGACGTCGGGCGCGGCGGCGGCCAGCGCCGCCTCGATCACGGGCGCGCACGGGGCATCGGTGAGCAGTCGGGCCCGGCCGCCCAGCGCACGCAGCGCGGCGGCGACCTGGACCGCCCCGATCGGCCCGTCGGTCGCGGCCGCCGCCGGGTCGGCGGCGGGAATGAAGAAGCCGGTGAGCACGATCGCGTCGGGCGCGGGATGCTCGGCGATCGACCGGGCCGCCGCGAGCAGGCCCCCCGCCGCCGGCACGGCCAGTTTCCCGCTGCCCCGACCGACGTCCGTCGCGGCCACCCGCTCCAGCTCGGCGATCGTCTCCTGCACCCGCACCGGCGCACCTCCTCGTCAACGGCGGACCCGTCAATGGCGGACCGACCCAGGGTATGGCCGTTGACCGATCCGTGCTCGTCGGGGAGCGCTGCGGAATGAGTCGTCCGACGAGCTGCCGGCCACCGAAACCCGGGTCATCGGTGAACCAGGCCCCGGAAACCGTAGCGGCGGTTGACGCGCTGTCAGGTGCGGTGCGCCGCCGCGCTACACAGTGACTCTTGTCCCCGTCCGCCCTTGGTGGAAGCGTGCGGTTACCGCGAACGCCGCTGAGAGGTGCGACGATGACCGACGACCTGCTGGCCCGGCACCGGGCCGTTCTGCCGTCCTGGATGCCGCTCTACTACGACGAGCCGATCGAGCTGGTCGCCGGCTCCGGACGGCGGGTCACCGACGCGCAGGGCCGCAGCTACCTCGACTTCTTCGGCGGAGTGCTGACCAACATGCTCGGCTACGACATCCCGGAGGTCCGGGAGGCCGTCGAGCGGCAGTTGCGCACCGGCATCGTGCACAGCTCCACCCTCTACCTGATCCGGCAGCAGGTCGAGCTGGCCGAGAAGGTCGCCCGGCTCTCCGGCATCCCGGACGCCCGGGTCTTCTTCACCAACTCGGGCACCGAGGCGAACGAGGCGGCGCTGCTGGTCGCCACCAACCACCGCCGGTCGCACCAGATCCTCGCCGTGCGCAACAGCTACCACGGCCGGTCGTACGCGGCGATGGGTGTCACCGGCAACCGGAACTGGACGGCCAGCTCGCTCAATCCGCTCCAGGTGGCCTGGCTGCACTCCGGCGAGCGGCTGCGCGGCCTGCTGGCCCGGCTGGGCGAGGACGACCGGGTCGAGGCGGCGGTGGAGGACCTGCGCGAGGTGCTCGCCACGCAGACCTCCGGCGACGTGGCCTGCCTGATCGCCGAGCCGATCCAGGGCGTGGGCGGCTTCGTGCACCCGCCGGACGGGCTCTTCGCCGCCTGGAAGAAGGTCCTCGACGAGCACGGCATCCTGTTCGTCTCCGACGAGGTGCAGACCGGCTGGGGGCGCACCGGGGAGCACTTCTGGGGCTACCAGGCGCACGGCGTCACGCCGGACCTGCTCACCTTCGCCAAGGGCATCGGCAACGGCTTCGCGCTGGCCGGGGTGGTGGGCCGCGCGGACGTGCTGGAGTCCGTGCCGGCGATCAGCTTCTCCACCTTCGGCGGCAACCCGGTCTCGACCGCCGCCGGCAACGCGGTGCTGGACTACCTGCTCGACCACGACCTCCAGGCCAACGCGGCCCGCACCGGCGCGATCATCGCCGACGGCCTGCGCGCCGCCGTGGGCGACCTCGACCACGTCGCGGAGGTACGCGGCAAGGGACTGATGCTCGGCGTCGAGTTCGTCCGCCCCGGCACGGCCGAGCCGGACCCGGCGCTGACCGGCCGGGTGTTCGAGGCGTGCCGGGCCGGTGGGCTGCTGGCCGGCAAGGGCGGCCTGTACGGCAACGTGCTGCGGATGGGCCCGCCGCTGACGCTCACCGAGGACGAGGCCCGCGAGGGGCTGGCGATCCTCGTCGAGGCCATCCGGTCCAGCGTCGCGGCGGAGGTGGCGGGGTGAGCGCGGCGGACGACGGCGTGGCCGTCATCGGTCACTTCGTCGACGGCAAGCGGATCACCGGGACGTCGACCCGGTACGGCGACGTCTTCGACCCGGCCACCGGCCGGCGTACCGCCCGGGTGGAGCTGGCCTCGGCGGCGGACGTCGCGGTCGCGGTGGAGACCGCCGAGCGCGCGGCCCGGGCGTGGCGGGACGTGTCGCTGGCCAGGCGCACGGCGGTGCTCTTCGCCTTCCGGGAGCTGGTGCACGCGCGGCGGGACCGGCTCGTCGAGGTGATCACCGCCGAGCACGGCAAGGTGCTCGCCGACGCCGCCGGCGAGGTGCAGCGCGGCCTGGAGATCGTCGAGTACGCCTGCGGGATCCCCTCGGCGCTGCGCGGCGGGTTCAGCGAGAACGTCTCCACCGAGGTCGACTCGTACAGCCTGCGGCAGCCACTCGGCGTGGTCGCGGTGATCTCCCCGTTCAACTTCCCCGCCATGGTGCCGCTGTGGTTCCTGCCGATCGCGGTGGCCTGCGGCAACGCGGTGGTGCTCAAGCCGAGCGAGAAGGACCCGAGCGCGGCGCTGCTGCTGGCGGAGTGGTTCGCCGAGGCGGGCCTGCCCGACGGGGTGCTGAACGTGGTCAACGGCGACGCCGAGGCCGCGGACGCCCTGCTGGAGCATCCGGGTGTGCGGGCGGTGTCGTTCGTCGGCTCGACCCCGGTCGCCCGGCACGTCCACCAGCGCGCCACCGCCGCCGGCAAGCGGGTGCAGGCGCTGGGCGGTGCGAAGAACCACATGGTGGTGCTTCCCGACGCCGACCTGGACCTCGCCGCCGACGCGGCGGTCAACGCGGGGTTCGGCTCGGCGGGGGAGCGGTGCATGGCCATCTCGGCGCTGGTCGCGGTGGAGCCGGTCGCCGACGCCCTGGTCCCCCGGATCGCCGAACGGATCCGGCGGCTGCGCACCGGCGACGGCCGGCGCGGCTGCGACATGGGCCCGCTGGTCACCGCCGCGCACGCCGACCGGGTCCGGTCGTACGTCGCGGCCGGGGTGGCCGCCGGGGCGGTGCCGGTGGTGGACGGCCGGGAGGTCGAGCCGGACGGCGACCCGGGCGGGTTCTGGCTGGGCCCGACGTTGTTCGACCACGTCCGCACGGACATGTCGATCTACACCGACGAGATCTTCGGCCCCGTGCTCAGCGTGGTGCGGGTCGGCTCCTTCGACGAGGCGGTGGAGTTGGTCAACGCCAACCCGTACGGCAACGGCACGGCGATCTTCACCAACGACGGTGGCGCGGCGCGGCGCTACCAGCACGAGGTGGAGGCGGGCATGGTCGGCGTCAACGTGCCGATCCCGGTGCCGATGGCGTACTACTCCTTCGGCGGCTGGAAGGCCTCGCTCTTCGGCGACCTGCACGCGCACGGCGAGGACGGGGTGCGCTTCTTCACCCGGGGCAAGGTGGTCACCAGCCGCTGGCTGAACCCCCGGCACGGCGGGGTCAACCTTGGCTTCCCCACCCAGACCTGAGCAGCCGCAGGGTGCCGGCCCCGGCCAGGTACGCCAGCAGCGCCGGCACCGGGATACCCAGCGGCTCGGGCGCAGACCTCGGCGTCTCGGCGTTGACCACCAGGGCGTACACCACGGCCGCGAAACCGGCGGCGGTGAGCGCGGTGCGCGCGGCGGCGCGCCGCGTCGGCCCGTGACCGGGGGCGACCCCGGCGGCGGGCCCACCGGTCGCCCGGCGACCGGTGCCGGCGCGGGTGGTGCGGCCGGTGCGGCCGGTGCGGGCCTCGACGGGGCCGAAGACGGCGACCAGCACTGCCAGCACCACGGTCAGCATCAGGACCCAGGGCACGCGCCAGGCCAGCCAGGCTGCCGACCCCACCGGCGGGGTCGGCAGCCACCCGGCCGCGTCCAGCGCGCCGACCAGCAGGATCGCGGCGGCCAGGTGCCAGAGGAAGACGGTGAGCACGACCGCGTTCACCGCGATCACCGCCTGCCAGGGGCGGGGGCGGCGCAGCCAGCGTTCCGCGGGTGCGCGCAGCAGCAGGACCGCCCCGAACTGGGCGACGGTCAGGGTCAGCAGGGCCAGGCTGGGCGGGGCGGCGTTGTCCAAGCGCTCGCCCGGCACGTTGAGCATGGCTACCGGGTACGGCCCGACGGTGGTCAGCAGCACCGTGGCGGCCAGCCCGCCCAGCAGCGCCACCGCGCCGGCGCGGCGCGCCCGGGGCGGCCCGGTGTCGGTGTCGGTGTCGGCGTCGCGCGTTCGGGGCGGCCCGGTGCCGGTGTCGGCGTCGCGCGTTCGGGGCGGCCCGGTGCCGGCGTCGGTGTCGGCGTCGGAGGCGCGCCAGGCGATGCCGAGCTGGTGGACGGCCAGCCAGCCGAGCAGGTAGTTCGGCAGCGCCAGTTCGGCTGGGCCGAGCGCCCGCCCCACGTCGCCCGCGGCGACGAGCGCGGCCAGCGCCGCCGGGACGAGCAGGCCGAAACGCCGGTGCAGGGCGTACATCACCGGGGTCAGCGGCACCACGACCAGGTAGGCGGCGAGGAACCAGAGCGGGATCGTGGCGAACCAGCCGACGGTCCGTACCAGCGTCGCCTCGACACCGGCCAGCGACGCGAGGGCGGCGCCGGCGGCGATCACCAGCACCAGCGCGGTCGTGGGGCGCAGCAGCCGGGCGCCCCGGCCCAGCAGCCAGGCGGTGGCGTCGACGCCGGCCGCCCGGCGGGCGGCCAGCGAGGCGGCGTTGGCGTAACCACCGACCAGGAAGAAGATCGGCATCACCTGGGCCACCCAGGTGAGCGGGTACGCCCACGGCAGCTCCGGCAGCGCCGAGCGCCCCGTCGGACGGCCGGTGGCGTCCTCGCCGATCGCGGCAACCGACCAGTGGCCGAGAACGACCATACAGATGGCGAGCGCCCGGAGCAGGTCGACGTAACGTTGCCGACCAGCGGGGGTGCGCGCGGCGAGTTGCCGCAGGCGGCGCATGGGTCCGAGGGTATGTCAGGCTCGGACTGGCCGGTGCTGATAACGGTTCGGTCCCCGGGGGTTGAAACCCGCGCCGACCTGCCGTAGAAATTCTTCAGCAACATATTGCGAACTGAAGACAAATTCCCCCTGCGCCTCGTGCGGCGGTCGCCTACCCCCATCCGGCGACCGCCCGGACCGGATCCGAGGAGAGACCATGAACAGGCGTGACATCCTGCGGCGTAGCGCCGCCGCCGGCCTGCTGGCCACCCCTGCCGCCGGCCTGCTGGCCGGCTGCGCCACCGGCGGCGGCGACGACAAGGGCGACGCGGAGACCTACAAGGGCACCAAGAGCGAGCAGAACCCGCTCGGGGTCAAGGAGGACGCGCCCCTCGAGGTGGTGATCTTCAACGGCGGCTTCGGCGAGGAGTACGCGAAGGCCCACGAGGCCATGTACACCGAGAAGTACCCGAAGGCGAAGATCAACCACTCGGCGACGCAGGAGATCAGCAAGACCCTCCAGCCGCGCTTCGTCGACGGCACCCCGCCCGACGTCGTCAACAACTCGGGCGCCAACCAGATCGACTTCAACGGCCTGGTCTCCCAGAACGCGATCGCCGACCTGGGCGAGCTGCTCGCCGCCCCGAGCCTGGACATCCCGGGCAAGACGGTCAAGGACACCCTGCTGCCGGGCGCCGTCGAGGTCGGCTCGTACGACGGCAAGTTCCTGGTGATGAACTACACCTACACCGTCTACGGCATCTGGCACTCCACCAAGCTCTTCACCGAGCGCAAGTGGGAGTACGCCAAGACCTGGGACGAGCACATCGCGCTGTGCAAGCAGATCAAGGCCGCCGGCATCGCCCCCTGGACGTACGCCGGCCTGCACCCGCGCTACATGAGCTGGCCGCTGATCTCCACCGCGATCAAGTTCGGCGGCCCCTCGGTCGCCACCGCGATCGACAACCTGGAGCCCAACGCCTGGAAGTCCGACGCGATGAAGGCCGCCGCCGACGCCTGGCACCAGATCGTCAAGGACAAGTACATCCTCGAGGGCTCGCCCGGCCTCGACCACAAGCAGTCGCAGACCGCGTGGTGCCAGGGCAAGGCCGCCTTCATCTCCTGCGGTTCCTGGCTGGAGAGCGAGCAGAAGGACGTCACCCCGGCCGGGTTCAACATGACCATCCAGCCGACCCCGAGCCTCGGCAGCGGCGACAAGCTGCCGTTCGAGGCCGTCCGGGGCACCGCGGGTGAGCCGTTCATGGTCCCGGCCAAGGCCAAGAACGTCGCCGGTGGCCTGGAGTTCTTCCGGACCATGCTCTCCAAGAAGGGCGCACAGGACTTCACCAAGAAGGTCTCCAGCCTGACCGTGGTGGCCGGCGCCAGCGAGGGCGTCGAGCTGCCGTTCGGGCTGAGCACGGTGGTGAAGTCGCTGGAGGCGTCCGGCGCCAACGGCTTCAACTGGGTCTACAACAACTACTACCGCAAGCTGGAGCGCAACCTGGTCGACGCCGCGTGCGGCGAGTTCTTCAGCGGGCGGATCGGCCCGGCGGAGTTCCTGGACCAGTGCCAGAAGGGCGCGGACTCGATCGCCCAGGACAGCTCGATCAAGAAGTACAAGCGGGCCGCCTGACACCCCGGCCGGTGGGAGCGGGCGAACCGCTCCCACCGGGCCGCCGTTGAAGAGGTAGGACCTCATCGTGAGACATGGCAAGTACCCGTTGATCGTCACCTTCCTGGTGCCGCCGGTGCTGCTCTACGTCATCTTCGTCGTGTCGCCGTACCTGCAGGCGTTCCAGATCTCCACGACCGACTGGCTCGGCTACTCGGCCGACGCCAACTCGGTGGGGCTGGCGAACTTCAAGACGCTCTGGAACGACGACTACGTCTGGAACGCGCTGAAGAACAACGCGATCCTGCTGGCGCTGGTGCCGGTGCTGACGATCGTGCTCGGCCTGTTCTTCGCCACCATGCTCAACATGGGTGGCCGGAAGGGGCGGGCGGGGGTCAGCGGGGTACGCGGCTCGGCCCTGTACCGCACGGTCTACTTCTTCCCGCAGGTGCTCTCGGTCGTGATCATCGCGCTGCTCTGGAAGGAGGTCTACCACCCGAACAGCGGCCTGCTCACCAGCGCCCTGAACAGCGTCGGGCTCTCCGCGCCCACCTGGCTCGGTGACCCGAAGACCGCCTTCTGGTGCGTCCTCGCGGTGATGATCTGGAGCAACGTCGGCTTCTACGTGGTGCTGTTCGGCGCGGCCATGTCGGCCATCCCGAAGGAGATCTACGAGGCGGTCATGCTCGACGGCGCATCCCGGCTGACCACGCTGCGGAAGGTGACCATCCCACTGCTCTGGGACACCGTCCAGGTCGCCTGGGTCTACCTCGCCATCTTCGCGCTGGACGGGTTCATCCTGGTGCAGCTGATGACCAACGGCGGCCCCAACTTCTCCACCGACGTCATCGGCGTGCGGATGTACGACACGGCGTTCGGCAGCGAGACCAAGTTCGGCTACGCCTCGGCGATCGGCGTGGTGATGTTCTTCCTGACCCTCACGGTGGCGGTGCTGGCGCTGCGGGCCAGCAAGCGAGACAGGATCGAGTACTCGTGACGACTCTGGACAGGCCCGCCCAGACGGCGCCGGCTGCCGAGGCCCCCGGCCCGGCCGACCGCCCGGTACGCCGCGAGCTCGGCGTCGCCAACGTGCTGTCGCACGGCTTCCTGATGTTCTGGGGCGCGCTGACCGTGCTGCCGCTGCTCTGGATGTTCATCAGCTCGTTCAAGAGCAACGCGGAGATCCTGGCCGACCCGTGGGGGCTGCCGGGCGCGCTGCGCTTCGACAACTGGGCCCGGGCCTGGAGCGGCGCGCACATCGGCCAGTACTTCCTCAACAGCATGGTGGTGGTGGCCGGCTCGGTCACCCTCACCATGCTGATGGGCGCCACCGCCGCGTACGTCTTCGCCCGCTACGAGTTCCGGGGCAAGCAGGTCGTCTACTACCTGTTCGTCGGCGGGCTGATGTTCCCCGTCTTCCTCGCCCTGGTGCCGCTGTTCTTCGTGGTGCGCAACGCCGGTCTCTTCGGCACCTGGACAGGGCTGATCCTGGTCTACGCGGCCTACTCGTTGCCGTTCACGGTCTTCTTCCTGACCGCCTTCTTCCGCACGCTGCCCACCACCGTCGCGGAGGCGGCCCTGGTCGACGGCTGCGGTCACTTCCGGCTCTTCTTCCAGGTGATGCTGCCGATGGCGCGTCCGGGACTGATCAGCGTCGGCATCTTCAACTTCCTCAACCACTGGAACCAGTTCCTGCTGCCCCAGGTGCTGATGCAGGGCGACGAGTCCAAGTGGGTGCTCGCCCAGGGCCTCGCCGCGCTCTCGGTGAACCAGGGATATGCCGGCGACTACGCCCAACTCTTCGCGGGTCTCACCATCGCGGTGATCCCGGTGCTGCTGGTCTACATCATGTTCCAGCGTCAGGTCCAGTCCGGCCTCACCGCCGGCCAGCTCAAGTAGCCGCGTCCGTTACCGATCACTGGATCGAGCGGCGGACGCGGCTCGCCCGGTCGTCTGCCCGCCCCTGACCGACGACAGGGGCGGGCGACGGGTTGCGGCGTAGTCGCTGTCGAGCTGCCCCATCCGTAGGACCACGCCGTGTGGGTGCGTCGGGCCGCTGTGCCGGGTCGGACCGGCGTCTTGCGAACTGCCCCACCTGCGGGACCACGCCGTGTGGGTGCGTCGGGCCGCTGCGCCGGGTCGGACCGGCGTCTTGCGAACTGCCCCACCTGCGGGATCACGCCGTGTGGGTGCGTCGGGCCGATGCGCCGGGTCGGACCGGCGTCTTCTTCGCGCTCGCTTCGGCGCACCCGCCGGGTGCCCCTGTGGCGGCGGTCCGCGCCAGGGCGGCGTGGTTGCTGTCGACGCGGGTCGCGTTGGTGAGCCGAGCGGGACGGCGCTTGCCGGCGTTGTCTCCGGGCGTGCCCGGCACGACTGCGGCAGCCGACGTTCCTGCGGTGCGGGGCAGTCCGGTGCCGATACTGACAGGTCGTGACGGTTCCGCTGACGCGGCGTGACGGTTGCGTTTGATCCGGCGGGCCGCGAGGCGGCCTGCCGAGGTGCTGGGTTTGGTGCGGCGGGACTGAGCGGCACCACGTCGGTTGCGCTGGTCGCGTGGGCCGCGCTGGTGATGGCACCGCGGGGTGGGCGTCCGGCGACGTTTGGTCTCATGGATGGGGCAGCTCGACAGCGACCGCGCGAGCAGGTCGCTGCCCTGCCGCGTGGTGGACGACCATGGCCAGTCGGTGCCGCCGCCGCGCCGCCCTGCCGCTCTGCCGCTCTGCCGCGCCGCCCTGCCGCTCTGCTGCCGCGCCGCACTGCGCCGCCTCGAGCCGCCGCGTGGTCCCGCCGTGTCGCAGACTCGTCGTCCCCACCGGTGGCGTGGACGGGTGCCGGGGCCGGTCAGGAGGTCGGTGGCACCAGGAGGGCGTGCAGGGCTGCCGGTTCGGTCACCTCGGGCAGGTTCCGCGCGGCGAGCCAGGCTGCCGCGGCGGCGCCGTCGCCGGCCGAGCGCAGGGGGGCGTCCGGCCACCGCCGGCCGACCTCGGCCCGCACCGCCGCGGCGAGCGGGGTGGCGCCGGTCAGCAGGCCGCCGCCGAGCACGATCGGGGTGGTGTCGCCGGTCGGGCGGATCCGTGCCGTGCTCTCGGCCAGGTGCGCGGCGGCCTCCTCGATCAGCGCGCCGGCGACCGGTTCACCGTCGACGGCGGCGGCGACCACCAGGGGCGCCAGCCGGGCCAGTTCCACGGGGGGTCGTCGGGTCACCGTCTGGACCAGCACGTCGACGGTGTCCCGGGGGCGGGCCGCCACCTCGGCGGAGCCGAGCAGTTCGGTGAGTACGGCGGTCGCCAGCGGGCCGGGCGTGCGGGCCTGGTCCAGGTCGGCGAGGAGCCGGCGGACCGCCTCGCGGCCCAGCCAGAAGCCCGATCCGGCGTCGCCGAGCAGCCAGCCGTGACCGTCGGCGACCCGGTCCAGCCGCATCTCGCCGACTCTGGCGGCGATCGCCCCGGTGCCGGCGATGAGCACCGTGCCCTCGGGGCTCGCGGTGCCCGACGCGTACGCGACCAGCGCGTCGCCGTGCACCGCGTAGGGGCAGCGCAGGCCGGCGTCGCGCCAGGCCCGGTCGAAGGCGTCCCGACCGGCCGGATCGGCGAGCAGCCGGGCCGCCCCGGCCAGGCCGATGGTGCCGGCCCGCACCCGGGCGGGGTCGACGTCGGCGAGCGCCTCCCGCAGGGCGGCCAGGAGTTCGCCGGCGGCCCGCTCGGCGCCGTGGCTGGTGGGGTTGCCGCCGCCCGCCCGGCCGCTGCCCAACCGCTGACCGTTCAGCGTCAGCGCGGTCGCCCGGGTGGACGTACCCCCGATGTCGAGACCGACCACGACGGTGTCGGACATCCGCACCCACTCCTTGAGATCGATGCCGCGTTCATGCTGGTCGGCCCGGCGGCGCCGGGCAAGAGCCGGACCGGTTCCGAGCGTGTGCGCCAGGTAACAGTTTGAAAACTTCGCCCACGGTCTTGACACGGAGGGGCCTTCAGTAAGAACTTTTACCACTAACAGTTAACACTCTTTTCCGAAAGGCGTCCCATGGTTGATCACGAGGTGGACACCTCCGCGGGGACCGCGGTGGTCGACGCCGGCGCGGTCGACCGACGGGGCGCGCTGGGGGTCGCCTCCGACGGCGTCCTGGCGCGGGTCCGGGCCGGCGTGGGCGAGCTGACGGGTGCGCTGCGCCGGGTCGCCGAGCACGTACTCAGCGACCCGGAGGCCGCCGCCCGCGCGACCATCGTGGAGCTGGCCGAGCGTAGCGGCACCTCCCCGGCGACCATCACCCGGTTCTGCCGGGCGATGGGTTTCGAGGGCTACGCCGACCTGCGGCTGGGGATCGCCGCCGAGACCGGCCGGGCCCGCTCGGCGGGCTGGACCGTCGACATCGGGCGCGAGATCCAGCCCGGTGACCCCCTCTCCCGGGTCCTCGACCAGATCATGGCCGCCGACACCCGCGCCATGCACGACACGGCCGCGCTGCTCGACCTCGCCGAGGTGGAACGGGCCGCCGTCGCCATCGCCGGGGCGTCCCGGGTGAACATCTTCGGCGCCAGCGGCAGCGCGCTGGTCGGCGAGGAGATGCAGTTCAGCCTGCACCGCATCGGGGTGGCGGCCTGGGCCTGGAACGACGTGCACGAGGGCCTCGCCAGCGCCGCCCTGCTGCGTCAGGGCGACGTGGCGCTCGGCATCTCGCACACCGGCCAGACCCGGGAGACCATCGAGATGCTCGCCGAGGCGGGCAGCCGGGGCGCCACCACGCTGGCCCTGACCGGCTTCCCGCGCTCGCCGCTGGCCGAGCTGGCCGACATCGTGCTGCTCACCGCCAGCCAGGCCACCACGTTCCGCCCCGACGCCCTCTCCGCCCGGCACCCGCAGCTGGTCGTGCTCGACCTGCTCTACATCGCCGTCGCGCAACGCACCCACGACCGCGCCCACGCGGCCTTCCGGCGTACCGCCCAGGCCGTCGACGGGCACAAGGCCGCGAAGGGGGCCACCGCATGATCAGCGCCCAGGGGTACGCCGACGCCGTCCGCCCGGTGCTCGACCGCCTGGTCGACGCCAGCGCCGACGGGGTGGGCGCCGCTGCCGACCTGATCGCCGACAGCCTGCGCTCCGGCGGGGTGCTCCAGGCGTTCGGCGCCGGCCACTCCGAGGCGTTCGCCGCGGAGCTGGTCGCCCGGGCCGGCGGACTGGTGCCCACCAACCGGCTCTCCCTGCACGACCTGGTGCTGCACGGCGACGCGCCGCGTGACGTGCTCGCCGACCCGAAGCTGGAACGCGACCCCGCCATCGCCCACCAGCTCTACGCGCTGGCGGACCCGCAGCCGCGGGACGTGTTCGTGGTGGCGTCCCAGTCCGGCATCAACGGCTCGGTGGTCGAGCTGGCGGAGCTGGTCACCCGGCGTGGCCACCCGCTGATCGCGGTCACCTCGGTCGCGCACACCGCACGGGTCGCCCCCCGGCACCCGTCCGGCCGGCGGCTCGCCGATCTCGCCGACGTCGTGCTGGACAACGGCGCGCCGTACGGCGACGCACTGCTGCCGCTCGAGGGCGGCGGCGCGGTCTGTGCGGTCTCCTCGGTCACCGCGGCGCTGCTGGCGCAGCTGCTGACCGCCGAGGTCGTACGACGGTTCCACCAGGCCGGAGAGGTGCCCCCTATCTACCTCTCCGCCAACGTCCCCGGCGGGGACGAGCACAACCACGCCCTCGAGTCGCGGTACGCCGGGCGTCTCCGGCGAACCGCCTGACCCGAACATCCCAAGGAGAGACGACGATGTCGATTACCCCCGACAACCCGGCCGACCTGAGCCGCCGGACCGTGCTGCGCCGGGCCGCCGCGGTGGGCCTGCTCGCCACTCCGGCCGTCGGCCTGCTGAGCGCCTGCGCGACCAGCGGCGGCGACGAGGAGAACGAGCAGGTCACCGGCGGCACCAAGAGCGCCACCAACCCGCTCGGCGTCGCCGAGGACGCCGCCATCGAGGTGGTCATCTTCAACGGTGGCTACGGCGAGAAGTACGCCACCGACGTGCACCAGCCGCTGTACAAGACGGCGTTCCCGAAGGCCGAGATCAAGCACCAGTCGACGCAGGCCGTGTCCACGGTGCTCCAGCCGCGGTTCGCCTCGGGCAACCCGCCGGAGTTCGTGAACAACTCCGGCGAGAAGATGATGGACTTCGGCGCCCTGGTCGCCGACGGCCAGCTCCAGGACCTCACCGAGCTGTGGGACGCCCCGTCGGTCGACGACCCGAACAAGAAGGTCCGCGACACCGTGGTGCCGGGCACCGTCGACGTCGGGTCCTTCAACGGCAAGCCGTACGTCCTGTACTACGTCTCCACCGTCTTCGGCATCTGGTACTCGGGCAAGCTGTTCAAGGACAACGGCTGGGCGCCGGCGAAGGACTGGTCCGAGTTCACCGCCCTGCTCGACAAGATCAAGGCCAAGGGCATCACCCCGTACGGCTACGCCGGGGCGAACGCGGCGTACTACCAGTGGAACGTGATCCTCACCCACGCGGCCAAGATCGGCGGCACGGACGTCCTCAAGAACATCGACAACCTGGAGGACGGCGCCTGGCAGCAGGACGCGGTCAAGCAGGCCGCCGCGGCGTGGGCCGAGATCGGCGCCAAGTACGTCGACAAGAGCTTCGAGGGGCTCAAGCACACCGACGTGCAGCTGCGGCAGAACCAGTACAAGCTGGCGTTCTACCCCAGCGGCGACTGGCTGGAGGGCGAGCAGAAGAAGGACACCCCGTCCGGCTTCGACTACCAGCTGATGCCGGTGCCGAGCCTGTCCGCGTCGGACAAGCTGCCGGCGACGGCGCTGCGGGCGACCGCCGGTGAGGGCTACTTCGTCTCGGCCAAGAGCAAGAACCCCAAGGGCGGCCTGGAGTACATGCGCCGGATGCTCTCGGTGGCGGGCGCGAAGGGCTTCACCGAGACGGTCAAGGCCCCGACCGTGGTCACCGCCGGCTCGGACGGCTTCGCCTTCCCGCCCGGTGTGGCCAGCTCGCAGGCCGCGCTCAAGGCGGCCGGCCAGGACGTGTTCAACATGTACTTCGACGGCTGGTACAAGGAGCTCGACACGGAGGCGCGGACCGCCACCAACGAGCTGATGTTCGGCCGGATCAAGGCGGACGCCTTCGTGGAGCGCATCCAGAAGCGGGCCGACGCGATCAAGAAGGACAGCTCCATCACCAAGTTCAAGCGCTGATCGGAGCGTGGGGGTCATGCGGCACGGCAAGTATCCGTTCGTGATCGGGTTCCTCTTCATCCCGGTCACGCTGTACGTGGTCTTCGTCATCGCGCCGTACGCGCAGGCGTTCCAGATCTCGATGACCAACTGGCGGGGGTTCTCCGCCCCGCAGTGGGTGGGCTTCGACAACTACCGGAGGTTGTTCGACGACGACAACTTCTGGAAGGCGGTCCAGCACCACGGCGTACTGCTGCTTGCCCTGCCGCTGATCACCATCGCCATCGCGCTGTTCTTCTCGTTCATGCTCAACGTGGGCGGGAAGAGCAGCGGCGGGCAGCGCCAGGGAGTCTGGGGGTCGAAGTTCTACCGGGTGGTGTTCTTCTTCCCCCAGGTCCTGGCGGTGGCGATCATCGCGGTGCTGTTCCAAACGGTCTACCGGCCGAACGAGTCCGGCCTGATCAACGGTGTGCTGATGAAGCTCGGCTTCGACCCGGTGCTCTTCCTGGTCCGGCCGAACCTGGCGCTCTGGTCGATCATCGCCGTGCTGGTCTGGCAGGCGGTCGGCTTCTACGTGGTGCTCTTCTCGGCGGGCATGGCCTCCATCCCCGGCGAGATCTACGAGGCCGCCGAGATCGACGGGGCGAGCCGGGTGACGCTCTTCTTCCGGGTTACCCTGCCGCTGCTCTGGGACACCCTCCAGGTCGCCTGGGTCTACCTGGGCATCGCCGCGTTCGACGCGTTCGCCATCGTCTCGGTGCTCTCGGTGGACGGCGGCGGCCCCGACGGCGCGACCACGGTGCTGGCCATGGAGATCTACCGCAACGCCTTCGTCTACTCGAAGTACGGCTACGCCTCGGCCATGGGCGTGGCGCTGTTCTTCCTCACCCTCACGTTCGCGGCGTTGACGCTGCGGCTGACCAAGCGGGAAAGCGTGGAGTACTGATGAACCCGCAGACGACGCTGCCGCCGACACCGGCGGCGCTACCGCCGAAGAACGTCAAGCCGGGCGCGGCGGGTGGGAGCGGCGGCCGGCGCCGGCGCTCGGAGGTACGGCTGTTCGCCAACCTCGGGCACGTGGCGCTCGCGGTCTGGGCGGTGATCGTGATCGTGCCGATCCTGTGGACCTTCCTCGCCTCGTTCAAGAACACCACGGAGATCTTCAGCAGCCCGTGGACGCTGCCGGCGGAGCTTCGGTTCGAGAACTACGCCCGGGCGTGGAACAAGGCGAACGTCGGCCGCTACTTCCTGAACAGCGTGATCGTGGTGGCGTGCAGCACGTTCGGCACCATGCTGTTCGGCTCGATGGCCGCGTACGTGCTGGCGCGCTACAAGTTCTGGGGCAACCGGGCGATCTACTACCTGTTCGTCTCGGGGCTGGCGTTCCCGGTCTTCCTCGCCCTGGTGCCGCTCTTCTTCGTGGTGAAGAACCTGGGGCTGCTGGACACCCACACGGGGGTGGTGCTGGTCTACATCGCCTACTCGCTGCCGTTCACGGTGTTCTTCCTGGCCGCGTTCTTCAAGACCCTGCCGTCGTCGGTCGCCGAGGCGGGCATGATCGACGGCTGTTCGCACACCCGGTTGTTCTTCCAGGTGATGCTGCCGATGGCCAAGCCGGGCCTGATCAGCGTCGGGATCTTCAACATCATCGGCCAGTGGGGGCAGTACCAGCTGCCGCTCGTGCTGCTCTCCAACGCCAAGGAGAAATGGGTGCTCACCCAGGGCATCGCGGACATCTCGGTGAACGCCGGCTACGAGGCCGACTGGTCCGGCCTCTTCGCCGCCCTGACCATCGCCATCATTCCGATGATCATCGTCTACGCGATCTTCCAGCGGCAGATCCAGTCGGGCCTCACCTCGGGCGCGGTGAAGTGACCCGGGTGGGTCACGGGTGCCAGGAACGCCACAGGGCGGCGTAGGGGCCGCCGGCCCGGAGGAGGTCGTCGTGGCTGCCGAGTTCGGTGATCCGGCCCCCCTCCAGCACGGCCACCCGGTCGGCGTCGTGCGCGGTGTTGAGCCGGTGCGCGATCGCGATCACCGTCCGCCCGGTGAGCAGGGCGGCCAGGGCCCGCTCGGTGCGCCGGGCGGTGGTCGGGTCGAGGGCGGCGGTCGCCTCGTCGAGGATCAACGTGTGCGGGTCGGCGAGCACCAGCCGGGCCAGCGCGAGCTGCTGGGCCTCGGCGGCGCCGAGCTGGTGCGCCCCGTCGCCGAGCAGGGTGTCGAGACCCTCGGGCAGGCGGGCGTGCCAGTCGGCGCCGACCGTGGCCAGCGCGTCGTGCATCCGGTCGTCGGAGGCGTCCGGGGCGGCGAAGGCGAGGTTGTCGCGTAGCGAGCCGATGAAGACGTGGTGCTCCTGGGTGACCAGGGCGATGCGCCTGCGCCGCTCGGCCGGGTCCAGGTCGGTCACGGGACAGCCGCCGACGCTGACCACGCCCTCCCGGGGCACGTCGATCCCGGCGAGCAGCCGGGCCAGGGTGGACTTGCCGGCCCCCGACGGGCCGACGAGCGCCAGCCGTTCGCCGGGCCGCACGTCGAGGTCGACGCCGTGCAGCACGTCGGCTCCGCCGGCGTACGCGAACCGGGCTCCCCGGACGACCAGCCGCTCGTCCGTCGGCGCGGCGGCCCGGCCGGGCGGCTCCGGCGGCACCTGGCCGACGCCGAGCACCCGGGCGAACGAGGCGAAGCCGCGCTGCGCCTGCTCGGTCCACATGAGCATCCGGTCCAGCGGGTCGATCGCCTGTTGCAGGTAGAGCGCGGCGGCGACCACCGCGCCGAGGGTCACCTCGTCCCGCGCGAGCAGGAGACCACCGACCAGCAGCAGCGCGGCGACGGGCAGCGGGTGACTGGCCTCCACCACGCTGAAGAACACCGTACGCAGCGCCAGGGTCTTCCGCCGGGCGGCCCAGACCCGGGCTATCCGCGCGGTGCCGTGGCCGATCCGTTCGTCGGCGAGGCGGAGCGCCTCGACCGTACGGGCACCCTCGGCGGTGCTCGTCAGCGTCTCGGTCAACTCGGCGGCGACCGCCCCCTCGGCCAGGTACGCCGGCCCGGCGCGCCGCAGGTACCACCGGGTCACCAAAGCGATCGTCGGCAGCCCGGCCAGCGCGACGAGCCCGAGCAGCGGGTGCAGCAGGAAGACCGCCCCGAACAGCAGCACCAGCTGCACCGAGGCGATGACGATGATGGGCACCACGTCCCGGACCGTGAGGCCGACGGTGGCCACGTCGACCGAGCTGCGGGTGGCCAGGTCCCCGGAGCCGGCCCGCTCGACGACGCCGACGGGCAGGTTCAGCGTCCGCTCGACGAACTCCTCGCGTAGCCGGGCCACGGCCCGTTCGCCGAAGCGGTGGCCGGCGTACTGCGCGTACCGCGACAGCAACGTCTGCACCAGTACGGCCCCGCCGATCGCCAGGGCGAGCCGGTCGACGGTGGCGACGCCGGCCCCCGCGGACACCCGGTCGACGATGGTGCCGAGCAGCCACGGCGGGGCTAGCCCTGCCACCGTGGCGGCCGCGTGCAGCGCCAGCACGACTACGACGGCGCGCCGGTCCCGGGCGATCAGGCCCCGGGTCGCCCGGCGCACGGTGGCCCGGTCGGCGACGGGCAGCCCGCTCACCGCAGCGCCTGCTCGGCGTCGGCGTCGCCCCGGGCCACGAGCCGGCGGTATCCCGGGTCGCGGTCGAGCAGCTCGGCATGCGCGCCGGTGGCGACGACCCGGCCCGCGGCCAGGTGGGCGACCACGTCGGCCCGCCCGAGCAGCAGCGGCGAGGTGGTGAGCACGACTGTGGTCCGCCCGGCCCGCGCCCGGCGCAGCCGCTCGGCGATCCGGGCCTCGGTGTGCGCGTCCACCGCCGAGGTCGGCTCGACGAGGATCAGCACCTCCGGCTCGGCGAGCAGTGCCCGAGCCAGCCGGACGCGTTGCCGCTGGCCGCCGGAGAGGGAACGGGCCCGGGTGTCCAGCGGGGTGTCGAGCCCGTCCGGCAGGGCGTCGACGACGTCCTCGGCCGACGCGGCGTGCAGGGCCGCGTCGACCCGTCGGTGGTCGACGTCGGCCCGGGCGCCGCGCAGCACCTCCCGCAGCGTCCCGGCGAACAGGTACGCGTCGTGGTCGGCGACCAGGACGCGGGCCCGCACCTCGTCGAGCCCGACGTCGGCCAGCGGTACGCCGCCCCAGGTGGCGTCGCTGACGGTGTACCTGCCGAGCCGGTCGGCCAGCGCGACGGCGTCAGCCGGCTCGGCGGCGGCCACCACGGTGAGGCGGCCGGCCCGGACGGTCAGCCCGCTCGACGGGTCGTGCAGGTCGGCCGGGCCGAGGGGAGCCGCCACCGGGCTGGCGGAGTTGAAGGGGGCCGCTCCCGGGGCGGCGGGGCCGAGCGGGGCCGCTCCCGGGGCGGCGGGGCCCGGCGGCTGCCGGGTGCCGGGGACCGTCGCCGCGCCGAGGCGGGCCGGCGTCGTGCGCGGCCCGCCGACGTCGTCCGGCGTGACGGCGAGCAGGGCGACGATCCGGCGGGCGGCGACCCGGCCCCGGATCAGCTGGTGGCCGCCCTCCAGCAGGAACCAGACCGGCACGACGAGGGTCGCGACGTAGCCGTAGACGGCGACCAGCTCCCCGACGCTGATGTCCCCGGTGACCGCCATCCGGGCCGACAGCCACACCACCGCCGCGAGGAACAGCCCGGGTACGGCCACCGTCGCCGCGTCGATCCAGCTGTTCGCGGCGCCCACCCGGTATCCCTCGACGAGCAGGTCGCGGGAGCGGGCCGCGTACCGGCGGGCGAACAGGCCCCGGCCGCCCACCCCGGCGAGCACCCGGAGCCCGGCCACGATGTCGCCGGAGCGGGCCGTCAGCTCGCCCTGCTGTTGCCGGTAGACCGACTCCGCCTGCTCCAGCCGGCGCAGCAGGGGAGCGACGACCAGACCGACCGAGGGCACGCCCACCACCACGCAGAGCGCGAGCAGCGGCGAGATCGACCAGAGCACGACGGCGATCACGAGGTACGCGACCACCGCGCCGACGCCGGGCCCGGTCAGCGTCAGCGCGTGCGCCGCCCGGTCGATGTCGGTGCCGCCGACGGTGGCCACCTCGCCCGTGGCGGCCCGGCGGGGCAGCACGGCGCCGACCCGGGAAAGCTGGCGGAGCACCACGGCGGCCGAGCGGGCCTTCGCGTCCTCCCGGATGAAGGTCATCGTGCGGTGCCGCATGGTGCCGAGATAGGACAGCCCCATGCCGGCGACGACGATCGCCGCCACCCACAGGGCCAGGGCCCGGGTGTCACCGGTGCGCAGCCCGTCGTCGACGGCCCGGGAGATCAGGTAGGGCCGGACCGACAGCCCGGTCATCCAGGCGGTGCCGATCAGGCTGCCGCGCAGCACCCGCCACGGCTGGCAGCGGACCAGCCACCACAGGTACCACAGCGGCCCCCGGAGGTCCGGGGTCCCGGGCTCGGCATGGGGGATCCGTGGCGGCACCGGCCCACGCTACCGAGCCGGGCGCCGCCGCACCGACCCGTTTCGTGTCGCCCGCACGCCTGTCGGCCTGGCGGGGCGGGACCGGCCGGCATCCGGCGGAGACGGTCGACGGCGGGAGCGCGGCGGTGGCCGGCGCACGGCGTGTCGCAGGGGCGGGGCAGAATCGCCTTCGTGCTGGTGGCGGTGGTCTCCGACGAGCGTGGCGGGGGAGTGTTGCAGCCCCTCGACGCCGCCGGTCGCCGCGCCGGCCCGGCGCAGCCGGTCACCGACCTGGCCGCCGCCGTCGCGGCGCGTGAGGCGGCGCAGCGGCCACGCTGGGTGTGGGCCTCCGGCGCGTCGGTCTATCCGGCCCTGCTGCGCGCCGGGGTGCGGGTCGAGCGCTGCCACGACGTGGAGCTGACCGAGGCCCTGCTGCTCGGTCACGCCGGCCGGTGGGGCGAGCCCCGCTCGTTCGCCGCCGCCTGGGCCCGGCTCACCGGCTCGGCGGTGCCGCCCGACCCGCCGCCCCGCCCGGCCGAGCCGCCCGGCCACGGGCAGGGCGCGCTCTTCGAGGCCCTGCCCGGCCCGCCCGGCCCCGGCGTCGACGCGTTGACTCGGGTGCACGCCGACCAGCTCGCCCGGATCGCCGCGACCGCGCATCCCGGCCGGTTCCGGCTGCTGGTCGCCGCCGAGTCGGCCGGTGCGCTGATCGCGGTGGAGATGGGCGCCGCCGGGCTGCCCTGGCGGGTCGACGTGCACGACGAGATCCTCGCCGAGCTGCTCGGCGAGCCGTCGCCGGTGGGTGGCCCGCCCCGCCGGCTGGCCGAGCTGGCCGCGGGGATCGCCGACGCGTTCGGCGTACGCCAGTTGCACGCCGACTCCCCGGCGGAGCTGTTGCGGGCCTTCGCCCGGGCCGGCGTGGAGCTGCCCAACACCCGGGCCTGGGTGCTGCGCGAGGTGGACCACCCGGCGGTGCCCCTGGTCCTGGAATACAAGGAGCTCTACCGGATCTGGACGGCGCACGGCTGGGCCTGGCGGGACGCCTGGGTGCGCGACGGCCGGTTCCAGCCGGAGTACGTCCCGGGCGGGGTGGTGTCCGGCCGCTGGGCCACCCGGGGCGGCGGCGCGTTGCAGATTCCCAAGGTGATCCGGCGGGCGGTGGTGGCCGATCCGGGCTGGCGGTTCGTGGTCGCCGACGCCGGCCAGTTGGAGCCGAGGGTGCTGGCCGCGGTCTCCGGCGACGCCCGGCTCGCGGCCGCCGGTGGCGCCGGTGACCTCTACGCCGCCCTCGCCAGGGACGCCTTCGGTGGCGACCGGCCCCGGGCCAAGGTCGCCCTGTTGGGCGCGATGTACGGGCAGACCGGCGGGGCGGCGGTGCCGGCGCTGGCGGTGCTGAAGCACCACTACCCGACCGCCTTCGGCTACGTGGAGGCGGCGGCCCGCACGGGTGAGACAGGCGGGCTCGTGCGTTCCTGGTTGGGGCGCACCTGCCCGCCCGGCTCGGCCGGGTTCGGCGACGTCGACGTCGACGCTGCCGGCGACCCCCAGTCGCCCCGGGCCCGGGCGGCCCGCTCCCGGGGGCGGTTCACCCGCAACTTCGTCATCCAGGCCACCGCCGCCGAGTGGGCGTCCACGCTGCTGGCGACGCTGCGCGGCCAGCTCGCCGGCACCGAGGCGGAGCTGGTCTTCTTCCAGCACGACGAGGTGATCGTGCACTGCCCGGCGGATCAGGCCGACGCGGTCGCCGAGGCGGTGACCCGGTGCGGCGAGCGGTCGGCGGCGCTGCTCTTCGGCGACACCCCGGTCCGCTTCCCGCTGGACCTCTCCGTCGTCGACTGCTACGCCGACGCGGCGTGACGGCCCGCCCGGTCAGGAGACGGCGGATCCGGGGTTCGCCGCGTCCCACGCGTGCCGCGACTCGGCGATCGCGTCCTTGTGCGCCAGCGACCAGGCGGCCAGCTGCCGGACCAGGTCGGTCAGGCTCCTGCCGCGCTCGGTCAGCTCGTAGGTCACGGTCACCGGGACGGTCGGATACGCCGTACGCAGCACCAGGCCGTCGCGCTCCAGGCGGCGCAGGGTCAGGGTGAGCATCCGCTGCGAGATGCCGTGGATGCCGCGTTGCAGCTCCCGGAACCGCCGGACGCCGGAGGAGAGCTCGACGATCGCGAGCACGGACCACTTGTCGCCGATGCGGTCGAGCACGTCGCGGATCCCGCAGTCGGGATGCTCCGGCAGGCCGCACGGCGCCAGCACGTCGGTTACCGCCGTGTGCCCTGCTGACATCGAAGTGCCTCCTTGTGGTCGGTTTCGTGGTTCCCGACGATGAGGCTAGTTCCGATTCGGTACCACGCGGAAGGCTCATCATGCTGTTGGTCACCGGTGCCTGCGGGCACCTGGGCTCCCTCGTCCACGCCGGGCTGGTCGAGCGGGGTCTGGCTCCGCTCGCCGGCAGCCGTACCCCCGACCGCTTCGCCGCCGCCGGACGCGTCGTGGACCTCGACGACCCGGCGGGGCCGGACCTGGCGGGCGTACGGGTGCTGGTGCTGGTCTCCGCCGGTTACGGCGAGGACGACGTCGTCATCGCCCGCCACGACCGGGCGATCGCCGCCGCGGAGCGGCACGGGGTGGAGCACGTGGTCTACACGAGCCTGGTCGGTGCCGGCGACCATCTCACCTTCGCGCTGGCCCACCGGTGGACGGAGCGCCGGCTCCGGCAGAGCCGGTTGGGGTGGACGATCCTGCGCAACGGGCTCTACGCCGAGTTGTTCGGCCAACTGGCCGCCCCGTTCGGCGGCGAGGTCAGCGCCCCGTTCGGCACCGGCGCGCTGGCGGCGGTGGCCCGGGAGGACCTGGCCGAGGCGGCCGTGCGGGTGGCAGCCGATCCCGCCGCCCACTGCGGCCGCACGTACGAGTTGACCACTTCCCGGGCGCTCACGGCGGCGGATCTCGCCGCTGCGCTGGGGGTGCCCTACCGCCCGTCGTCGCTGGGCGAGCGGCGGGCCGCGCTGGGCGGCCTGGGCCTGCTGCCGTTCCAGCCGGCCATGCTCATGTCGATCTACTCCGCCACGGCGGCCGGGTTCCTCGGCGAGACCCACGACGACCTCGCGCACCTGCTGTCGCGCCCGCCCCGGGACCCGATGCCGGTCGCGGTGGCCGCCGCCAGGGCGTCGTCCTGACCGTCGGCACAGCCGATCCGAGCGATCCGGGTGAGGTCCCAGGCCGGTAACAGTTGCACTATTTTCCCTTTTCGCCCCGCTACCCGGTCTGCCTTCCTCTCGTTGCTCCCGATGTCCGTACGACGGAGCGGGCCGTGCCCTCACGGCCCGCTCCACGGTGGAGGGGGCCCAGCTGAACCGGATCGCAGGAATGATCATCGCCGCGGGTGGGGGGCGCCGCATCGGTGGCCCGGAGGCCCTGCTGCACCAGGGGGAGAAGCCCCTGGTGAACCAGATGATCGACACGATGACCGAGGCGGGCTGCGAGCGGACCGTGGTCGTGCTCGGCGCCGCAGCCGACCAGGCCCGCGAGACGGCCGACCTGACCCGGGTCACGGTGGTGATCAACCGGGCCTGGGGGACCGGCGTCGGCTCGTCCATCCGGGCCGGTCTGGCCGCGCTCGACGACGACGGCATCGAGGCGGTCGTGGTCGTGCCCGTCAACATGCCCGGCCTGACGGCCGCCGCCGTGCGCCGGGTGGCCGCGCTGCCGTACCCCGACGTGCTGGTCTGCGCCACCTACGGCGGGCTGCGCGGCTACCCGATGCTGTTCGGGCGCCGGCACTGGTCCGGCATCGCCACCCTGGCCAGCGCGGACGTCGGTGCCCGGCCCTACCTGCTGGCGCACAAGGACCAGATCGTCGACATCTGCTGCGACGCGGTGGCCGACGGCAGCCGGGTCGACACCCCGGAACTGATGGCGCTCTACGGTCTGACCGTTCCGCCCCAGCGCGTCGGCGCTTAGTCAGGGCCCCTGCCACGCGCCGAAACCGGCTACTGTGCGCCGGTGACTGACGCAGATCCCCGGCCGTACCTGGCCGCCGCCGCGGCAGGCCTCACCTACAACGCGCCGCTCGGCGCCGAGCGGGCCGCGGACCTGGTCCGACGGCTCGCGCCGACCCGGCCGGGCTGGCGCGCCCTGGACCTGGGCTGCGGCAACGGCGAGCTGCTGTTGAGGCTGTGCGCGACCCACGGCATCGCCGGTGACGGGGTGGAACGCGACGCCGACGCCGGCACCCGGGCCCGTCGGCGCGCGGTCGAGTTGGGGGTCGCCGACCGGGTCACGTTCCACAGTGGGGAGGGTGACACCTGGGACCGCCCCGCCGACCTCGTCGTCAACGTCGGGGCCGGTCACATCTGGGGCGACACCGGGCAGGCCCTCGCCGCGTTGCACCGGCTCACCGCACCCGGCGGCAGGCTGCTGTTCGCCGGCGGCTTCTACCAGGCCGATCCCGGCGACCAGGTCCGCGAGACGTTCGGGGAGCTGCCCGGCCTGGCGGGCCTGGCCCAGCTCACGGTGGACGCCGGGTTTCGACCCTTGCACGTCGCCGCCTCCACCCTCGCCGAGTGGGACGACTTCGAGTCCGACTGGCGGGCGGGCATCGAGCGTCTCGGCACGCCGGACGCGCGCGCGTTCGCCGACCGGCGGCGCGACGAGTACCTCGACGGCTACCGCGACGTCCTCGGCTTCGGCTGGCTGATCCTGACCCCGGCATGACGACGGTCGTCACCACCGTCGTCTGGGTGCTGAAGGGCGGACGCGCCTGGGTGGGCCCGTGACCCAATGCGGTCGCTTCGCTCCCATGTGCTCCGTCGAAATCGGCCTGTCGGTGAGGCATGACGATATGAAGTGTCACTCATCGATCAGGCCTTGTGTGCGGATCGGTGCAGTGAGTAGCCTTAGGCCGCGTCGATGTGCCGCGAAGGTCTGACCACACGGGGATGTTTAGGATGTCAGCTGTTCAGCATGGCGTGAGGCTGCAGTTTCCGGCCGCAGTGGGTCGACGAATCCTGGTGCTTGGGTAGAGCTCAGGAGGCATATTCGGCGTTTTGCCGGGCGTAAGTAATCATCCTTCCTCGTCACCGCGCAATTGGTGACGAAGAATGGATTCGCTGCGCCCAGGCGTCGCCTATCCGCAAGCAGCGTCTGCCGTCGCCTCGACCAGGTGGCGCGATGCTGCGCAATCATCACGGGGGATTTGTGGCAATCGATTATGCCTGGCGGTCGGCGGGTACTGACCGCTTACGGCGGAGTTCACGACGGCGGATCGGAGTGACCGCGACTGCGGCACTGGTCCTCGCGCCGCTGCTCATGGCACCGACCGCGGCGTCTGCCGAGGCCGACGCGGCATCGGAACGTAGGGCAGCGGTGGTGTTGCTGCGGTCCGGGGGACCGAACGTGGCGAGAGCCGCCGAGATGGCGTTGCTCGGTTCGCCGGCGGACGTGCACCAGTTCGTGGAGACCGGGCAGGTCGAGGCGAAGCGGCACGACGATCGCGAGCGTCTCGAGCAGTTGATGAGTGGTGCGGGGTTGGCGGTGCGGCAGGCTGGTGCCCAGGCCATCGCCGCTGGGCCAGCCCAGGTGCAGACGTTCCTCGAAAGCGGCTACCGTGCCCCGCTCGCGACCGATCTGCGAATTCGGGTCAATCAGGTGATCGCGGCCGGTGGGCCCCACGTGCGTGCGGCGGGTCAGGCGGCACTGGACGGCCCGGACGACGCGGTCGCCGACTTCCTGCTGCATGGCCAGCACCAGGCTCGCACCAACGACGACCGGATCCGTGCCAACCAACTACTGTCCGCAGGCGGGCCGACGATGAGGGCGGCCGCGCAGGCGGCTCTCGACGGGACACCGGAGGACCTCGCGGAGTTCCTCGTCTCCGGCCAGCATGTCGCACGTGCGCGGGATCAGGAGGTCAGCTCGGTCGCCGAGCAGGCGGAGTTGGCCAAGGAAGCCGGCGAGCTGGCGGCACGGGAGACCCAGCAGGCCAAGGATGCTTCCGACCAGGCAGTGGAAGCGGCGCGTCTGGCCAAGGAAGCCGCGCAACGGGCTGCGGCGGAGACGGCCGCAGCGGGGCAGGCGGCAGACAGGGCCACCAGGGCCGCAGGACGCGCGGCGGATGCGGCGAACCGGGCCGCGCAGGCAGCCCAGCAGGCGATCAGCGCGTCGAACGCGGCCAACGCCGCAGCCCGGGTCGCGGCGAACGCTGCGTCGCGGGCGGCCACTGCGGCCACCCGTGCCCGCCACGCTGCTGCCGACGCCTACCGGCAGGCCTCTGCGGCTGCTTTGGACGCCGGCAAGGCGCAGGCCGCCCGGAATGCCGCAGCGAACGCGCGGGTGGTCGCCGCCGCTGCGCGACAGTCCGCCCAGGCCGCTGAGGCGGCCGGTCGTGCCTCGGAAGCCGCCGGAGCGGCTGCCAACGCGGCCAAGAGCGCGACCGGAAACGCCGAACAGGCGGCTGCCGCCGCGGAGACCGCGAGTCAGCAGGCCGGTGTTTCCGCAGCCGAGGCACAGCGTGCGCGTAACGCGGCCGCCCTGGCCCGCAGCCGTGCACGTGAGGCCACCCGTGCCGCTGCGGCTGCACAGACCTACTCGGTCCAGGCCGCCAGGGCGGCCTACGATGCCCGTACCGCCGCCAACCAGGCGGCCGATCATGCCGACGCGGCCGCAGCGGCCGCAGAGGATGCCGCCGAACATGCCGGTGACGCAGCCGTTGCCGCAGCAAAATCCAAGCAGCATGCGGATGCCGCCCTGGCGGCCGCGAACCTGGCGGTGACGGCGGCGAACGAGGCGGACGCCATCGAACAGGCGGCCCGGGCGGCGGACGCGGAGCGGCTTCAGCTGCAGACGGCTCAGCGGGTCCAGGCTGCGATTGAGGCCAAGGTCGCCCAGCAGGAATACCTGGCGAAGCTCAAGTGGGACACCGATGAGCAGTCGCGCCTCGATGCCCAGGCGGCGCAGTGGCTACAGGAAGCGCGGGCACCGGGCGCTCCCCTGGAGACGGTGGTCACGAACGGGCGTCGGGTGGCAGCTCACCTGCTCAAGGCCGGTGGTCCTTGGTCGAAGAGCGCGGCCGAGGAGGCGCTCGCCGGGACGGACGAGGACGTCCAGCAGTTCGTGGGTGCAGGGCTGACGATCGCGGGCGAGCAGGACGACCGCTTCCGCGTGATGTACCTGGCATCCACGTCGACGAAGGCCGCGTTCAAGGACGCGGCGAACGCCGCCCTGAACGGTACCCACGAGGACGTCGTGGAGTTCCTGCGGACGCGGTACTACGAAGGCAAGGACGCGGACGATCAGATTCTGATCAACCAGCTCCTCGCCACCGGCGGACCGGCCATGAAGAAAGCGGCGAACGCGGCGCTCGACGGAACCCCGGAGGACCGCCAGGAGTTTCTTGCCACCGGCCAGTTCGCGGCAGCGGAAACGGACAACCGGATCAAGATTAACCAGATCATGTCCACCGGCGGCCCCGAGGTGAGGGCTGCCGGCGAGGTCGCCCTGGCGGGTCCTGCCTCCTACCTGACGGACTTCCTCCAGGTCGTCCGGTACCAGGCCGCTGAGCGGGACCACGAAACCGCCACCCATGTGGCGGCGGTCCGCCAGTACGTGGCAGACGCTGCGGCGTACGCGGCGGGGGCCCTGCGGGATGCCCAGCTGGCCGCGGAAGCGGCAGCTCGGGCCCGCAGCGCGGCTCAGGAGGCGGAGCAGTACGCGAGAGACGCAGAAGCTTCCGCAACGGTGGCGGCGCAGCACGCCATCCGGGCGGACAACGCGGCCGACGAGGCCGAGCGGTCGGCGATCAAGGCGGCGAACTCCGCTCAGACCGCCAAGTCGGCGGCGGCGAGTGCCAACCGTGCGGCCCAGGCGGCCGAGGCCTCGGCCAACCGAGCCACCGATTCCAGCCGCCGCGCGGCGCACTACGCGGCGAATGCGGCGCGGTCCGCCCAGTCTGCCCGGGCATCAGCCCTCGCGGCAGGCAAGAGCGCTGCTGAGGCCGCGGTCCTCGCGATCGAGGCCGTCGGCGACTACGTCCGGTTGTTGCAGGCCGAACTGGAGGCTTCGAAGGCTCCCTGGTGGACCAAGCTGGAGAGTTCGGGACCGAACAACACCACTCCGTTCCAACTGGGTGTCCAGTGGCTCACCGGAACTGGTCCCCGTGACCAGTACTTCTTCGACGGTGACCCGATGACTGAAATGATCAAGAACCACGAGCATCTGAAGACGGTCCGTGACGGGATCATCGCGAGTCTGCGGGGTGGTGGAGCCGGGGACGGCGACGGTGACGGCATCGGTCACGGCGACTACGGCCTCGGTGGCCTGGCTGGCGTCGGAAAGTACATCCGGGACTATTCGACGCTGCTGACCCTTGGCCAGACCGGCAACCTGGCGGTCACCTACCTCGGCTCGTACCGGCTCGAGTTCTACGTCACTGAAATCAATCGGGAAACGGGCACGGCCAAGGTTCAGTTCTTTCTGCAGAACGACTCGTCGCTCGAGTCCGCGACGCATCCGCCGGTGCTCGGCTACACCGACTGGTGGAGCCGCAATATCGGGGACCCGCTCAACAACATCGTCAACTCGGGTGGCGGGCCGATGTCCACCACCAACCAGAACATCAAGTGGACCGAGACGATCACCTTCTGATCGTTGCCCCGGATCGGTCGCCGTGCCCTGGTACGGTGACCGATCCGGAAGGTTCCATCGCCTCAGGCCTATGGCGGGGGCTTCACGGTGACTGGTGTGAGCGCAGGGGGGACGTTCGATGTTTGGCAGAGTTGTTCGTTATGTGGGCGGCGCCGCTGCTGCCTGGCTCGTCTTCACGCTGCAGGGCGTTCTCGTCTATCTGGGATTGCTCTTGTACGCCCTGGCCTCCGGCACCGATGCGGGCGGCCCCTTGGGGGGTCCCTTCATGCTCCTGCTGGCGGCGGCGTTGGGCCTGGTCCTGATCCCTGTCCTTTACGTTCCGACGCTCGTGGCGGTAGAGGTCGTCGGCAAACGAGTCGGCTTTGCGGGACGGCTCGTCACGGCAGCGGCGGTGATGGTGGTTCTGGTGGGGGCGGTGGTGGCCCTCGTCGCCGCTCTCACCGACGTGTCTCCCGGCGCCGGTCTTGTCACGTGGTTGGTCGCACTTGCTTCGGTGGTGCTTCCGGCCGTTGCGGCGACGGCTGTCGTCTACGGGGGTGCGGTGCTGGCCAGGCTTTTCTCGCGGCTGCGAGCCGGTGACGGGCCGTCGATGTTCGGCGGCTTCAGATCCGTCTAGATTTCTGTACGCACACAACACTAGGAGAGGCTTCATGGGGGTTTCGAAGAAGGTCGGAGCGGGGCTGGCGGGCATCCTTGCGATCGGCCTCGTTGGCGGCGCCGGGTCGTGGGCGGCGGCTGCCGAGCCGACCGAGATGCCGTCGATCGAGGAAGACTTCAGCTACCCGGGCGCCGACGCCATCCTGGCTGAGAAGGGGATCAAGCTCGTCAAGGGCTCGGGCACCATCACCCTGGTCGACTGCCCCGGTGCCCTCACCGCCGAGTTGATCTGGGTGAACACCCTCAACGGCTACATCTGCTTCAAGGCCAAGTCCAACGTCGGCTACCTGACGATGGAGATCGGTGAGGTCTTCTCGATCCGAGGTGACAACAACAACGGCAGTGCCACGGTGACTGTCGACGAGGAGACGGAGACGGTCCAGCTGGTGAAGGGCGCGTGGCGTGGTGTTGGCGTCGGTGAGGACGAGACCAAGGGCTTGGCGACCCTCTTGGAGATCCGGCTTACGGCGTAGCGCTGCGAGTTGATCCACCATCGACGGTGGTGACGAGATGACGGCCCCCGACCATCCCTTTCGAGGGTGATCGGCCGGGGGCCGTTTCGACGAGTATCGCCACGGCGGCATGGAGAGCAGGCACCGGCGGCCCGTGTGCCGGCGCGTCGGGTGCGGCCTGCGCACGCACGGCGCGGCACTGGTCGACCTCGGGCCGCGCTGAAGGTGTGCGGTGCGTAGGCCGGCCTCTCGTGCCCGGCAGTGTCGGTCAGACGTCGATGTTGAAGCGTTGCAGCACCGACGGGGCGACCAGGCCGGCCGCGGCGAGCACCGAGATCGCGGTCAGCACGGCCCGGACGACGACCACCTCGGTCTTGCTGCCGGCCCGCAGCGCGATCTTGTTCGGCAGCCCGATCGGCGTCCACATCCGGCGCTTGATGGGGATCGGCCAGAGGATCGGCACCCCGGCTCGGGTGATCATGTCGCCGAGGATGTGCACGAAGCAGCCGACCCCGACGGCGGTGCCGATCAGCGGGTAGCCCCGGCCGCCGGGCAGGTTGGCGAAGGTGTACCAGGCGGCGGCGGCCGACGCGAGGGTCACGATGACCCAGCCGGCCCGCTCCGCCCACTTGTCGAACAGGCCGCGCAGCGCCAGCCCGAACATGAAGAACAGGATGCCGATGACCGCCCACTTGCCGTACGCGGCGCAGAGCGTGGTGGTGCCCCAGCCGACCAGCAGGGTGAACGGGATGGTGTGGGTCAGGGTCCGGTGGCCGTTGTTGCGGCGCGGGTCCTTGCTGAGCTTGGTCGCGTAGTAGACCCCGAGCGAGACCTTCTCCATCACCTCGGCGAAGAACAGCGAGACCACGCCGAAGGTCCGGGCGACGGTCGCCCCGCCCTGGTTGCGGGTCACCTTGCCGGAGAGGTCGAGGTCGGGGAAGAGTGCCCCGCCCGCGCAGACGGCGGTGCCGACGGCGAGTTCCAACGGCGACTGGTGGTAGTCGGCGAACTGTTGCAGCGCCCAGGACCCAGCCAGCCACACCGCCGCGCCGGACAGCGCGTGGGACGGACCCATCATGTCGGCTCACCCTCCCCAGGGATCTTGAGCGCCAAAACTACGCCACTGTAGTTCGTTTCGTGGCGCAGGGGCACCGCCCGGTTGGTCCACGCAGGACGGTGCTGGGGAGGGGCCGGCCGGGCGGGGCCGTCCCGGCAGGAAGTATGCCGTGCGCGACACCGGGACGGGGACGGGACTGTCGGACACCGGACCGCGCCGCCGTGGACCCAGGGCCGCCGCGCCGGGACCGGCCGCTCAGCGACGGTGTGGAAGGATCCCGCCCCCACCGTCGTCCGGTCAGCAGGCGGCGCCACCGACCGCGAGCAGGTTCCCCTCGGGGATGGTGATCTTCTGTCGGACCGTGCCGAGGCGGGCGGCGGCGCGGCGGGCCTGTGTCGGGCCGTGCTCCCGGCCGGCCACCGCGTAGGTGCCGGCGGTCCGCGCGGCGATGGTCGCCCAGCCGTACCGCTGGCCGACCATGGTCCGCGCCCGGCGGGCCACCCGCCGGGCGAACACCTCGTCGGCGAGGAGCTGGTCGACCGCCGAGCCGAGGGCGCCCGGGTCGTCGTGCGGGAACGTCACCCCGGTCACGCCCGGCTCGACGATCTCGGCGAGGCCACCGGTGCGCGCCACCGCCAGGGGAGCGCCGGCCGCGGCGGCCTCCAGGGCCACCATCCCGAACGGCTCGTAGAGGCTGGGCACCACGGTCGCGTCGGTGGCGCCGAACAGC
Source organism: Micromonospora sp. NPDC047074 (assembly GCF_040643815.1). Classification (NCBI taxonomy): domain Bacteria; kingdom Bacillati; phylum Actinomycetota; class Actinomycetes; order Micromonosporales; family Micromonosporaceae; genus Micromonospora; species Micromonospora sp. NPDC047074. The sequence continues at coordinate 92,203 of NZ_JBEYVB010000003.1, forward strand.
GCCGGGAGCTGGATCGAGTCCATGAAGCCGACGAAGCTCACGGTCTGCCCGAGCGCGAGGCGGCGGGCCTCCTCCTCCAACTCGGCGCGATAGGGGCCGTCGCCCGCGATGACGACCCGCAGCCCCGGGTGCCGATCGCGCAGGTACGGCACCGCCCGCACCAGGTGCTGCACGCCCTTCTCGTAGACGAGCCGGCCGGCGTACCCGACGAGCGGGCCGTCGCCGGCGAACCGCGCCCGGGCGGCGGCGACCGCCGCCGGCCGCGCGCGCCAGGCCCGGTCGTCGACGCCGTTGGGCACCACGTCGATCTGCCCGGCCGGCACGCCGAACAGCGTGGTCACCTGGTCGCGCATGTACCCGGAGCAGGCGATCACCCGGGCGGAGGCGTTGCTCAGCCAGTGCTCGACGCCGTGGATGGTGCGGTTCATCTCCTCCGGCAGCCAGCCCTGGTGCCGGCCGGCCTCGGTGGCGTGGATGGTGGTGACCAGCGGCAGGTCGAGGTGTTCGGCGAGGGTCGCCGCGGTGTGGGCGACGAGCCAGTCGTGGGCGTGGACGACGTCGTAGGAGCCGGCCTCGGTGGCGCGCAGCGCGGCCCGGGTGAGGGTGTGGTTGAACGCCATGGTCCAGGCCAGCAGGGACGAGGTGGCCAGCGGGAAGGTGACCGGGTCCTCGGCGGCGCGCAGGATCCGGACGCCGTCGGCGTACTCCTCCAGGGGTGCGCCGTCGGCGTGCCGGGTGACGACGGTGACCTCGTGCCCGGCGGCGGCCAGGGCCACCGAGAGGGCGTGCACGTGCCGGCCGAGCCCGCCGACCAGGACCGGCGGGTATTCCCAGGAGAGCATCAGCACCCGCTGCCGCCCGGCAGGATGGATGTCGATCACGTCGGCGTCAGGTGACATGCGGCCCCCTTCAGTTGTCTCCGTGCACGCGCCGGCCGGCACCGCGACCGGTGCGGTGTCGAGGGCGTGACTGGATCGGGACCCATCCTGCTGGCGGCCGGCTAACCGGCGGAGACGCCGCCGTTGCGGTCGTGTAAAGCGCTACCGGCCAGCCGTGCGGGCGCGCAGCAGCTCGGCGACCGACCACGCCTGGAACGGGCACCCGGTGGCGGCGTGCGGCGCGAGGCCCTCCGCCGTCTCGCTCACCGATCCGAGGCCGTACTCGGTCAGGTGGGCCTCGACGCCGACGAAGAGGTCGTCGACCGGCATCCCGGCCCGCCGGGCGACGTCGGCGTACGGGCCGAGCAGCCACGGCCAGACGGTGCCCTGGTGGTAGGCGCCGTCCCGTTCGGCGGGGCCGCCCCGGTGCCGGCCGATGAACTCCGGCGAGTCGGGGGAGAGGCTGCGCGGGCCCAGCGGGGTGAGTAGCCCGCCGGCGACCCGGCGCAGGGTGGCCTCGTCGGGCACCAGCGGGGCGTACGGCAGCGACCAGGCCAGCAGCTGGTTGGGGCGGAGCAGGTCGTCGTCGTGGTGCGTGGCCCCGCCGAGCGGGTACGCCGGCGCGGGCGCGTCCAGCACGTCGTGCAGCCAGCCCGTCGGCGCCGGGAACCGGCTGCGGAACGCGGCGACGGCCCGCTCGTGCAGCCGCCACAGGCCGGTGGCGTCCTGCCCCGCCAGCTCGGTCAGCTCGGCCAGGCCCGCCAGCCCGTTGACCCAGAGCGCGTTGACCTCCACCGGCTTGCCGGTGCGCGGGGTGACCGGCACCCCGTACACCCGGGCGTCCATCCAGGTCAGCGCCGTGCCCGGGGTGCCGCCCTGGGTGAGCAGCCCGTCGGCCGGGTCGACGGCGATGCCGAACCGGGTGCCGGCCAGGTGTGCCTCGACCACCCCGTGCAGCGCGGGCAGCAGCTCGTCGCCGAGGTCGGTGTCGCCGGTGACGGTGACGTGCCGGCTCACCGCGTGCAGGAACCACAGGGTCGCGTCGACCGTGTTGTACTCGACCCGACCGGTGTCGGCGGTGTTCGCGAGCATCCCCTCCGACAGCGTCGCCGCGTACGCCCGTAGCAGCCCGCGTCCCTCGTCGGCGCGGTTGGTGCAGAGGAACAGCCCCTCGTAGGAGATCATCGTGTCCCGCGACCAGGCGCCGAACCACGGGTAGCCGGCCACCACGTCCGGCCCGGTGGCCGTGTCGACGACGAACGCGTCGGCGGCCAGCGCGAGCGTCGCCCCGACCGGGTCGGCGGGCTTCGCCGTGGCGACCACCCGCCGGTTGCGGGCCCGGGCCGCCGCGACGACCTCGGTCGCCGGTGGCGGCTCCTCGGCCAGGTCACCGGCCCAGGCGAGCACCGCCACCGTGTCGCCCGGGCGCTCCAGGTCGCCGGAGAAGCGGCCGGCGTACCAGAGGTCCTCGGCGGGGTTCAGGCCGCGCGCCGCCTCCTCCCGGTGGTACGCGCCGTGCCACCACTGGCCCTCCGGGGCCCAGTCCGGCCCGGCGAGCCGGAACCCGCCCTCGACCACCGCCCCGCCCGGCACCGGCTCCACCCGCAGGGCCGGCCCGTCGGCGCGGCGCTCGCCGTGCGCGTCCCGCCAGGTGCAGGCCGCCGCGAGTTCGAGCCGCACCGGCCCGCCGGAGACGAGCCGGTGCACCACCGCCACGCACGGGCGGCCGTGCGTCATCGCCAGCTCGCGTTCGATCACCACGTCACCGATGCGCCAGCGCCACCGGGGCAGGCCGTCGGTCAGGTCGAACCGTTCCAGCAGTTCGAAGCCGCGCGGGTCGACGTCGCCGGAGGCCCACTCGTGCGCGCCGAGGCGGACCCGGGCCCCCGAGGGGAACAGCACGGCCGGGTCCAGGCCGACAAGTCCCACCCGTCGGGACGCCGGAGTCTCGCCCGCCACCACCAGCAGGCCGTGGTAGCGGCGGGTGCGCAGCCCGCTCACCGTGCCGGTGGCGTAGCCGCCGAGACCGTCGGTGACCAGCCACTCCCGGGCGGCCCCGCTGGTCAGGTCGCCGCACACCTGCGGACCGAAACGAATGTCGATCAACTTTCCTCCACCGGCGGCGGCGTGTAACACACCACGACGAGAATGGCTCCTGTGGTGAAGTCTCCCGGCGACGTCGAAGATGTCCGAGTGATCACCGACGTGCCGCTCCCCGACGACTCCGCGCCCGACCCCGAACGGCTCCGGCTGGCACAGGCCGACGCCGGGGAACAGGACTGGCGCGCATGGGGTCCCTATCTGTCCGAGCGGGCGTGGGGGACGGTCCGGGAGGACTACAGCGAGCACGGTACGGCGTGGGACTACTTCCCGCACGACCACGCGAGGTCCCGAGCCTACCGGTGGAGCGAGGACGGCATGGCCGGCATCTGCGACGACCGGCAGACCTTCTGCTTCGCCCTCGCCCTGTGGAACGGGAAGGACCCGATCCTCAAGGAGCGGATGTTCGGCCTCGGCGGCGACGGCGGCAACCACGGCGAGGACGCCAAGGAGTACTGGTGGTACGAGGACTCCACCCCCACCCACTCCTGGATGCGCTGGCGGTACCACTACCCGCAGGCCGCCTTTCCGTACGACGAACTGGTCGCGGTGAACGCGCTGCGCGGCCGGGACGACACCGAGTACGAGCTGGTCGACACCGGCATCTTCGACGAGGACCGGTACTGGGCGGTGACCGTCGACTACGCCAAGGCGACCCCGAGCGACATGTGCGTCGTCGTCACCGTGGCCAACCGCGGCGACCGGGCGGCCACCCTGCACGTACTGCCCACGCTCTGGTTCCGCAACACCTGGGCGTGGGGGCTGCCCGGCGGCGACCGGGTGCCCCGGCTGGTCGGTGAGGGCCCGCGGCTGGTCGGTGAGCACCGGGTGCTCGGCCAACTCCTGCTGGAGGGCGACGGCGAGCCGACGCCCCTGCTCTGCGACAACGACACCAACGCCGAGCGGCTCTGGGGGCTGCCCGGCCGGTCGGCCTACCCGAAGGACGGCATCAACGACCACGTGGTCGACGGGGCCGCGACCGTCAACCCGGCGCGGGAGGGCACCAAGGGCGCGCTGCACTACGTGCTGGACGTGCCGGCCGGGGCGCAGCGGCGGATCCGGCTGCGCCTGACCCGCACCGCCCCGCCGCCCGGCGGCACCCCGCCGCCGCCGGCGGATCTCGGCGACGGCTTCGACGCGGTGGTCTGGGCCCGGCGGGCGGAGGCGAACCGCTTCTTCGCCGGGGTGATCCCGACGACGGCGACGCCGGACGAGACCCTGATCGCCCGGCAGGCGATCGCCGGGCTGATGTGGGGCAAGCAGTTCTACCACTTCGACGTCAAGCGTTGGCTGGAGGGCGATCCCGGCTCCACGCCCCCGCCCTCCGGGCGGCGCCACGGGCGCAACAGCTCCTGGTGGCACATGACGAGCTTCGACGTGATCTCCATGCCGGACCCGTGGGAATATCCCTGGTACGCGGCCTGGGACCTGGCCTTCCACTGCGTCAGCATCGCCCGGGTCGACCCCGGCTTCGCCAAGGAGCAACTGCTGCTCCTGCTCCGCGAGTGGTACCTGCACCCCAACGGCCAGATCCCGGCGTACGAGTGGGCGTTCGGCGACGTGAACCCGCCGGTGCACGCGTGGGCGGCGCTGAAGGTCTTCGAGATCGACGGCGGCCGGGACCACGACTTCCTGGCCCGGGTGATGCACAAGCTGCTGCTCAACTTCACCTGGTGGGTCAACCGCAAGGACACCGGCGGCAACAACGTCTTCGAGGGCGGCTTCCTCGGGCTGGACAACGTCGGCCCGTTCGACCGGTCGGCGGCGCTGCCGGTGGCCGGGGTGCTGGAGCAGTCCGACGGCACCGGCTGGATGGCCATGTACGCGCTGAACCTGCTCGACATCGCCGTCGTGCTGGCCGAGCACGACCGCACCTGGGTCGACACCGCCACCAAGTTCTTCGAACACTTCACCTACATCGCCGCCGCCGCGTACGAGCAGGGCCTGTGGGACGACGAGGACGCGTTCTTCTACGACGTGCTGCGGCTCGCCGACGGCACGAAGGTGCCGCTGAAGGTCCGTTCGGTGGTCGGCCTGCTGCCGCTCGCGGCGACCACCCGGCTCACCGCCCGTACCCTGCACCGGCTGCCCGAGCTGAGCGCCCGGCTGCGCTGGTTCCTCACCAACCGCCCCGAGTACGCCGGGGTGATCGGCGCCCGGCGGCTCGGGCCCGACGGCCGCCAGCACCGGCTGCTGTCCATGGTCGGCCCGGAGCAGATCGTCCGGCTGCTCGCCCGGATGCTCGACACCGACGAGTTCCTCTCCGAGTACGGCCTGCGCACACTGTCCCGGGCACACCTGGACAAGCCGTTCTCGGTGACCCTCGGCGGCCAGGAGTTCAGCGTCGGCTACGAGCCGGCCGAGTCCACCAGCGGGCTGTTCGGGGGCAACTCGAACTGGCGCGGCCCGATCTGGATGCCGACCAACTTCCTCCTGATCAGCGCGCTGCGCGACTACGCCGCCTTCTTCGGCGACGGGCTCCAGGTGGAGTATCCGACGCGCTCCGGGGTGAAGCGGACCCTGGACGAGATCGCCGACGACCTCTCCGCGCGGCTGATCTCGCTGTTCACCCGCGACGACTGGGGCCGGCGGCCGATCTACGGCGCGGCCCAGCTCTTCCAGACCCACCCGGACTGGCGGGACCTGATCTGCTTTCCCGAGTACTTCCACGGTGACAACGGTGCCGGCCTGGGCGCCTGGCACCAGACCGGCTGGACGGCGCTGGTCGCCGACCTGATCCTCACTTTGCGCCGCTGACCTGCCCGTCCCGCCGCGCCCGGCCCGTCCCGCCGCCGTCGGCCCACGCCGTCCTCGGCCCGTCCCGCCGGGCCTGTCCTGGCTCGACCGGCCCGCTCGTCGGTGGCCGGCCCGGCGCACAGTCGTCAATCCGTCGTGAGTCCCTCACGGGCGGTGACGGTCGCTAGCATCGGCGGCGTGTCGCCAGCAGACGGAGCAGACGCCGCACCGGCCGAGCACGAGCGCGTGGCGGTGGCCGCCCGGCAGTTGGCCGAGGCGGAGGGCTGGGCGGCGGTGACCCACCGCCGGCTGGCCGAGCGGATCGGGATCGACATCGAGGTCGTCTACCGCCGGTTTCCGGATCCCGCCGCACTGATGTCCGCCGTGGCGGTGCTCGGCTTCGTCGACCTGGCCGCCGCGCTCGCCGCCGCCCGGGGGCGCGCCACCGGGGGCGCGCGCGGCGAGTGGCCGGCCGTGGTGACGGCCTACCTGGACTTCGCGTACGCCAGTCCCGAGGTCTACGACGCGATGCTCGCCCACACCTCGGATCTCACCCTGGGCCGCGACCCCGGGCCCGGGGCGCCCCGGGCGGCCTTCGCCGAGCTGCGCGCGGCCCTGACACCACTGGCCGCCGGCCGCGACCCCGACACCCTCGCCGAGGTCGGTTGGGCGCTGCTGCACGGCACGGTCATGCTGACCCGGGGCGGGCGGCTGCGCCCCGACAAGCAGGAGCAACGGGAGGAGCTGATCGTGGCCCGGCTGCTCGCCGGCCCGTGACGCCGGCCCGTGACGCCGGCCCGTGACGCCGGCCCGTGACGCCGGCCCGTGACGCCGGCCCGTGACGCCGGCCCGTGACGCCGGCCCGTGCGGCCCGGCGCCTGGACGATGGCCCGCTCGCCGCGAGCCGCTCGCAACCCGCTTGCCGCTCGGAATCTTGGACAGTTACGGTTCGCACCGCACGGGACCTGTCCAAGATCAGACGGATGTGCCCCGGGGGCGCATCGCGGGGAGGGAGGGCAATGGGGGAGGTGACCGGCCGGCGCGCCGGGCAGGTGCTCGTCTTCGACGCCGACGACACGCTCTGGGAGAACAACGTCCTGTTCGAGCGGGTGATCGACGACTTCCTGGAGTGGCTGGACCATCCGACCCTCGACCGGGCCGAGATCCGGGCCATCCTGGACGACATCGAGCGGGCCAACGCGGTGGCGCACGGCTACGGCAGCAAGGTCTTCCTGCGCAGCCTGGGCGAGTGCCTGGAACGGCTGCGGCAGCGGCCCGCCACCGTGGCGGAGCGACGCGGGATCGAGGACCTGGCCGCCGCCCTGGTGGCGCACCAGGTGGAGTTGATGCCCGGGGTGGCCGAGGCGTTGGACGTCCTGGCCGGGCGGCACGAGCTGCTGCTGCTGACCAAGGGCGAGCGCGAGGAGCAGCAGCGCAAGCTCGACGCCTCCGGCCTGCTGCACCACTTCCGGGCCGCGCACATCGTGCGGGAGAAGGACGTCGACACCTACCGGTGGCTGACCCGGGAGCACGGCTTCGATCCCGCCGTCACCTGGATGATCGGCAACTCCCCGAAGTCCGACATCCGGCCCGCCCGCGCCGCGGGGCTGAACGCCGTGTTCATTCCCAACGACAACACCTGGGTGCTGGAGCACGACGAACTGGATCCGGCCGACGCGGGGGTGTTGCGGCTGTCCGCCTTCCCCGAACTGCTGCACCACTTCTGAGGCGCGGCGGTCCGGCCCTCGCCCGGGGCGGACGAGGCGACGCTAGCCGGTGCGCGCCTGCCGGGCGGCAAGCTCGGTGCGGTTGCGTACCCCGAGCTTGCGGAAGATGTTGCCGAGGTGGAACTCGATCGTCTTGACCGAGACGAACAGGCGTTGGGCCGCCTCCCGGTTGCTGAGCCCGTCGGCGATCGCGGCGGCGACCCGCGCCTCGGCGCCGGTCAGCGCCGACAGGGCGACCCGGTTGGTGAACGTCGGCGCCGCGCCGGGGGCCGCCGGCCCGGCGACGCGGACCGGGCCCACCGTCGAGGGCCCGGTGGCCGGCGGACCGCCGAGCAGCCGCAGGTCGCGCAGCACCAGGGCGAGCATGCCGGCGGCACCGGTCCGGGCGTACCCCGCGCACGCCTGTTCCAGCAGCCGGGCCGCCTCGCCGCGCCGCCCGGCCCGGCCGTGGTGGGCACCGAGCAGCCAGGCGATGCGGGCCGTCAGCAGTTGCTCGGCGGGCCGGGTCAGGTCGTCGAGCGTGGCCGCCAGCGCCCCGGTCGTCGCCGGCGAATCCGGGTCGAGGATCCAGGCCCGCCACGCCGGCAACGCCGGCCCACCCGGCCACGAGGGAGGCGGGTCGTCGACACCGCCGAGCAGGCCGGCGGCCACCTCCGGCCGGCCGGCCAGGGCGTGGTGGGTGGCCAACTCCCACCGGTGCTCGTGTTGCAGGCCGGCGGTCACACCGGTGTCCGTGGCGACCACGAGTTCGAGCAGCCCGGCCCAGGCGTCCAGGTCGCCCCGGGCGAACGCCAGCGCGGCCGTGCACTCGGGGAGGTGGCGGGCCACCCAGGCCGATCCGACGCGCGCGGCCAGCTCCCGGGCCTGGTCGAGGTGGACGGCCGCCAGGTCCAGGTCGCCGCGGAGCGCATCGCACTTGGCCAGCCACGACGTCGCCTCGGCCTGCACGTCGAGGCTGCCGGCCAGCTCAGCCATCCGGGCCGCCTCCCGCAGCTCGGCCTGCCCCCGGACCAGGTTGCCGGCCCACGCGTCACCGACGCCGATCATCGCGAGCATCCGGGCCCGGTCCACCGGGGCGAGGTCGAGGGCGTCGACCAGCGGGGCGAAGCGCCGCGCCTCGTGCGGGCGCATCAGTGTCATCACGGCCGTCAGCGCGCACTCGACCAGGACCGGATCGTCACCGAAGGCGTTCCCGTCGAAGATCCGTACGGCGGTGTCGAGCTGCTCCGGCCCGTCGGCGCGGCGGGCCCGGGTCGCCACGATCCCCACCAGCGTGCGGTAGATCAGCTCCGTCCGCGCCGAACGGCTCGTGTCGCGGGCCTCCCGTGCGCGGGCCACGAGCGGGAGCATCTGGTGACTGTCGGCGGTGCGGGACAGCGCGACGAACGCCTGGAAGAGCAGACGCGCGGCCCGATCCGGGTCGGTGTCGCCGGCCGCCGACAGTAAGCGCTCGGCCACGAGTTCGGTAGACACGGTGGGAGCGTAGAACCGGGGTCCAAGCCCAGGGATTACCCGGGTGCCCGCCCGGCCCCGGCCGGTCCACACTGCTTCCCACCCGGCCGACCGACCGGCCGGCGTTCCGATGTGGATAGAGGTAGGACCATGAGGCGCAAGACCGTGCGGATCGACACCATCCCCGCCGACGGCGTGGAACTGGCCGACGACCAGCTCGCCCGGATGGTAGGCGGCCTGCCGCCGGCCAACGGGGCCGGCTCGTCGAAGACCATCGACGACATCCCCGGCGGGGGACGCCCGGACACCGACACCGACTTCTGATCAGCGGCCGTCGGCGGCGCGCCCCGGTGCGGGCGGGCCGCCGACGGCGACCCGCCCGGAGTGCACATGATCCTCATCCTGACCGCCCCCGACGACGTGCACGCCGACGCGGCAGAGGCCGAGTTGCGCCGGCGTGGCGCCGCCTGGATCCGCTTCGACCCGGCCGACGTGCCGTCCCGCGCGTCGCTGTCGGTCGCCATCCGCGACGGCCGGCTGACCCGCACCCTCGTGCGTGACCCCGGCCCGGACGGCGCCGGCACCGGCCCCGGCGGCACCGACCCGGTCGCGAACCACCGGGACGCGGCCGGCCGCCAGGTCGTCGACCTCGACGCGATCACCGCCGTCTGGTTCCGGCGGCCCGGCGTGCCGGTCGCCCCCGCCCACCTCGCCGACCCGTACGCCAGGTTCGTGGTCGAGGAGAGCCGGCAGTTCGTCGGCGACGTCTGGGAGACCCTCGACGTGCCGGCCCTGCCCGCGCCCCGGCCGGTGGTCCTGCGGGCGCAGCAGAAGGTCCGCCAGCTCCAGCTCGCCCTGCGCCTCGGCTTCGACGTGCCGGCGACCACGGTCGGCAACGACCCCGGCGCCGTGCTCGACCTGTTCAACCACGCCGACGGCCGACTGATCGCCAAGCAGGTCGGCCTCTCCGACATCGGCGACGAGCTGATGCGCTTCACCGAGCCGGTCAGTCACCGCGACATCGGGCACGTCGACGGGGTGCGGCACTGCCCGTTCATCGCGCAGGCCCACGTGCCCAAGCGGGTCGAGCTGCGGGTCACCGTCGTCGGCGACCGGGTGTTCGCCGTGGCCATCGACTCGCAGCGGTCCAACCACGCCCGCTACGACTGGCGGCGGGAGGACGGCCGCAACACGCCGATGAGCCCGTACGCCCTGCCCGACGACGTCGCCGCGCGCTGCGTGACGCTGACCCGCCTGCTCGGCCTGCGCTACAGCGCCCTCGACCTGATCGTCACCCCCGACGGCCGGTACGTGTACATCGAGATCAACCCCAGCGGCCAGTACCTGTGGGTGGAGGAGGAGACCGGCCTGCCGATCACGGCGGCCGTGGTCGACCTGCTCACCGGGGCCGCGCCCACTCCCGGAGCCGCCACGTGAGCACCCTGGACCCCGCACTGCTCGACGAGGCCCTCGCGCTGGTGCGTGAGCTGACCATCGGGCGCGCCAGCCTGCGCGACGCCCGGGACCGGCTCGCGCCCCTGCGGGAGCGCTGGCCGCTGGCCGACCCCGCGGTCGTCCGCGACGAGGAGACCAGCGACGGGTCGGTCTCCTTCGACCTGCTGCTCCGCGAGCCAGCCGGCACCGTCTCCGTCGCCTACAGCCCGGCGCCCGCGCTGCCGTGGCCGATGCGCGGGGCGATCCGGTACTCCGACCACCATCTCGCCCGGATCGGCACCAGGACACTGCGGGTGGGGGAGGCCCTCGCCGCGCTCGACTTCCTCTGGTACGACCACGACGTGCTCGCCCGACTGGTCGACACCGGCGTGATCGCCGCCGAGTTGGAAGCGCACCCCGTCGAGCTGTCCGACGAGGAACTCCAGGCGGCGGCGGACGCGTACCGCCGGGCACGGGGGCTGCTCGACCCGGCGTCGACCGGGCGGTGGCTCGCGGAGCGTGGCCTGTCCGCCGAGGACTTCGCCGACCTGGTCGCCGACACGGTGGCGGTCAGCCGGCTGCGCGAGCGCGTGGTGGGTGATCGGGCGGTGGACTGGTTCGCGCGGCACCGGGCGTCGTTCGACACCCTGGTCGTCGCCTGGACCGCCGAGGGCACACCGCCCGCCGGGCGCGAGGCGGCACTCGCGGCGGTGGCCGCAGCCGTGCGCGACGGCCGGGCGGCCGGGGTGCTGCGGACGGTCGCCGCCGCAGCCGCACCCGAGGTGCGCGACGCCACCGGGCCGGTGCCGACGGTGGTCGGCGGGATGCCGGTGACCGCCGTGGTGGTGGCCCGGGAACCCGCCGAGTGGGACGCCGCCACCCGGGCGCTGGTCGAGCGGGCCGTGTTCGACGAGTGGCTGGCCGAGCGGCGGGCCGCCACCGACATCGAGTGGTTCTGGCTGCCTCGCGACCGGACGGCCCCGGCCAGGTGACCCGCCGGCGGCGGGTGCCGGTGGTCCTCCAGGTCGCCGCCACCGACTGCGGCCCCAGCGCGCTCGCCATGCTGCTGGCCGCGTCGGGGCGGGCGGTGCCCGTGGCGCGGCTGCGGGCCCGGCTCGACGTCGGCCGCGACGGGCTGAGCCTGCGTGACCTGAGGGACGCGGCGCAGGAGTTCGGGCTGCGCTGCCGGGCGGTCGCACTGCCGGCGCTGCGGCAGGACGCGACCCGCCTGCGGGACCTGGCGCTACCCCTGGTGGCGCACTGGAACGGCGACCACTACGTGGTGGTGGAACGGCTCGGCCGGCGCGGCATCGACGTCGTCGACCCGGCCGTCGGACGGCGGCGCCTGTCCCCCGCGCAGTTCTCGGCCGGCACGACCGGGGTGGTGCTGCTGGCCGAGCCCGCCGGCCCGGCCCCGCCGTCCCCGCGGGCCCCCGCACCGGTCCGGGAGTTGCTCCTGCCGGTGCTGCGCGGGCAGGCAGGGCTGCTCGCGGTGCTGGCGGCGGCGTCACTGCTGATCACCGTGGCGGGGCTGGCCGTGCCGTGGGCGACGGCTGCCGTCATCGACGCCACCGCGCCCCCGAAGGCGTCGTGGTTCGCCGCCGCTGCCGGGCTGGCGGCGGTGACCGGGGCGCTGTCGCTGGCACGTGGGCTGGCCGTGACGGCCCTGCAACGGCGGATCGGCATCCGGCTCGGCACCGACACGGTGAGCCGGCTGTTCGACGTGGCCTACCGGTACTTCCACCGGCGGTCGGCCGGCGACCTGATCGACCGGGTCCGGGCGGCCGTCTCCGTGCGGGACCTGCTGGCGTCGTCGCTGGTGGCCACGGCGCTCGACGCGCTGCTGGCGGTCGGCTACCTGACCGTGGTGGCCGTGCTGGCGCCGACGCTGGGCACGGTGGCCGCCGGCGTCATCGCCGTGCAGGTCGCCACGTCGCTGTGGGTCGGCAGCCGCTCCGGGGCCCTGCAACGCGAGGAGATGCTGGCCTCCGGCGAGGAGTCGGCCCGGCTGACCGACGCGCTGCAGGGCATGGCGGCGATCCGGGTCGCCGGGGCACAGCGCCGGGTGCTGCGGCGGTGGCAGGAGTCGTTCCACCGGGGGGTTTCCGCGTCGCACCGGCTGGCCCGGCTGTCGGCGGTCTCGGACGCGGCCCTCGCCGCCTGGTCGGTCGCCAGCCCGGTGCTCATGCTCCTGGTGGCCGCCCGGCACGCCGACTCGCCGGGGCAGGCCGCCGGCCTGGCGGCGCTCGCGGTCTCCGCGATCACCCCGGCGGTGGCGCTGGCGCGGCGGCTGCCGTCGTTCACGTTGCTGCCGCCCACGGTGGACCGGCTGGCCGACATCGCGCAGGCGCCCGTCGAACAGCCCACGCCGGGACGGCCCGCCCCCAGGCTGACCGGGCAGGTCACGCTGGCGGGTCTCGGCTTCCGGTACGACCGGCGTTCCCCCTGGGCGCTGCGTGAGGTGACCGCCGTGATCCGGCCGGGCACGAAGGTGGCGGTGGTCGGCGGCTCCGGCAGCGGCAAGAGCACCCTGGTCGGGCTGCTGACCGGGCTGTACGCGCCGACCGAGGGTCGGATCCTCCTCGACGGCCTCGACCTGGCCACGCTGGACCTGTCGTCGGTGCGACGACAGATCGGGGTGGTGTTGCAGGAGACCTACGTCGGCGCGGGCACCCTGCGGGAGGCGCTGACCCTGTCGCGTCCCGATGCCTCCGACGCCGCGATCGCCCGGGCGATCCGCCTGGCCGCGCTGCACGACGACGTCGCGGCCATGCCGATGGGGTTGCAGACCCGGATCGGCGACGGTGGGGCCGGTCTGTCCGGCGGGCAACGCCAGCGGGTCGCCCTGGCCCGGGCACTGCTGGCCGATCCGGCGCTGCTGATCCTGGACGAGGCGACGAGCGCGCTGGACACGGTGACCGAGGCGGCGGTGGAGGCCGGACTGCGGGCGCTGCCCATGACCCGGGTGGTCATCGCGCACCGGCTGTCCACGGTCGCCGACGCCGACCTGGTGCTGGTGCTCGACGGCGGCCGGATGGTGGAGTGGGGGCCGCCGGCGGCCCTGCTGGCCGCAGGCGGTCCGTTCGCCCGGCTGGCGGGCGCGACCGCGCACTCCTACCGGTCCGGGTGACGGGGCGGACGCAGTGGCCGCCTCGACGGGAGGAAGCGTCGGGCCGGCAAGCCGCGTTACATCGACATGCCGCTTTTCCAGCTTGACATCAATCACGCTCGGTCGGCCCGTTTCGTCGTTGTCCGGCCCGGAACGACACGCCTAACCTGATCCGGCGCTCGCGGCTCGTCGGGGTGAGTCGGGGGCGCGCCGACGTCCGGTGGTTGGGCACCGTGGAGCTGAGTGCAGGCGGCAGGCTCGCCGTGTTGAGCCCGGCGTGGGCGGCGTGCCGCCCACGCGCTCATCCGGCGACGCCCGCTACCACGCCGGACGGCTGGGGGTCAGGACCGGGGAGTTGCGGACCCGGTCCTGACCTGTCCCGGCACGCCATGGCCGCCGCGACGACCACGGCCAGGACGCGGCGGTCATCGAGACCTCGGCGGCCACGGATCGAACCCGTCCCGACAGGGCCGCCCCGCGCATCGGGGCGGCCCTTCGGCGTATCCGACCCCGCTACCGCCGCGACATCGCCAGACGATAGCTGTCGGTGTATGTCTTCTCCCTAGCTTCTATCCGACGTGTCGGCTCATGATCGGAGAGTAACGGGTGAGAAGGAAGCTACGGGGACCACTGGTCGCGGCCCTGGTGGTGGCCCTGGCGGCCAGTCTGGGCGGGGCACAGGCCCTGTCCGACCAGAGGCCGGAGGGCGCGGCGAGTGCCGACGCAGACGACGGAAAGGGTCTGCTCGACCGGCTCGGGGCAGCCGCCCGCGGGCTGACCGGCGACGGGCCGGGCCGGCCCAGGCCGGAGGTCGTCAGCGCCGGGCTGTCGGTGCGGGAGAAGACGCCGGCGGGCAAGGTGTGGCCGGCGCAGAAGCGGGTCAAGGAGCTGACCGGCAAGCGTACGGCGAACGGCAGGACGTACCAGCTGGCCGACGGGCGCACACAGTCGGAGATCTCCGTGGTGCCGGTGCACTACAAGGACGCGAAGGGCCGCTACCAGCCCATCGACACCACCGTCCGGCCCACCGACGACAAGGGCTACGTACAGGGCAACCGGACGAACTCCTTCACCAGCCTCTTCGGGGACAGCTCGGACGAGCTGGCCCGGTTCGAACAGAACGGCCGCAGCATCGAGCTGGGCCTGACGGGCGCGCCGCGGGCGGTGACGCCGAAGGTGTCCGGCTCGACGGTGACCTATCCCGGCCTGGCCGGCGGCGCGGACGTGGTCTACGACGTGACCAGCACCGCGCTCAAGGAGAAGATCGTCCTGCGTGGGGCCCCGGCCGCGCCGGTGTCCTACACGTTCACGCTGGACACCACGGGGCTGGTCGCGCAGCAGCGCGAGGACGGCTCTATCGCGTTCGTCGGCCTGGACGGCGGCCGGACGTACTTCGAGATGCCGGCGCCGTTCATGTTCGACGACAAGGACGACAAGGCCTCGCCGCACGGCAAGGTGTGGAGCGACAAAGTCACCCAGCAGGTGACGCGGTCCGGTGCCACCACGACGGTCACCGTCACCCCCGACGCGGGCTGGCTGGCGGACCCGGCGCGGGTGTACCCGGTGGTGGTCGACCCGACCATCAAGGTCCAGCCGGTGCCGGACGACGCGCAGGACGTCGCCATCTACTCCGGCGCCGCCACCACGAACCACAACGACACCTACCAGTTGAAGGTGGGTACGGACGCCGCCCAGTCGTGGCGGTCCCTGATCAAGTTCGACGTCAGCTCGATCCCGGCGAACACGCCGATCGACGACGCGCGGCTGGAGATGTACTACTCGCAGACCCACCACGCGTGGGGCTTCGACGTGGCGATGGAGGCCCGCCGGGTCACCCAGCCGTGGACGGAGAGCACCGCGAACTGGTCGAACATGAACACCAACATGGCCGACCAGCCGGCCGGCAACATGGTCACCACGGACGACGGCGACGCCGGCACCTCGTTGAGCGGCAGTTGGCCGTACTCGGCCAACGCCACGCTGACGCCGCTGGCGGTCAACGGCGACTACCGCCACAACGGCGACACCATCGCCGGGAACACCCACACCTGGGTGCCGACCATCACCGAGTCGGGTGACTACCAGGTCGAGGCCCACTTCGTCACCGAGGCGGACCGGCCGACCAACGCGCCGTACACGGTCCACTACAACGGTGGGTCCAAGACCTACAACGTCGACCAGACCGGCAGCGGTCTCGGTGAGTGGAAGACCCTCGGGGTCCACCCGTTCGTCGCCGGCACCACCGGCAAGGTCGTCCTCGGCGACGTGGCCGGCAAGTCGGTCATCGCGGACGCGGTCCGCTTCACCCGCTGGGGCGTGGCGACCAAGAAGGCGACGGTCTCCAGCGTCTGGAACTCGTTCCCGGTCCGCAACGCCGTGCAGGAGTGGGTCAACAGGTCCCAGCAGAACCACGGCTTCATGGTCAAGGCGGTCGACGAGACGAAGAAGGGCCGCGGCGGCCCGATCTACGAGGCGTCGGAGTTCGCCTACAACAACGCGCGGCGGGACTACAACCTGCCGAAGCTGGTGGTGACCTGGGGCGCCCCGGGCGTCGCGGTGAACCCGCCGGCCACGATCACCTCCACCGGTGCGGTGCTGGACTGGCCGGCCTACCCGGGCACGGACATCGCCGAGTACCAGGTGCACCGCAGCATCTTCCAGGAGTACGTGCCCTCGGCGGCCACGCTGGTCGCACCGGTCTCCAGCGGCACCCGCACCTACCAGGACACCACCGCGGTCCCCACGCCTGCGGACAACACCGACCCGCTGGCGCGGAAGTTCTACTACTACATGGTTGCCGTCAAGACCAGGGACGGGCGGCTGATCGCGGGTCCGACGCAGTCGGCGATCCTGCCGAAGGCGGGCCAGATCACCCGGATCTACCGTACGGACACCACGGACACCACGCTCTCGCAGACCCGGCCGACGGAGAACGTGGACGTCTACAGCGGCGACCCGTACGTCAGCCCGGGGAACAACTCGACCTACTACGGCGACACCCACGGCCTGGTGAGGTTCCCGGCGCTGGCCGGTGTCCCGACCAACGCGCAGATCGTCGACGCCGAGCTGCGGATGTACAACACGTCGCTGTTCCCGGGCACGGGCACCACCGGCGAGTTCGTGGACGTCTACCGGCTCACCCAGGCGTTCGACGAGACGAAGGCGACCTGGGACACCCGCGACGGCGTCACTGCCTGGACCACCAAGGGCGGTGACTACGACACCTCCTGGAAGGCGGGCGCCAACGGGTTCACCAACGACCCGGAGTGGGCGAGCTGGGACGTCACCCCGGCGGCGAAGAGCTGGCTCACCAGCCCGACCACCAACCACGGTCTCCTGCTGCGCCAGCGCGACGAGGTCAACCAGACCATGCGGGCGATGCTGCTGTCGTCCGAGAGCCAGGAGCCGCTGCTACGGCCGACGCTGGAGGTCACCTACCTCGAGCAGACCGCCGAGTCGACCTACTACGCGGCCTCGACGCCGGCGCTGGCGACCCCGAACGCCACGTACACGGTGCCGATGACCCTGTCGAACCCGACCCTGGCGGCGTGGAACCCGACCGACTGGGAGTTGGCCTACGACTGGAAGCGGGCCGACGGCCTCACCGACGGCGCGGACGCCAGCTTCGAGTTGCGCACCGCCCTGCCGCGGAGCGTCCCGGCCGGCGGCACGGTCGACGTGGCCGCGCAGTTGAAGACCCCGCCGTCCTCGACGGAGGGCAACAAGCGCACCGACTACGTGCTGCAGTGGGATCTGCGCAACAAGCTCACCGGCAAGAAGCTCTCGGAGACCACGCCGATCAAGCCGCTGCCGCAGAACGTGGCGGTGGAGGAGCCGACCTCCGACCAGTTGGGTCTGGAGAAGTTCTACTCGTACGCGGGGAAGAACACCGGCGCCGGCGGCTCGGTGATGAACAACCTCTACTCCGGCAACACGGTCTGGTCGTACAACGCGATCAACAACCCGTCGCGGGGTCTGTCGACGTTCGTGCGGCTGGCGTACAACTCGCTGGACACCAGCGACTCGGTGGCCGGCTACGGCTGGTCGCTGCAGGCGTCCTCGATGATGCGCCTGGGCACGCCGCTGGACTTCCACCCGAACCCGAACCCGACCAAGGTCACGCTGACCGACGGTGACGGCACCAGCCACTGGTTCACCTGGGACGCGGCGTCCAACGAGTGGAAGAGCCCGAAGGGCGTGCACCTTCACCTGCAGAAGTACAGCAGCGTGGACTGCAAGCCCAACGTCCAGGAGCGCAGGGCGTGGGTGCTGACCCGGCCGGACCGGACGCAGTTCTTCTACGACTGCGAGGGCTTCCTGTCCAGCATCGTGGACAACAACCAGAACGAGATGGTGTTCACCTACGAGGAGCGGAAGTCCAACAACAAGCCGACGAAGTTCCTCCGCTACATCACCGACGCGGCAGGCCGTAGGACGCTGACCGTCGACTACTTCGCGAAGGGCCAGACGTACGACTACATCGACGACGTCACCTGGACCCGCAAGACCGGGACCGGCCTGACCAACCCGAAGATCATCGACCACATCTCGACGATCACCGACATCTCCGGGCGGAAGCTGAGCTTCGCGTACACGGACAAGGGTCTGCTCGGTGAGCTGGTCGACGGCGCCGGCTCGACCGACGGCGCGCCGAAGACGTTCAAGTTCGCCTACGACATGACCCAGGGCAACAAGAACGTCAAGCTGGTCAAGACCACCGACCCGCGGGGCAACGCGACAAACCTGGTCTACAACTACCCGCAGGCCGGCGACGACCCGAAGTGGCACTGGACCACCAAGTCGTACACCGACCGGCTCGGCCACCCGACGCAGTTCGCGTACGTGGATCCGGACGGCCCGCAGGGCAACAACATCAACGCCACGGTGACCGACGCGGAGAACCACGCCACCGCCTACCAGCTGGACGGCTACGGCCGGGCCTACCAGACCACCAACGCCAAGACCGAGACCACCAGGTTCGGCTGGGACGACGACCACAACGTGGTCCGGCTCGAGGAAGCCAACGGCGCGGTCTCCACCTGGGCGTACGACGCCAAGACCGGCTACCCGACCCTGGTGCGGGACGCCGAGGCGGTCAGGAACGGCTGGCCGGGCACGGCGCTGACCTACCAGCGCCAGCTCAACGGCTACGTGGCCGAGGTGGTCAGCAAGACCAGCTCGGAGGGGCGCAAGTGGACCTTCACGTACACCGCCGAGGGTGACGTCGAGTCGGTCACCGACCCGGTGGGCAACACCACGGCGACCGCCGGCGACTACACGAGCACCAACACCTACGACGAGTGGGGTCAGCTCCTCACCGCCAGGGACGCCAACGGCAACACCACAAAATACGGTCCCTTCCACCCCAGCGGTTACCCGACGACGATCGAGGACCCGGGCCCGGGCTTCTCGTACTTCACCTATGACGACCGGGGCAACGTCCTCGAGGTCAGGAACGGCAGGAACGCCAAGGTCACCCAGGCGTACGACACGTTCGGCCGGCCCAAGGCGAAGGTCGAGCCGCTGGACGCGGCGAACAACCGCTTCATCACGACCAGGGCCCCGGTCTACGACGCCAACGACAACATCACCACGGCGTACGCGGCCAACGGGGCGGAGTCGACCTCCGTCTACGACAAGGCCGACCAGGTCACCGAGTCGTACGCGCCGAAGGACGTGTCGACCGATCCGGAGCGCAAGACCACCACGACGTACGACAAGGTCGGCAACGTCCTGACCGTCACGGAGCCGCAGGGCAACCTGACCGCCACGGTCGGCGACTACACGACGACCACCAGGTACGACGCGATCTACCAGCCGATCGAGGCCAGCAACGGCCTCGGCCAGAAGGTGACCTCGGAGTACGACAACGTCGGCAACGTCACCGTCCTCTACGACGCGAAGGCGACCGCGAGCGCGGCGGACGACTTCACCACGAAGTACGAGTACGACTGGAACCGCCGGGTCGTCAAGACCACCGACGCGGCGGGCAAGTTCACCACCGCCCGGTACGACAAGGACGGCCTGACGCTCGGCACCACCGACGCGGAGGGCAACGAGTCGCTGGCGACGTACGACGCCCGCGGCGCGCTGGTCGAGTCGAAGGTGCCGCACAAGAAGGACACCGCCGGCACCATCACCTACCGCACCACCAAGTACGAGTACGACCAGGTCGGCAACCAGACGAAGGGGATCACGCCGCGCGGTGTGAACACCACCGACGACGCCGACGACTTCGCCGTGGTGACGGTCTACGACGCGCTCAACCGTAAGAAGGAGGAGTGGTCGTCCTACGACAAGGACGACAGCCGCTACAACACGCCGGACAAGACCTTCTACAGCTACGACGAGATCGGCAACCTGACGAAGGTCAGCGCGCCGCCGTCCGACGGGCAGACGGTCCGGAACGACACCGAGTACACCTACTACGACAACGGGTGGACGAAGACGTCCAAGGACCCGTGGGACATCGTCAACTCGTACGACTACAACGACCTGGGCCAGCAGACCACGAACACGCTGAGCTCGGCCGGTGGGTCGACCACGCGGACGATGACGTGGGAGTACTACCCGTCCGGCAACGAGAAGGGGCGGTCGGAGGACGGCCTGCCGGTCGGCAAGGACGTGGTCCTGGTCGACAACTCCGACTCGAACAACACGGCCTCCCAGGGCACCTGGGCCAACGGCGCCGCGACCGGGCAGTGGGGCTACGACGTGGCCACCGCTGCGGCGGGCAGCGGGTCGGCGCAGTTCAACTGGCAGTTGACCATCCCCCGGGACGGCAACTACGAGGTGTTCGTCCGGCACCCGCAGGTCAGCGGCGCCGCGACGGACGCGAAGTTCACCATCACCCACAACGGCGGCAGTGTCGTCAGGACGGTGAACCAGACGCAGAACACCGGCACCTGGATCAGCCTGGGCAGTCACCCGTTCGTCGAGGACGGCGTCCAGAAGATCACCGTCACCGACCAGGCGACGGGCAAGGTGCTCGCCGACGCCGTCAAGCTGGTGCGCGACAACGGCGGTGACGCCGACAACGAGAAGAAGCAGTTCACCTACCAGTACAACCCGAACGGGATGCTGGTCGAGGTCAAGGACCTCAGCCCGGGCGCGAAGATCAGCCGGTACGACGTCGCGTACGACCAGGTGAACCAGATCTCCTCGGTCAAGGAGTTCGTCGGGGCGTCGGACACGACGCCGAAGAACACCACGGCGCTCACCTACGACGCGAACGGCAACCCGCTCACCTCGACCCACGACCTCACCTGGTCGAAGATCGAGTACGACCCGCGGGACATGGTCGCCAAGGTGACCAACGCCGACTCGCCGACGGCGGGCAACCAGCAGATCTCGACCTTCACGTACACGGCTCGCGGGCAGCTGCTCAAGCAGACCAAGCCCAACGGCAACACCGTGGACTTCGAGTACTACCTCGACGGCGCCACGAAGCACCAGCTGGAGAAGACCTCCGGCGGAGCGACCGTCGCGGAGCACACGCTGGAGTACCAGGCCAACGGGCACCCGTCGCGTGACGTGCTCAAGTTGATGAACGCCGACAACGCGTCGGACCACATCGACAACACGTACGTCTTCTCGTACGACCCGCAGGACCGGATCGCCAAGCTCGACAAGACCGGCGACAGCACGTCGACGGAGACGTACGTCTACGACGCCAACGGCAACACGGTGTCCCAGACGGTCGGCGGTACGACGAGCACCAGCAAGTACGACCGGAACCGGCTGCACTCCACCAGCACCGGTGGCGTGACATCGACGTACAACTACGACCCGCTGGGCCGACTCGACACGGTGTCGATCGGCGGCCAACGGGCGCAGAAGCACTACTACGACGGTTTCGACCGGACGGCGAAGACCACCGCGGGCGTCGGCGCCAACGCCAAGTCGACCACCTACGTGTACGACCCGTTCGACCGGACGGTGTCGCAGACGGCCGACGGCAAGACGACCCTGTTCACGTACCTGGGGATGGACAACCAGGTGCTGCGCGAGGAGGTCGCCGGCAAGGCGACGAAGTCGTACCAGTACGCGCCGTGGGGTCAGCAGTTGACCCAGATCAAGCACAAAGACGACGGCAGCCGGGAGTACTCGCAGTTCATCTACCGGCCCCGTGGTGACGTCATCGGGATCGCGAAGGAGGACGGCAGGACCCGGGCGACGTACGGCTACACGGCGTACGGCAAGGACGACGAGTCGCAGTTCACGGGTGTGGACAAGCCGGGTGCGGCGCCGGAGGGTGAGGAGCCGTACAACGCGTTCCGGTTCAACGCCTCCCGGTGGGATGCGGGCTCCGGCACGTACGACATGGGTTTCCGCAACTACGACCCGGGGTTGAACCGGTTCCTGACGCGGGACACCTACGGCGGCGCGATGGCCGACATGGGTCTGGCGATGGATCCGTTCACGGGTAACCGGTACGCGTTCGCCGGCGGTAACCCGGTCAGCTTCGTGGAGTTGGACGGGCATCTGTTCGGGATGTCGTGGTCGGACATCGGTCACGCCGCCCTGGATGTGGTCGGGATGGTGCCGGTCGTCGGTGAGGTCGCCGACGTCGCGAACGGCATCTGGTACGCGGCCGAGGGCAACTACGTCGACGCGGCTCTGTCGATGGCGTCCGCCATTCCGCTGGCGGGTAACGCGGTGGCCGCGGCGAAGCTGGCGAAGACGGGTAAGAAGATCGCCGACGGCATCGACACCGCCAACGACACGAGCAAGGCGGCGAAGGCGGGCTCCCCCTCCACCGGCGCTCCGAAGCAGCCGGAGAAACCGTCCGGCCCGAGCTGCAAGGTGAACAGCTTCGTACCCGGCACAAAGGTCCTGATGGCCGACGGCACGACCAAGGCCATCGAGGACCTGCGGGAGGGCCACCGGATCAAGGCCACGGATGTCGAAACCGGTGACACCCGGGATCGTCAGGTCACGGACACCCGGAACAACAAGGGCGACAAGAAGCTGGTCACCCTGACCCTCGACACCGACGGCCGCGACGGCCACGCCACCGGCCAGGTCACGTCAACGGCCGGTCACCACTACTGGTTGCCAGACGTGGGACGGTGGGTCACCGCCGACACGCTCAAGCCGGGCATGTGGCTCAGGGCCTCGTCGGGCGTCTGGGTCCAGATCAGTGCGGTGGACCATGAACGGCGCCATGAGCGCGTCTTCAACCTCACCGTCGACGCTGATCACAACTATTACGTCCTGGCCGGCGGCCAGACGATCCTGGTCCACAACGAGTGCCCGGACTACGACGAGCAGGCCTACGAGCGCGCCAAGGAGCTTCACGAAGGCCTCAAGAAACCGAACAAGGAAGACGGCGGCTATGCCTACAAGAACGACACCACAGCCGTTGTCATGGCGCGGGACCAGGCTGGCGACATCCGGACGGTAGTGGCCTCCAACCGGAAGCACGTTCCAGGGGCCATCAAGGACCGGTTGGGCGCTGGCGAGGTTCACGCCAACGGTCGGGGGCACGCGGAGATGACCGCCCTGAAGTACATCGACGACCAAGGGTGGGAGTTCCTTGGCGGTGCGGCCAACCGAAACGTCTGCGCATACTGCGAGAACGCAGTCCGTGATCGCGGCGCATCGCTGAGGGGAGCCAAGTTCCTCGGCTTCGTGCAGACCTTGGGTGGTAGGTTCGCCTTCATGGGTGAGAGAAGGTTCAAATGAGCCTGACGGATGATATGCGTCAGGCACCCCTGCTCGACACGTTGGCTCGGCAGAGCGCGGCAGCACTGGTCCTGGTTCGGTACTGCAATTTCCATCAGGATCCGAAGTTCTCTCCCTGGTTCGAGCAGCATCGAGAGGTCCTGTCCAGGTCGGTTGACCTCGCCACGCGTATCTGCCGGCAGGGCGCGGAGCGATCTACGGAGATTGTGGACGATGTGACTGCCCTCCGAGGCAGCTTGGGTGAGGTGATCGACGGAAGTGACC
The DNA here is from genome assembly GCF_040643815.1 of Micromonospora sp. NPDC047074. NCBI lineage: Bacteria > Bacillati > Actinomycetota > Actinomycetes > Micromonosporales > Micromonosporaceae > Micromonospora > Micromonospora sp. NPDC047074. The sequence goes on from NZ_JBEYVB010000003.1 coordinate 115,590, forward strand.
CGGACGGGCCACCCTTTGAGACGGAGGTCGTTGATCATCTGGTCCTGGCTACCGAAGTGCTGGACTTCGTGGCTGCTCCGGATGGTTTGGATGAGTTGCAGGAGGTATTCGAGCGCGCGGAGGAGTTGGCGGAAGCTGCGAGGGAATTGGGGGAGACAGACTTCCCCGGCGGCGAGTGGGAGGTCGTGGACTTCGTCGGTTTGGAGAGTGAAGCCCGGCAGGCTGATCTTGCCGAACTGCGAAGCGCCCAGCAGGACGGGCGTGATCCGAACCCTGCCAACCTGCTTTCCCGCAGTGAGTCTTTTGCTCGGCGCTACGCTGAAGTGATCGAAAGATGCTATTCGGATGAAGATGCGGGTCGCTCGTAGAGAGCGCTGATCTGAGCGGCGCCCGTCCCCTCGGGGCGGGCGCCGACTCATGGGCGGACTGTGTCCAACGAATGGGCGTGGGTACTTGGATGCAGGCCGGTGTGGCTGCCGAAGAATCGTGCTGTGGCCGGCACGGCCAAGAGACCGCGTTGGCGTGACCCATTGCTGTGGACAAGCCGGGTGCGGCGCCGGAGGGTGAGGAGCCGTACAACGCGTTCCGGTTCAACGCCTCCCGGTGGGGCGGGGACGGGCAACCAGGTGCTGCGCGAGGAGGGCATTGATAAGCCGACAGAGGAGAAGGAGTTGACCGCTGTTTGCTCGACGCATGCACCCGCCACTGTGGAGAGTGAGAGTGCGGGCCCATCCTGGTCGAAGTCGGCCCGCTGTCGACTTGCCCACCATGGGCTGGCTCCTTCCCGCCGCCGACGGGCTGCCGTAATCCATGGGGCGACGGGCGAGTTGATCAGTCCGTCTGCGTCCGGGAGCGCTTTCGATCTCCGATTCGTTACGGCGACACGCCTGCGAGATATATTGACGTTTGTCACATTCAGACTCTTGTTTTCTGCCTTGTAGCTCCCGCAGCGGTCCCACTAGCCTGGGCGCGCTCAAGCTTCAACGGGGGAGCGGCGCATGAAACTACAGATTCGGCTTCTCGGCAGTGCGGAGCTGTGCGTTGACGGCCAGCTCGTCACGCCCGGCGCGGCGAAGCGACGCGCCGTCCTCGCCGGTCTGGCACTGGAGGCCAACCACCCGGTCTCCTTGCCGAGGCTGGCCGACATGGTCTGGTCCGACATTCCACCCGCCTCCGCGATGCCGAACCTGCGTTCTCACGCCGCCGGGCTTCGGCGGGTGGTGGGCGACCGGCTGGTCGCCCGCCCGAACGCCTATGAGCTGCGGCTTTCGTCGCACGAACTGGATGTGACCGAGTTCCACCGGCTGGTGGGCGAGGGGCGGGCCCTGCTGGCCACGCCCGATCCCGCCAGTGCCGTCGGCGTCCTCACCGCCGCACTGGGGCACTGGCGTGGGATGGCTGGCGACGGCCTGCCCCGGGGCACCGCGCTGGACAACCGGTGGGCGAGCCTCGACGAGCAGCGGCTCCAGGTCTTCGAGGAGCTCGCCGAGGCCCGGTTGGCCGCTGGTGAGCACGGCGAACTCCTGCCGGAGCTGCGCGGGCACCTCGCCGCGTACCCGCTGCGGGAGCGCGCCTGGGCGCAACTCATGCTGGCGCTCTACCGCTGCGGGAACGTCCCGGCGGCGCTCACCGCCTACCGGGACGCCCGGGCCACGCTCGACGAGCAGCTCGGCATCGAACCGGGCGAGGAGCTGTCAACCCTGCACCGCGCGATGCTCGACCGGGCGGCCGAGCTGGCGTACACCCCGCCGTTTGCGCCGGCCACGACGACCGTGCGGGCCACGCCGGTGCCGGCACCGGTTGTGGCCAGGTCGGCGCCGCCCCGCCCCGGCGGGCCCGCCGGGAGCGCCGGCTGGGCGGTGCCCCGTGAGCTGCCGGCCGCTCTTGTCACGTTCGTCGGACGGGCCGGCGAGACCGCCGAGGTGGTCGCCGCCGTGCGCGGTGCGGCCCCCACCACCGTGGTCGTCACCGGCGCGTTCGGCACGGGCAAGACCGCCCTGGCGGTACGCGCGGCGCACACCGTCGCCGCGGACTTCCCCGACGGGCAGGTCTTCGTCCAACTCGGCAACCGGGCTCCGGCGACCCCCGGTGAAGTGCTGGCCCGGGTGCTGCGTGCGATCGGGATCGCCCCAGGTGACGTGCCCGCGAACACCGACGAGCGGGCCGGCTGGTTCCGGTCGCTGGTCGCCGGGCGACGGCTGCTGCTGGTGGTCGACGGGGTCACCCGCGCCGCCCAGGTTCGTCCGCTGCTCCCGGCCGGGCCCGGCCCGGGCCTGATCGTGGTCGGGCAGCGCCGATTGGGCAGCCTGGACGGCGTCCGGCGGGTGACGCTGCGCCCGCTCGCCGCCGTCGGCGCACGTGACCTGCTGGCGGCGCTCGTCGGCCCGGAACGGCTTGCCGCCGACCCGGTGGCCACCGGCGAGCTGGTGCGACTCTGCGCCGGGTCGGTCCTCGCCCTGCGGGTCGCCGGCACGCGCCTGGCGGCCCGTCCGGGGCAGTCGGTGGCCGCTCTGGTCGGTCAGCTCGCAGACGGGCGGGAACGGCTGGACCTGCTGGACTACGAGGACCTTTCGGTACGGGCCAGCCTGCACACCGCCGTTGCCGCCGTCCGCGCCGACGACGAGGTGGCCGGTCGGCTCCTCGCCCTGCTCGGCGCGACGCCCGACGCACTGCTCCAGCCCGAGCGGGTCGCCCGGCAGCTCGGGATCTCCGCCGCGCGGATGCGCCGCACCCTGGACGAGCTGGCGGAGGCGTATCTGGTCAAGCCCCACCGTGGCGGGCCCGGGGGCCACCTGCTGCCGGAGCTGGTCCGGGAGTACGCCGCCGAGTTGGCGGCCGAGCGGACGGTCGGGGTGCCTCCGTTGACGGGCCGGCGGGTGGACCCGCTCGTCGCCTGACGGAACTCAGGAGACCTCGCCGCGCACGATCGCCACCGCCACCCGGCAGAACTCGTCCATGTCGGGCTGGAAGCCGGCGGCGATGTCGGGGTGCAGCCCGGAGCGGGTCTCGTCCAGCAGCCGCTGGCAGACCTGCTCGACCGGCTCGCCGGCGTAGCTGGCGCTGACCCGGTCCGTGGCTGCCTGCAACGCCGAGGTCAGCTGGTCCTCCAGGGGGCCCCGCAGCTTCTGCTGAACGGGATCCAGCCCACGGGGGTCCAGCGTGACATGTGGCTCCGACATCGGCGCTCCCTTCGTCGGCGTCCGCGGTACCCCACCGCGGCCCTCGGTCAAACCACGTTCGGTACGGCGGCCACCCGTACCTGGTACGAGAAGTCCTCCGCCGGCTCCTCCGCGTACGACAGCCGGCGGATCTGCCGGTCGTCGTCGTAGAGGGCGACGTCCACGAGGACGCCGAGGTGGGCCAGGCCGATGCTGGCGACCCGCTTCTTGTCCTGGAGCACCGCGCACACCCCGCCGAGCAGGGTGCTGGCGTCGGAGGTGCGGTGCCCCGGCGGGCAGCGCAGCACGAGGTCCACCTCGACGGGCCCGGACAGCGGGGTCCAGCCGGTGCGCTGGGCCGCGGCACAGGCCGCCTGGAGCAGGGCGCGGACCCTCGTCGCCTGCCGGTGCCCGGCGGCGAAGATGGACAGCGCCTCGGTCTTGACCGGTGGCAGGCCGCTCACCTCGAACGTCAGGGCGAGAGCGCGGGTGTCCTGCACGACGGCACCTCCTCGTTGGGGACGATCCTGCCCAACCGGTGGAACGGCGGTGGGAAGTTCCCGTGAGAACCCACCGATCGGGGCGGGTCGGGTCGGCCGGAGGCGTGTCGACGTCGACGGCGAACGCGCTGGCTGTGAGCTAAGGAAACGCTAGTGCACCCGGCGGGCCCTGGGTAGCTCCGTCGCTCACTGGCTGGGACGCGGCGCGAAGGCGCGAACTTCGTCGCCCTCCGGGTCGGCGAGGATCCACCAGTCGAGCGCGTCGTCCGGCTCGCGCAGCAGCGTCGCGCCGGCCCCGAATAGCGCCGTCGGGTCCGGGGCGGTGAGGTACGTCCCGGACTGCGCGCTACTTCCGCGCCATCCCGGGACTGCGCGCTGCTTCCGCGCCATCCCGGGACTGCGCGCTACTTCCGCGCCACCCCGGGACTGCGCGCTGCTTCCGCGCCACCCCGGGACTGCGCGCTACTTCCAGGAAGTAGTGGCGTCCCGGGCACGCCGACCCCACTACTTCCAGGAAGTAGCGCGATCTTGGCGGCACGGGCACGGGCACGGGCGCGGGCGCGGGTCGGGCACCGGCGGTCGGGTGACGATCACCCACCAGAGCGAGCGGGCAGGGGCCGGGCGCGCAGGCGGGCGGGTGCGCGGGCAGGCAGGGGCCGGGCGGGCTGGCGGGCGGGTGCGCGGGCGGACAGGCGGGCTGGCGGGCTGGTGCGCAGGGGGGTGGGGTGGGCGGTCTAGTGGCGGGCGCGCTTGACCTCGTGGAAGGCGGGCATGCGGATCAGCGGGAGCAGCGAGTCCCAGATGGTCAGGGCGTCGTCGGTGCCGGGGACCTCGGTCAGGATCGGGCCGTGGATGCCGCGCTCGGCGCCCGGCACCATGAGCACCGGCGCACCGATGTCCGGGCCGGCCGAGGCGTACGCCAGGGCGTGCGACTCGCGTACCGCCTCGTCCCAGCGGGCGTCGTCGAGTGCCGGCGCGGCCTCGCCGAGGCCGGCCGCCGCGACGGCCGCGTCCACGGTCCCGGCCGACAACGGGTTGCCGGCGTCGTGGGTGCGGGCGCCGATTTCGGCGTAGAACCGCGCGATGTCGTCGTGGCGGCCCTCGGCGCGCAGCGCCTCCACCAACCGCAGGGCCCGGCTGGAGGCGGTCATCGCGTCGGCGAACTCCGGCGGCACCCGGCCCGAGTTGAGGATGGCCAGGCTGAACGCCCGCCACTCGATGTGCAGCCCCCGGGCGTCGGCGACCGCGACCAGCCAGCGGGAGGTGCGCCAGGTCCACGGGCAGGCGGGGTCGAAGAAGAAGGTGGCGTCCATCGGCCGAGCCTACGGGCGGCCGGCGCGACCCGCATGGCGGTGGCCTGCGCCACAGCCGCTCCGGTGGCCGTCGTCGCGGCGGCGTCAGGTTTCGCGTCCGCGCAGGTCGGGCAGTGTTGGGACCACGAACGTGCGGGGCGACGGAACCGCTGGTCAGAGCCCCCGAACAGCTCGCCGCGCGCCGGGGCGCGGAGCTCACCCCGGCCATGGCCGACACGAGGGGAGGGGTGATGAGCGACCCGGACAAGGCTGGGCGCCGCCGCCGGCCACGCGTGCGGGCGGTGGCGGCGGCCGCGGCGTTGACGCTGGTGGCGCCGCTGGCGGCTGCCTGCGGTTCCGGCGAGGACGGCGGTACGCCCACGATCAACCTGTACTACCCGCCGGAGCAGAACCTGCAGAAGGTCGTCGACGACTGCAACGCGCAGGCCCGGGGGCGCTACGAGATCGCCTACCGGGTGCTGCCCCGGCAGGCCGACGACCAGCGGGTGCAGTTGGTCCGCCGGCTGGCCGCGCAGGACACCGGGATGGACGTCCTCGGCCTCGACGTGACCTGGACCCAGGAGTTCGCCAGCGCCGACTGGATCCTGGAGTGGACCGGGCAGGACAAAGCCGAGGTCGAGCGGGGCACCCTCGCCGGCCCGCTGGAGACGGCCCGCTACGCCGACAAGCTCTACGGCGCGCCGAAGAACACGAACGTCCAGCTGCTCTGGTACCGCAAGGACCTCGTGCCACAGCCGCCGAAGACGTGGGACCAGATGATCTCCACCGCCCAGGAGCTGAAGCAGCAGGGCAAGCCGTACCAGGTGCTCACCATGGGCGCCCAGTACGAGGGTCTCGTCGTCCTCTACAACACCCTCGCCGAGAGCGCCGGAGGCAAGATCCTCAGCGACGACGGCAAGCAGGCCGTGATGGACGCCGGCACCGTCCGGGCGTTGGAGCAGCTCCAGCGGTTCGCCACGTCGGGCGTGACGTCGCCGTCGTTCAGCAACGCCACCGAGGACCCGGTGCGGCTGGAGTTCCAGTCCGGCAACGGCGCGTTCCAGGTGAACTGGCCGTTCGTCTACCCGGCGTTGCAGGAGGCCGACCCGGAGCTGGCGAAGCAGGTCGGCTGGGCCCGGATCCCGGGCGTCGACGAGAACACCCCGAGCAAGGTCACCATCGGCGGGGTCAACATGGCCGTCAGCGCGTACTCCAAGCACCCCGAGGAGTCCTTCGAGGCGGCCCGGTGCATCCGCAGCGAGCAGAACCAGAAGTTCTCCGCCGTCAAGGACGGGGTGCCGCCGACCATCGAGAAGGTCTACGACGACCCGGAGATGGCCGAGGCGTACCCGATGCGGGACACCATCCTCGAGGAGCTGAAGGAGCCGGCGGTGCGCCCGCTGACCCCGGCGTACCAGAGCATCTCCACCGTCATGTCGGCGATCCTGTCGCCGCCGTCGGAGATCCGGCCCGAGCAGACCGCGGACGAGCTGCGCGACGCCATCGCCGACGCCCTCGAATCGAAGGGGGTCCTGCCGTGAGCGAGCGCACGATGCCGACGCGGGAGGCAGCCACCGCCGACCGCCGGGAGGCGGCGGCATGAGCGTGAACGCCACGCCGGCCGGCGCCGACGCGACCGCCGAGCAGACCTCCAGCGCCCGGTCCGGCCGGGACGCGAAGGTGCCCGCGCAGCGGGCCGGTGGCGGCCGGAAGGCCCCGCTGAGCGAGAACAAGAAGGCCGAGCGCCGGCTGGGCTGGTTGCTCTGCGCCCCCGCCGCGCTGGTCATGCTGCTGGTGACCGCGTACCCGATCCTCTACTCGGTCTGGCTCTCCCTCCAGCGCTTCGACCTGCGGTTCCCCGACGAGCGCGAGTTCGTCGGGCTGGAGAACTACGCCACCGTGCTGACCAACGAGTTCTGGTGGACGGCCTTCGGGGTCACCGCGCTGATCACGGTGGTCACCGTCGCCGTCGAACTGGTGCTCGGCATGGGGCTGGCGCTGATCATGCACCGTACGCTTGTCGGCCGGGGCATCGTGCGGACCGCCGCGCTGATCCCGTACGGCATCGTCACGGTGGTCGCCGCCTTCTCCTGGCGGTACGCGTGGACGCCGGGCACCGGCTACCTGGCCAACGTGTTCGGCGACGGCGCGCCGCTCACCGAGCGGGCCAGCGCGTTGGCGATCGTGATGCTGGCCGAGATCTGGAAGACCACGCCGTTCATGGCCCTGCTGCTGATGGCCGGCCTGGCCCTGGTGCCGGAGGACCTGCTGAAGGCCGCCTCCACCGACGGCGCCACCGCCTGGCAGCGGTTCACCAAGGTGATGCTGCCGGTGATGAAGCCGGCGATCCTGGTCGCGCTGCTGTTCCGCACCCTGGACGCGTTCCGGGTGTTCGACAACATCTTCGTGTTGACCGCGGGCGGCAACGAGACCTCGTCGGTGTCGATGCTCGCCTACAACAACCTGATCCGGGGCCTGAACCTCGGCATCGGGTCGACGATGTCGGTGCTGATCTTCCTCACCGTGGCGATCATCGCCTTCGTCTTCGTGAAGCTGTTCGGTACCGCTGCCCCCGGCAGCGACGACGGGGAGAGGCGCTGAGATGGCCGACACCACCTCCCGGGCGAAGCTGCGCTGGGGCCTGCTGGACGCCGTCGTGGTCGTCTTCGCGTTGGTGCCGGTGCTCTGGATCATGTCGCTGTCGTTCAAGACGCCGGCGACCCTGACCGACGGGAAGTTCATTCCGCAGGAGTGGACGCTCGACAACTACCGGACGATCTTCCAGACGGACCAGTTCGTCCGGGCCCTGGTCAACTCGATCGGCATCGCCCTGATCGCCACCGTGATCGCCGTGGTGCTCGGCGCCATGGCCGCGTACGCGATCTCCCGGCTGGACTTCCCCGGCAAGCGGCTGCTGGTCGGCGTCTCCCTGCTGATCGCGATGTTCCCGCAGGTGTCGCTGGTGTCGCCGCTGTTCGAGATCGAGCGGCAGCTCGGTCTCTTCGACACCTGGCCGGGCCTGATCCTGCCGTACATCACCTTCGCGCTGCCGCTGGCGATCTACACGCTGTCGGCGTTCTTCAAGCAGATCCCGTGGGACCTGGAGAAGGCGGCGAAGATGGACGGCGCCACCCAGGCCCAGGCGTTCCGGCGGGTGATCGCCCCGCTGGCCGCGCCGGGACTGTTCACCACGGCGATCCTGGTCTTCATCTTCTGCTGGAACGACTTCCTCTTCGCGATCACGCTGACCTCCACCGAGCGGGCCCGCACGGTGCCGGTGGCGCTGTCGTTCTTCACAGGCGAGTCGCAGTTCGAGGACCCCACCGGGGCGATCTGCGCCGCCGCCGTGGTGATCACCATTCCGATCATCCTGTTCGTCCTCTTCTTCCAGCGCCGCATCGTCTCCGGCCTGACCTCCGGCGCAGTCAAGGGATAGGTGGTACTCATGGCTGACATCGTGCTCGACAGGGTGAGCAAGAAGTTCCCGGACGGGACCGTCGCGGTGGCCGACGTCGACCTGGAGATCGCCGACGGCGAGTTCGTCATCCTGGTCGGGCCGTCCGGCTGCGGAAAGTCCACCACCCTCAACATGATCGCGGGCCTGGAGGACATCAGCTCCGGCGAGCTGCGCATCGGCGGCCAGCGGGTCAACGACAAGGCCCCCCGCGACCGGGACATCGCGATGGTGTTCCAGTCCTACGCCCTCTACCCGAACATGACGGTGCGGGAGAACATGGCCTTCCCACTGCGGCTGGCCAAGCTGGACAAGGAGACGATCCACCGGAAGGTGGAGGAGGCGGCGAAGGTCCTGGAGCTGTCGGCGCTGCTGGACCGCAAGCCGGCCAACCTCTCCGGCGGGCAGCGGCAGCGGGTGGCGATGGGCCGGGCCATCGTCCGGCAGCCCAAGGCGTTCCTGATGGACGAGCCACTGTCCAACCTGGACGCCAAGCTGCGGGTGCAGATGCGCACCGTGGTGTCCCGCCTGCAGAAGAAGCTCGGCACCACCACCGTCTACGTGACCCACGACCAGACCGAGGCGATGACCCTCGGCGATCGCGTGGTGATCATGCGGGGCGGCGCGGTGCAGCAGGTCGGCCCGCCGCAGGAACTCTACGACCACCCGCGCAACCTCTTCGTCGCCGGCTTCATCGGCTCGCCGTCGATGAACTTCCTGCACGCCGCGGTCGAGGACGGCACGCTGCGTACGGCCCTCGGCGACGTGCCGATCGGCGAGCGGATCCGGCGCGAGCTGGAGGGGGCCGACGCCCCGCGCGAGTTGATCCTCGGCATCCGGCCGGAGCACTTCGAGGACGCCGCGCTGATCGACGACGACACCCGCCGCCGGGGCATGGAGTTCGAGGCGCCGGTCGACATCGTCGAGTCGATGGGCTCCGACAAGTACGTCTACTTCAGCGTCGAGGGGGAGCGCGCCAGCGCCGCGGAGCTGGAGGAACTGGCCGCCGACGCGGGTGCCGACTTCAGCGGCGAGGGCGCCAACCTGGTGACCCGGCTGTCGGCCGAGTCCCCGGTCGAGGAGGGCCAGACGCGGCGGGTCTGGTTCAACCTGGAAAAGATCCACCTGTTCGACCCGACCAACGGACGCAACCTGACCCTGCACGAGGGGCGCGCGGCCGGCGCGCTCGCCGACTGACATCCCGACGAGCGGGCGGGTGGGTCGGACCGACCCACCCGCCCCGTTGCCGTGCCGGAGGTCAGCGGCGTCGCCGGCTGCGCTCCGGGATGTCGGCGTCGACCTTCTCCCGCCGGATCTGGTCGTCGATGGCCTGCTCCTCGACGACCTCGTCCTTGGCCAGGTGGACCCGCTCGACGGGCACCGTCTCCTTACCGACCACCGGCCGCTCGGCCCGCAGGATCATCTCCTGTTCGGCCTCACCGATATCGGCACGGACGCCGCGCGCGTCGCGGGCCGCGATGGGCTCCCGCTCCACGTACACCTCGTCGTGCTCGACCGGCACGGTGGTGTGCACGTTCTCGGTGACCACGTACTTGCGCAGCCGCGCCGTACCGGCGGGCTCGCTCTCCGTGCCGACCCGCAGCCGCTCCTCGGACCGGACCAGGTCCTCGCCGGCCGCCGGTGCCCGCCCTCGGGCAGCGGTCGGCGGGGTCTGCGGCGCCAGGCGGTAGTGCGCGTAGAGCTGCTCGATCTGCGCCGTGTCCAGCGGCTGGTCGGTGCCGGCGTCCACGGACGGGGCGCCCTTCACGGTGGACTTGTCGTAGTCGACCGCGAGCCCGCCGTCGGTGATCCGCGCCTTGTCCAGTGGAGCCATCGACTCCTTGTGGCCGGTCAGGCCGGTCCGCACGCTGACCCAGGTCGGCTCACCGGCGGCGTCTGCCCAGATCTGACCCACGCTTCCGATCTTCGAGCCGGAGCGGTCCTTGACGTCCTGGCCGTACAGCGAGCTGGCCTGCTGTTCACTGAGCCTCATGGTCGTCTACCTCCCTCTCGTGGCACCAGCCGGATACCCGGCCGCCGGGAGCGGATTCGTCGATGGCCCGTCGGATAGGAGCAGCGCCCTCGGTCGGGGCGGGACCTGCGGTGACGGTGGGCCCGGCGGGGGTGGATGGGGCACCGGGACGGATGGGGCTGCCGGGGCGGCGTCCCGGTGCGCCCGGGAAGGCGACGACCGGCCTCAATTGGCCCAGAGCACCCGTGACGGCAGGTGCAGGAAGTCGGCGTAACGGCTCAGGACGCCCTCCACCCGGGCCCGGGTGGGCTGGTCGACGGCGGTCAGCGGGTGGACGGTCACCGTCACCCGGGTCTTGCCGACCGTGCGCTTCCAGGTGCCCATGACCCGCCCGTCGCGGACGACCGTGGCCTGGAAGACGCCGTTGCCGCCCGGCACGATCGCGTCCTTGTGCGCCGGGTCGAGCATCAGCGAGCGGTCCTTGAAACCCAGCAGGTATTCGTCGAACCCGGGCAGCACCAGCAGGTCGTCCAGCGGCTCGCGGGGCGCGTCCAGCAGGGCGGCGTCGGCCAGCGCCTCCTCGCCGTCGACCCGTACCGGGGCCAGGGCGTCGCCGGCCGCCGCGAAGCCCCGGCGCGCGTCGGTGAGCGTCAGGCCCGTCCAGCCGGCGAACTCCCGGGCGGTGACCGGCCCGTGGGACCGCACGTAGCGGTGGGCGAGGATCGCCAGCGCCTCGTCCCGCTCGGGCCGGCGTGGGGCGGGCGCCCACTCGTCGAGCAGGGCGAAGGTCTGCTCGGTGCCGACGTTTGGCGCGAGGCAGGTGACGCCGCGGATGCTGGCGTAGCAGAGCAGGTGGTAGCCGCGCTGGGCGCCGGTGTCGATGCCGGCTGCCGCCAGCGCGGTCAGGCACTGCGCCCGGGTGAGCCGGCCGCCGCCGGCCAGCGCGGCGCCGAGCACGTCGACCGCCCGGTCCGTCTCGGCGTCGCTCAGCCCGAGCTGCGTGCGGCGGGTCGCCATGCCGGCCAGCACGCGTACGCCGGTCAGCTCCAGCATCCAGCGGGCGTCGCGGGTCGGCACCAGGTGCACGGTGCCCCGCATCGGCCAGGTGCGCAGGGCCTCCCGGCGTTCCAACGCGGTGTGCACGGCGGCGTGGTCGAAGGTGGGCAGCCGCACCCCGAGCGACCACATGCCGCTGGCCAGGTCCTGCGCCTGCATGGCCCCGAACCACTCCACCACGTCGGCCACGCCGTCAGGCCGGGTGGTGGGGTGCGGGCGGAGCAGGAGGCTGGTCATCCGCAGCGCGAGGGCCTCGCGGCCGGTCAGGTCCACGGGCATCGGAGCTCCTCGCGTCGGGTGCGGCCCTAGCCTAGGAGCCGCCTCCGACATTCGACGCATGGCGCCGGTCGTAGCGGGAAAGCGGGCCGCCAGTAGGCGCACAACACGTGCGCGCCCGGAGGGAGCGACATGACCGCGTCCAGCGAGCCGGCCCGGGGTGCCGGCGTGCCGACCCGTGCCGGCCGGACCGGCACGGCGGCGAAGACCAGCGCCGCCGCGACCTTCGCCCTGGTGTTCGGGGTGGCCGCGCTGATCAGCGTACTGACGGTGATCCTGTCCTGGATCGGCCTGCTGCTCGGCGTCATCGGGGTGATCCTGGGGATCGTCGGGCTCAAGATGGCCCGCCGGCCAGGGGTGACCGGGCGGGGGGTGGCGATCGGCGGCCTGGTGCTCAGCGCCCTGGCGGTGCTGATCGGGTTGGCCTTCGCCGCGGGGATCACCACGTTCCTCAACAACGAGGACGCGGTCAACCGGATGCAGGAGCAGGTCGACGACCTGCGCGACCGGCTCGACTGACGGGCGCACCGACGCGGGGACGGATTCCCTGATCGCGCTGCGCCGGCGACGCTGCCGGCGGAGCGCGATCCCCCGTTCAGGTCGGCCGGTGTCGGGCGGCTGCCGGTCCCGCCGGTACCGGTGCGACCCAGCATTCCCGCCCCGGTGGTCGCGCCGCCACGGAGAGCATCGAGTCTTGCGGATATCTTGAGCTGTCCGGCCGCGCCGGCAGCCTGGCGAGCAGGCCCGGCCCAGGCGGGCGATGCCCGAATGACCGTTTGGCGGGGCGGGCACCGGGTAGTCGCCGGAGCTGACCCGACAATGACGGAGGGAACATCCGATGGCTGCCCAGACCAAGGTCGCGGTGATCTACTACAGCGCGACCGGCATCACGTACCAGATGGCGCAGGCCGCCTGCGAGGCCGCCGGTGAGGCCGGCGCCGACGTGCGCCTCCGCAAGGTGCACGAGCTGGCGCCGGACGAGGCGATCCGCTCCAACTCGGGCTGGCACGCGCACCACATGGAGACCCAGGACGTCCCCGAGGCGCAGCTCGACGACCTGTCCTGGGCCGACGTGGTGATCTTCGGAACCCCGACCCGGTACGGCGTGATGGCCGCCCAGCTCAAGCAGTTCATGGACACCACCGGGCCGCTGTGGTCGCAGGGCGCCCTGGCGAACAAGGTCTACGCCGCGTTCTGCTCGACGGCCACCTCCCACGGTGGGCAGGAGGCGACCCTGCTGTCGATGTTCAACGTCTTCTACCACTGGGGCGGGGTGGTGGTCACCCCCGGCTACACCGACCCGAGCCAGTTCGTCGCCGGCAACCCCTACGGCGCCTCGCACACCAGCAACAACGGCGACACGGCACCGGACGACATCGCGCTCGGCGCCTGCGCGTTGACCGCCAAGCGGGCGGTGCTGATCGGTGCCGCGCTGAAGTCGGGCCTGGCCGGCTGATCCGGCACCGGCAGGCCGGCCGGGCCGGCGGCGACCGACTGACCGGCCGGGCCGGCGGCGACCGGCGGCCCGGGCGAGGGCTCTCGACCCGCCCGGACCGCCGGTCGCAGGCACCTCTACCCCCGATCGGCGCGGCTATGCCCGCTCGGTCGCCCCCGACAGCTTCCCGGCCCCCGGCGACCGCTCGGCCGGTGCCGGCAGCAGCCCGGTCAGCAGATCGGCGAGGACGGCCAGGCCGTCGGGGCTGAGCACGGACTCCGGATGGAACTGCACCCCGGCGAAGCCCCGGCCACGCAGCGCGTGCACCGCGCCGTCCGCCGCGTCCCGGGCCACCTCCACCGGGCCGTACCCGGTGGCCAGCCGGTCGGCGTCGGCGAGCGCGGTGAACGAGGAGTAGAAGCCGACCCGGCGGGGCGCGCCGAACAGTTCCACCTCCCGCTGGAGCCCCTGATAGGGCGCGTCCCGGCGGTGCAGCGCCAGCCCGAGCAGGCCGGCGAGCAACTGGTGTCCCAGGCAGACGGCCAGCGTCGGCCGCCCCTCGGCGAGCAACCCGGCGAGCAGCCCACGCATGGTGCGCATCTTGGGCTCGGCGGTGCGACCCGGGTCGCCCGGGCCGGGGCCGACCACCACCACGTCGTGGTCGGTCACCGCACCCACGGCGTGCCACGGCCGCAGCGTCACGACCAGGCCGAGGGCGCCCAACTGGTGGGCCAGCATGCCGGTGAAGGTGTCCTCGCCGTCGACGATCAGCGCCCGCCTGCCGCGCAGCCCGGGCAGGGCGGCGGCGCCGGGGGACCGCTGGTCCAGCCAGAACCGCGCCAGCGGCGCGTTGCGGGCGGCCAGCGCGGCCCGGACCGCCGGGTCGTCGGCGAGGCGTACGGCGGGATCCGGGCCGGCCGCGGGCGCCTGCGGGCCGAGGCCGAGCGCGGCGAGCACCCCGGCCGCCTTGGCGTGCGTCTCGGCCACCTCGCCCTCGGCGGTCGAGTGCCGGACCAGGGTGGCCCCCACCGGCACCCGCAACTCGCCGGCCGGGGAGATCTCGGCGGTACGGATCAGGATCGGTGCGTCCAGGGTCTGCCGGCCGGCGTCGTCGCGCCCGAGCAGTGCCAGCACCCCGGCGTAGTAGCGCCGCCCGGTGCGCTCGTGCCGGGCGATGACGCGGCAGGCGTTCTCCATCGGGCTGCCGGTGACGGTCGGCGCGAACATCGTCTCCCGCAGCACCTCCCGCACGTCCCGGGTGCCCCGGCCGGCGAGCAGGTACTCCGTGTGGGCCAGGTGGGACATCTCCTTGAGATACGGCCCCACCACCTGGCCGCCGTGCTCGGCGACCGTGGCCATCATCTTCAGCTCCTCGTCGAGGACCATGTACAGCTCCTCGACCTCCTTGGGGTCGGCGAGGAAACGCAGCAGCGCGGCCCGGTCGGGGGCCGCCCCGGTGTGCCGGAACGTGCCGCTGATCGGGTTCATCATGACCAGGCCGTCGTCGACGCTGACATGGCGTTCCGGGCTGGCTCCGACCAGGACGCGGGTGCCGGTGTGCACCACGAAGGTCCAGTACGCCCCGCGTTCGGCCAGCAGCAGCCGGCGTAGCGCGGCGAGCGCGGCGACCAGTGGCGGGCCCTGCACGGTGGCCCGCATGGTCCGGTGGATGACGAAGTTGGCGCCCTCGCCGCGCCCGATCTCCTCGGCGAGTACCCGGCCGACGGTGGCGGCGTACTCGTCGTCGCCGATGTCGAAGCCGGCGTCGGCGGTGCGCACGGGCGCGTCGGGCAGCACGGTGAGCGCCTCGGCCAGGCCGACCCGCTCGTGCCGGTCGATCTCCAGGCACTCCAGCGGGACGCCGTCGTCGACGCAGGCGAAACCACGCTCGGCGACCTGCCGGAACGGCACCAGCGCCAGCGTCCGGGGGCCTGGGGCCTTGGCCCCGTCGGGCAGCGGGATGTCGGCGAGCCGGTCGGGCACGCGTACCGTGCCGGTGAACAGCTCCAGGTGCGTGGCGTCCTCGCGTCGGACGAGCGCGAACGGGCCGGGATCGTCGCCGTCGGCGATGGCGGCGAGCAGCGCGGGCAGGCGGGTCATCATGGTCTCCTCGGGCCGGGCGGCGGCCGGTGGGGCGACCGGAGGGCCGGGGGAGAGACCGGCGGCCGCCTCGTCGGGCGGCCGCGTGGGAAGCTACGCGCGGGGGATGGCCGCCGGGTCGGCGGGCCACCAGCAGGACAGGTGCGCGAGCATGTGATCAACCCTACGCGGCCCCCGGGGCGGCGGGAAGCCGATCGGGCGTACGGCCCATCCGCTGGGACGCCGGGACGCGGCACACCGGGTAACTTGACCGGCGATGAACATTCTCGCGCTCGATCTGGGCACCTCCTCGGTACGCGGACTCGTGCTGGACGCGGACGCCCGGCCGCTGCCCGGCGTGCTGGCCCGGCGCCGGGTCAGCCTCGCCGTGGACGACGACGGCACCGGCACCCTGGACGGCCCCGGCTACCTGGCCCTGCTGGCCGAGTGCCTGGACGAGCTGGCCGCCGGCGGTCACCTGCGCGACGTGTCCCTGGTGGCGACCTCCGCGCAGTGGCACTCCGTGGTCCCGCTGGGCGCCGACGGCGCACCCCTCGGGCCCGTGCTGACCTGGCTGGACACCCGCCCGTCGGCCCTCGCCGGGGCACCCGGCCCGGCCGACCCGGCCGACTTCCACCTGCGTACGGGCACGTGGTGGCACCGCTGCTACTGGTCGGTCCGGCTGCCCTGGTTGCGGGAGCACACCGGCTCCCGGATCGCCCGGTTCGCCGGCCTGGTCGAGTACGTGCTGGGCGAACTGCTCGACTCGGCGCCCATGTCGATCTCCCAGGCCTCCGGCACCGGCCTGCTGGACCTGCGGACGCTGAACTGGGACCCCGAGGCCTGCGAGCTGGCCGGCAGCCGGGCCGACGAGCTGCCCGAGCTGGCCCCGGCCGGGTGGCGGGGCCGGCTGCGGTCGGCGTACGCGCGGCGTTGGCCGCAGCTCGCCGACGCGCCGTGGGCCGGCCCGGTGGGCGACGGCGCGGCGTCGAACGTCGGCTCGGGCTGCGTCGAACCGGACCGGGTCGCGGTGACGGTCGGCACCTCGGCGGCCGTCCGGATGGTGCAGCGCGTCCCGGCCGGGGCCGTCATGCCGCCGCTGCCCGAGGCGCTGTGGCGCTACCGGGTCGACCACGACCACGTGGTGACCGGCGCGGCGTACTCCTCCGGCGGCAACCTCTTCGCCTGGGCGGACCGGGAGCTGCGGCTGCCCGGGGGCGCCGAGTTGGAGGCCGCCCTGGCCCGGGTGCCACCCGGCGGCGGTCGGCCGGTGAACGTCCGCTTCGGCGGGGACCGGCCGCCCGGCCTGGTCCCGGCCGGCTCGGGCGAGGTGCGGGGCCTGAGCTTCGGCACGACGGCGGTGGAGATCCTGGCCGGGCTGATGCGGGGTCTGTGCGACCTGGTCGCCGACGACCTCGTGGTGCTGGAGTCCACCGTCGACAGGCCGGTCGAGGTGGTGCTGGGCGGTGGCGCGGTGGCCGCCTCGCCCTGGTGGCGGGCCACGTTCGCCGAGGTGCTCGCGCCGCGGCCGGTGCGGCACGGCAAGCACCCGGAGGTCGGGGCGAGCGGCGCGGCGCTGGTGGCGTTGGGCCGTGTCGGTGACGCCCCCCGGCTCGCCGCCATCGGCCGGACGGATGAACCCCCCTCACCCTCCTGAGTCGCACCTCAGCCCGGCCCGTTGACACCGCTCGCGTGCCTGGTTGGATGGACTCGCTCCCCGGCTCGCGGCGGACGCGAGGCACGGAGGGGGAAGTGTGGGGGCAGGTCCGGACCTGGTGAACGGCGGCGTGCCGCACCATCGCCGGCGCCCGTTCGACGTCCGGGTCGTGGTGCACCGCCGCCGCTCCCCGTTCCGGTTGCGGGACTGGCGGATGAGTACCAAGCTCGCCACCGTGCTGGTCATTCCGTCGGTCGCTTTCCTGGTGCTGGCCGGGGTGCAGACGCACACCCTGGTCGGCCGGACGACCGCGCTGGGCGACTTCGCCCAGCAGGTGGGCATCGGCAGGCAGATCGTCGCGGTGGTGCACCAGCTCCAGCAGGAACGCGACAGGTCCGCCGGTGAGCTGGGGGAGCTGCGCCAGGGCGGCACGGGCGCCAGCCGGGACGCGGCGATCGTCGCGCTGAAGCCGTTGCAGCGCGCCACCGACCAGGCGCTGCGCGAGCTGCGGCGGGCCGCCGAGCCGCTGGCCGACGCCGACGCCTCCTGGCGGGTCGCCTACTCGGAGGTGCTGGAGGCCTACGACCAGGTCATCTACATCAGGGCCGCGATCCCCCCGGCGGTCCTGAGCAGCGACACCATCCTCAGCAACTACCACCGGGTCGTCGAGGCGCTGCTCCGCCTTCTCGCCGAGCCCTCGCCGGGCGAGAACCGGCCCGTCCTCAGCGACGCGGTGCTGCGCTACGTGCAGCTCGCCCGGGTCAAGGAACTCTCCTCGCGGGTGCGGGCCCAGCTCTACGAGGCCGCCCGGGCCGGACGGTACGGCGTGGAGGACCAGGTGGTCCTGACCGACCTGCGGGCCCAGCAGTTGACCGCGTTGGGCGCGTTCCGGGTCGCCGCGACCGCCGGGCAGATCCGCCGCTACGACGAGACCGCCGAGGACCCGGCCTTCCTGGCCGCCACCCGGCTGGAGGAGCGGAGCCTGCCGACCGGCGGCGCCACGCCGGCCGTGCTGCCGGCTCCACAGTGGTGGGCGGCCAGCGAGCAGCGTCAGGAGCTGTTCCGTCAGGTCGAGATGTCGGTGCTCGACGACGCCGTACGGCAGGCCGACGACGCCAGCGCGACGCAGCTGCGTACGACGCTGCTGGTCGTCGGCGGGGTCGTCACGGTGCTGCTGGTCGCGCTGCTCATCTCCGTGCTCGTCGGCCGCTCCGTCGCCCGGTCGATGCGGCTGCTGCGCGGCCAGGCGCTGCGGATCGCCCAGACCGAACTGCCGGACACCCTGGCCCGGCTGCGCACGGTGACCGGGGGCGTCCCCACGATCGAGGTCCCGCCGCCGGTGGTCCGTTCGCTCGACGAGCTCGGCGAGCTGGCCGAGGCGTTCGTCGCGGTGCACCGCAGCGCGGTGGCCGTCGCCGTCGAGCAGGCGACCATGCGGCGCAACGTCAACGCGATGTTCGTCAACCTGGCCCGGCGCAGCCAGGTGCTGGTGGAACGCCAACTGGAGCTGCTGGACGACCTGGAGCGCGAGGAGAGCGACCCGGACCAGCTGGAGAACCTGTTCAAGCTCGACCACCTCGCCGCCCGGATGCGCCGCAACGACGACAGCCTGCTGGTGCTGGCCGGCACCGAGTCGACCCGCCGGTGGAACCGGCCGGTGGGGCTCGGCGCGATGCTGCTGGCCGCCAGCGCCGAGATCGAGCAGTACCAGCGGGTCCGGCACGCCACGGTGGCCGACCTGCACGTCGTCGGTCACGCCGTCGGCGAGCTGGTCCACATTCTCGCGGAGCTGTTGGAGAACGCCACCTCGTTCTCGCGTCCGGACACGGTGGTGGCGGTCAACGCCGGGGCCGACGGCGCCGGGGCGGTCATCGACATCATCGACCAGGGTCTCGGCATGAGCCCGACGGCCCTGGCGGAGGCGAACGCCGTGCTCGCCACCCCGCCGGCCGCCGACGTGGCGACGGTCGAGCGGATGGGTCTGTTCGTGGTCAGCCACCTGGCCGCCCGGCTCGGCGTCGAGGTGCGCCTGCGGGGCGGCGAGGACGGGATCGTCGCCACGGTGCGACTGCCCGGCGACCTGCTGGCGTCCGCCCCGGAGCGGGAGACGCCCGTCCCGGCGCGGATGCTGTCCGCCACGGCCCGGGGCTCGGCGCCGGACGGGCTGCCGGTGGCAGGGCGGCGACCGGCCTGGAGCGGTACGGCCCCGCGGGGCGAGCTGCCGGTGGCCGGGCGGCGGCCGGAAGGCGTCCCGCACACCGCGGCCCGGCCGGTTCCGGCCCGGGGCCAGGAGTCGCGCGTCCCGGCTGCCCGATCGACCTCGCCGGCCGGTGCAGGCTGGTGGTCCCGGCAGGGCCCGGCGCCCGGCCAGGTGCCGCAGACCTCGCCCACCCCGCCGGCCGTGCCGGTGACCGGTGGGACCAACGAGCGGGGCCTGCCCGTCCGGGTGCCGATGGCACAGCTCACCGCCGTCAGTCGGCCCGAGCGGCCGGCACCGCCGGTACGCCACGACCCCGACCCGGAGGCGGTCGGGGGGATGCTGTCCCGGTTCTACGGCGGGGTACGGCGGGCCGAGGCCGAGGAGACCACGGAGATTGTCATGCCGCCGGGCGGCGTACGCACCGAAGGGGGACATTGATGACGACGTTGAGCCGGGAGGCGCGCGACCTGAGCTGGCTGGTCAGTGGGTTCACGGAGCGGGTGCCGGGGGTGGTGCACGCGATCGTGGTCTCCTCCGACGGCCTGCTGGTCGCGATCTCCGACCACCTGCCCCGGGACCATGCCGACAAGCTCGCCGCGGTGACCTCCGGGCTGATGAGCATCACCGCGGGCGCGGCGCAGATGTTCGACGGGGACGTGGTCAAGCAGACGGTCGTCGAGATGGGGCGCGGCTACTTCCTGGTCATGCAGGTGCGCGACGGCTCCATCCTGGCCACGCTGGCCGGGGCGGACGCCGACATCGGCGTGGTCGGCTACGAGATGGCCCGACTGGCCAAGCAGGCGGGGGAGATGCTCACCCCGGCACTGCGGGCGGAACTCCAGCAGGCCCTGCCCCGCTGACCCGGGGGCGGGTGCGTCCGTCGGCGGGCGCACCCGTACCCCGGCACCCGCCGACGGCGCCGGGGTACGGGTGCCGCCGGTCAGAGGCCGTTGGCGGCGATGACCTGGCGGTACCAGTGCGCGCTGCGCTTGGGTACGCGCCGCTGGGTCGGGTAGTCCACGTAGACCAGGCCCCAGCGCTGCTCGTATCCCGCGTCCCACTCGAAGTTGTCGAGCAGGGACCAGACGTGGTAGCTCTCCAGCGGCACGCCGTCGGCCACGGCCCGGTGGACGGCGGCGAGGTGGTCGCGCAGGAAGGTGATCCGGCCGCTGTCGTCGACCGTGCCGTCCGGGCCGAGGGTGTCCGGGCTGGGCAGCCCGTTCTCGGTGACGGTGAGCGGGACCGGGCCGTAGTCGCGGGTCACCCGGGTGAGGACGTCGTACATCCCGTCGGGGTAGATCTGCTGCCAGGGCGCCTGCGAGGTGGGCCAGCGCGGGGTCGTCCGGCCGTCGCCGGTGAGGTAGTACGGCGTGTAGTACTGCACGGCGAGCAGGTCCACCGGCGTGGAGATGGTCGCGAGGTCCCCGTCGTGGATGCCGCGGGCGAGCCGGCTGTCGGGGCCGAGGTCGTCCAGCACGTCCTGCGGGTAGCGGCCGGTGAGGATCGGGTCGAGGTAGAGGCGGTTCTCGTAGCCGTCGTAGAGCCGGGCGGCGCGGGCCGCCTCGGGCGAGTCGTCGGCCGGGTAGCACGGGTGCAGGTTGAGGGCCGGGCCGATCCGCCCGGAGCCGGTGGCACGCAGGGCCGCGACGGCGAGCCCGTGGGCGAGGTGGAGGTGGTGGGCCACCAGGTACGCGGCGGCGGGGTCCTGCCGGCCGGGGGCGTGGTGGCCCTCGAGGTAGCCGTTCTGCACCACGGTCTTCGGCTCGTTGATCGTCAGCCAGACCGGCACCCGGTCGCCGAGCGCGCGGAAGACGATGTCGGCGTAGTCGGCGAACCGGTGGGCGACGTCGCGTGACTCCCAGCCGCCCGCGTCCTGCAGGGACTGCGGCAGGTCCCAGTGGAACAGCGTGGCCATCGGCGTGATGCCCCGCTCGTGCAGCCCGTCGACGAGGCGGCGGTAGAAGTCCAGGCCGCGCTGGTTGGGCGCGCCGGTGCCGTCGGCCTGCACGCGCGGCCAGGAGATGGAGAACCGGTAGCTGCCCAGCCCGAGGTCGCGCATCAGGTCGAGGTCCTCGGCGTACCGGTGGTAGTGGTCGGCCGCGACGTCACCGGTGTCGCCGTTGCGGGTGCGCCCCGGCGTGTGGCTGAAGGTGTCCCAGACCGACTCGCCCCGGCCGTCATCCTTGGCCGCGCCCTCGATCTGGTACGCCGATGTGGCTGCGCCCCAGACGAAGCCCGGGGGGAAGCGTAGGCCGCCCGCCGGCGTCTCGTCGGTCCGCGACGCGGTGTCGTCGGACCGGTTCCCGCCGCCTGCCTCGACACCGGCGGTGCCGGCGTCCGACCCGGTGCCGGCGGCGTCGGGGGCGGTGGCGGGAAGCGCGGCGCCGTGAGGCTGGCGCCGGGTGGGCATCGACATCGGTTCTCCTCGTGGTTACGTGGCCACCGCCGGGCCGGGAGCGCTCCCAAGCATAGGGCAGAAGCGCCCGGCCGGTCGCGTCCGGCCGGGCCGGGGCCGGGCGGTGGCGACCGGAGCTGGCGAAAGGGCGGTGTGGCGTACGCCGTGGGCGGCGGCGCGGGAGCGGGGGCGCGGGTGCGCGCCGGCGCTCGGCCGGCCGGTCACGAGGCGCCGGGGCGGGGCATCGACCGGTCGGTTCGGGGGCGGACAGCGGACGAGGCCGGTCGGAACGGCGACACGGCCAGTTCCGTCGGCCTCTTTTCCCATCCTGGGAGGGGGTTTAGTGTGGGGACGGGGGAGGGCAACCCCCGTCCCCACCGTTGCTGCACACGCACGGGCGGAATTGGCGTCCTGCCGTGCGTGTCGCGCGGGAGCCGGGCCACGCGAGTGGCTAGAGGATCCACCTCCCTCCACGTTGGCGGGATGGCTGACGGCGGCGTCCGGGCTGGCCCGCCGTCAGCCTTCGGGCTGATTCCCCAGGTTCCGTCGTCGGACGGTTCCCGGGTGATCTTTCAATTGGAACTCTGTCGATGGAAGCGCTCCCATTGACCGATGCTGCGACTGTAACGCCCGTCACGGCTTTGTGAAAGCCCCAAAACGAGATCGAAACATGTTGCTGCTCCCATGCGCCTGTGGCCATTGTGGGAGCGCTTCCATACATGGCACACTGTTCGCCACCGCGACGCGGAGCCAGATCGCGCACGCGTGGGTCGCCGAGGGCAGCCGGTGTCTCCGGTACGGCATCCGCGCAGCCGGTGGAGTCGCCGCCCCGCAGGGGCGCGCCCGCCGGACCCGGCCTCTGGGCCGGGCGACCACCATCCCGGGCGCCTCGCATCCCCGTTCGCGGGCAGGCGCCCCGCCGGGGTTCCGTCCCCGGCCAGGTCCGAGGAGACACCGCGCACATGAGACATCTGGCAAGACGTCGCCGCCTGGCGATGGTCGCCGCAGCCGCGCTCGCCGTCGGCGGGGTGACCCTGCCGGCCGGCGCCGCGCAGGCCGCGCCCGCCTGCGACGTGGTCTACGCGACCACCGACTGGAACAACGGCTTCACCGCCAACGTCACCATCAAGAACCTCGGCGATCCGGTCAACGGCTGGACGCTGAAGTTCGCCTTCCCCGGCGACCAACGGGTGACCCAGGGCTGGTCGGCCAAGTGGAGCCAGACCGGCAAGGAGGTCACGGCCACCAACGAGTCCTACAACGGCAACCTCGGCACCGGCGCCTCGACCAGCATCGGCTTCAACGGCTCGCACAGCGGCACCAACCCGAAGCCGACGTCCTTCTCGGTCAACGGCGTCACCTGCGGCGGCACGCAGCAGCAGCCGCCGACGGTCGCGCTGAACGTGCCGGCCGGCCCGTTCGAGGCCCCCGCCGACGTGCCGCTGACCGCCACCGCCAGCGACCCGGACGGCACGATCAGCAAGGTCGAGTTCTACCGCAACGGCCTGCTGGTCAACACCGACACCACCGCCCCTTACGCCTACACGCTGGAGGACCTGCCGGCCGGCGCGTACACCGTGCAGGCCAAGGCGTACGACAACGCGAACCTGACGGCCACCGCGGAGAAGGCCTTCACCGTCGCGCAGGCGTCCGGGCCGGTGCTGGTGGCGACCCCGTCGGCGGTGAGCGTGGCCGAGGGCGGCAGCTCGTCGGTCAACCTCAAGCTCAGCGCCGCGCCGACGGCCAACGTGCCGGTGACCCTCGCCCGCTCCGGCGACACCGACATCACCGTCTCGCCGGCCTCGGTGACGCTGACCCCGGCCAACTGGAACACCGGGGTGAACGTGACCGTCGCGGCGGCGGAGGACACCGACACGGTCGGCGGCACCGCCACCGTCACGGCCTCGGCCACCGGCTTCGCGCCGCTGGCGATCACCGCCACCGAGATCGACAACGACACCGGCGGCGGGGACAACACCTACGTCAAGCGCTTCCTGGACCAGTACGGCAAGATCAAGAACTCGGGCTACTTCAGCCCGGAGGGCGTGCCGTACCACTCCATCGAGACGCTGATCGTCGAGGCGCCCGACCACGGGCACGAGACCACGTCCGAGGCGTTCAGCTTCTGGCTCTGGCTGGAGGCCCAGTACGGGCGGGTGACCCAGAACTGGGCCCCGTTCAACAACTCCTGGAACGTCATGGAGAAGTACATCATCCCGTCGCACGCCGACCAGCCCACCGCGGGCGCGGCCGGCACCGCGCAGTACGCGGCCGAGCACGACCTGCCCAGCCAGTACCCGTCGGCGCTGGAGCCGTCCGTGCCGGTCGGCCAGGACCCGCTGCGCGCGGAGCTGCAGAACACCTACGGCACCGGTGACATCTACGGCATGCACTGGCTGCTCGACGTGGACAACACCTACGGCTACGGCCGCTGCGGCGACGGCACCAGCCGGCCGGCGTACATCAACACCTTCCAGCGGGGCACCCAGGAGTCGGTGTGGGAGACCGTGCCGCAGCCGTCCTGCGACACCTTCGCCCACGGCGGCCGGTACGGCTACCTCGACCTGTTCGTCAAGGAGGCGAACGCGCCGGCGAAGCAGTGGAAGTACACCAACGCCCCCGACGCCGACGCCCGCGCCGTGCAGGCCGCGTACTGGGCCCTGACCTGGGCCAAGGAGCAGGGCAAGGAGGCCGACGTGGCGGCCACCGTGGCCAAGGCCGCGAAGATGGGTGACTACCTGCGGTACGCCATGTTCGACAAGTACTTCAAGAAGATCGGCAACTGCGTCGGGGCCAGCACCTGCCCGGCCGGCACCGGCAAGGACTCGGCGCACTACCTGATGTCCTGGTACTACGCCTGGGGCGGCGCGTACGAGCCGAACCAGAACTGGTCGTGGCGGATCGGCTCCAGCCACAACCACTTCGGCTACCAGAACCCGTTCGCGGCCTGGGCGCTGACCAACATCAACGAGCTGAAGCCGAAGTCGCCGACCGCGGTCGCCGACTGGACCAAGAGCTTCGAGCGGCAGCTGGAGTTCTACACCTGGCTCCAGTCCGCCGAGGGCGGCATCGCCGGTGGCGCGACCAACAGCTGGGGCGGCCACTACGGCCAGCCGCCGGCCGGCACGTCGACGTTCTACGGCATGTACTACGACGTCGACCCGGTCTACAACGACCCGCCGTCGAACCAGTGGTTCGGCATGCAGGCCTGGTCGATGCAGCGCATCGCCGAGCTGTACCTGGAGACCGGCAACGCCAAGGCCAAGGCCCTGCTGGACAAGTGGGTGCCGTGGGCGATCGCCAACACCACGGTCGGCACCAACTGGTCGATCCCCTCGGACATGAAGTGGACCGGCCAGCCGACCACCTGGAACCCGGCCAACCCGCAGCCCAACACCAACCTGCACGTCGAGGTCACGGTGAAGGGCCAGGACGTCGGCATCGCCGCCGCCTACGCCCGCACCCTGATCGCGTACGCGGCCAAGTCGGGCAACGCGGCGGCGAAGAACACCGCCAAGGGCCTGCTGGACGCGCTGCACGGCGCCAGCGACGCCCAGGGCGTGTCCACGGTGGAGAAGCGGGGTGACTACCGCCGCTTCGACGACACCTACGACGCCAGCACCGGCCAGGGCCTCTACGTGCCGCCGGGCTGGACGGGAACGATGGCCAACGGTGACGCCATCGCACCGGGCAAGAGCTTCCTCGACATCCGTTCCTTCTACAAGAACGACCCGGCCTGGCCGAAGGTCCAGGCGTACCTGGACGGCGGACCCGAGCCGGAGTTCAGGTACCACCGGTTCTGGGCACAGGCGGACGTCGCCATGGCCTACGCCGACTACGGCAAGCTGTTCCCCAACGGCTGAACCGACTCCTCCGGGTGGGCGGCGCGGCCCGTCCACCCGGAGGCCGACCGGGCCTGGGGGAACAGAGACACCCGGTCGGCAGACGGCCTGACTCCCACGGTCAGGCCGGGGTGGGCCGGTCAACTGGCCGACGCAGCGGGGCAGCCGGCCCACCCCACCAGCACCCGGATATGCACCCGGCGCGAAAACGCCCGAAAAACCGGCCGCCACGGGATCACGTGTGGGACCGGGACGGAGTAACGTACGTCACCGGAGAGGCCGCTCCCCCCGTGGCGGCCTCTCCCTCAATTTTCCTGCGGCTCCGCCGGAGCCCGGGTCGGGTCGACCGGGTGTCGCACCCCCGGATGCCCGGCCGGCAGCGACCGGCGCACCACCACCCAGCTCACCGCGAGCACCGCCGCCACGAGCGGCCAGGACAGCGCGACCCGGGCCACCGCCAGCGCGACCACCTGGCCGCCGAACCACAGCGGCAGGAAGACCGCCACCCGCACCACGTAGCTCGCCGCCCAGACCCAGCTGCCCCGGCCGTACGCGCGCAGCAGCGCCGGGTCCCGCCGCCACCGGGTCCGCTGGCCGAGCACGGCGCCCAGCACCACCCCGAGCAGTGGCCAGCGGACCACGATGCTGACCACCCAGGCCAGCGCGCTGGCCGCGTTGGACAGCAGTTGGACGAGGAAGAAGTCCTCGGCGCGGCCGGTGCGCAACGCGACCAGCGCGGCCACACAGACCGCCAGCAGCCCGATCAGCACCGAACGTGGCCGGTCGCCCCGCCTCAGCCGCCAGCCGGCCAGCGCCGTGCCGGAGACCATCGCCGCGCCCACGCCGGCCCACAGCGAGTGCCCGCCGAGCAGCCAGCCGACCGCGAACGCCACCGGCGGCAGGGTGGCGTCGACCGCGCCCCGGCGCCCGCCGAGCAGGTCCGTGAACGTCTCCGGCCGGTCCGCCGGGCTCGTCTCCGGTTCCGGTGTACGCGTCACCGCACCTCCTCAGGTCCGCCACCAACCTAGCCGCCCACGCGCGGCGGGCCACCCGCCGATCGGGGAGGGCGGCCGGCCGCTACGGTGTGCGGGTGCGAGCGACGCCGAGGGGTTGGACCGCGGTCTGGTTGGTCGTCCTGGCGATCGTCCAGGCGGCGGCCTTTCTCGCCGTGTGGCGGGTCGCCGTGCACGTCGAGGTCGGCCAGTGGGTCGACACCGTGGCCCTCACCGGCAACCGGATCGGCCAGGACCGCATCGAGGACCCGGTGGACCAGATCCTCAACGCCATGTCGGTCGTCTCGCTGCTGGCGGCGACCGCGGTGATCGGCTTCATCGCCCTGATCCGGGGCCGGATCGCGCTGGCCGTCACCGCGACCCTGCTGATCGCCGGCGCCAACGCGACCACCCAGCTACTCAAGTACGGCCTGGCCCGGCCCGACTTCGGGATCGACCCCGAACGGATCTACGCGGGCAACAGCCTGCCGAGCGGGCACGCCACGGTCGCCGCGTCCGTCGCGGTCGCCCTGGTGCTCGTGCTGCCGCGCAAGGTACGGGTGTTCGGCGCCTTCCTCGGTGCCGGCTACGCCGCGATCGCCGGGGTGGCCACGCTCTCCGCCGGCTGGCACCGGCCCAGCGACGCGGTCGCGGCGTTCCTGGTGGTCGGGGTCTGGGCGGCCCTGGCGGGGCTGCTGCTGCTGATCACCCAGCGGGAACAGGCCCAGGTGGAGTCGGCCGACGCCCACCGGGCCGCCGCGACGGTGCTCGGCGTCGGCGGCGTGCTGGCGCTGGTGGCCTGCGGCATCGCCCTGGCCTGGCTGGTCGACCTGCGCGGCACCCCGCCCGCCGAGCTGGCCCGCCGGCCGCTCTTCGTCGGCTACGCCGGCACTGCCGCCGGGATCGCCGGGACGATGGGCGTGGTGATGGCCCTGGTGCTCACCGCCGTGCACCGGCTGGTGCCCCGGGTCAAGGGCTGACCCCGCTCAGCGGCGGTAGGTGCCCACCATCGTTCCGCTGGCGAGGTCCCGCTCGGCGAGCATGCGGTGCACGTCCTGCGCCTGCGGCGCGTCGGGCAGCTCCAACGGCCGGTCCAGGGCGTAGAGCCGGAAGAAGTACCGGTGGGGGTCGTCGCCCTGGGGCGGGTGCGGGCCACCCCAGCCGGTCGTGCCGAAGTCGTTGGGCCACTCCCGGCCGCCCACCGGCACCCCGCCCTCCGGCGCCCCGGCCGCGCTCGGCGCGATCCCGGTGACCAGCCAGTGCAGGAAGGGCGTCTTCCCGGCGTCCGGGTCCTCGACGAACAGGACCAGCTCGGCCGCGGACTCCGGCACCTGCGCCCACTCCAGCGGCGGCGACACGTTGCCACCCTCCTTCGAGAAGCGGCTCGGCAGCATGTCGTGGTCGTTGAACGCGGTGCTGCGCAGCATGATCCCGGCCATTCCTGGCGCTCCTCTCGTCGATCCCGGCGGCGCGTACCCGCCGGACCGGCGCCGAAACGGCGGGGGCGCGAGGTCGGTGTGAGAGGGTCCCGGGGCGGGAAGGCACGGGGGAGGGGAAGACCGTGGAGAACGTACGGGCGGCGTTCCGGGACGAGTGCGAGCGGCTCGGCGAGGCGCTGCGCGGCATCGACGAGGCGGATCTGGACCGCCCCACCGACTGCCGGCCGTGGACCGTACGCGAGCTGCTGGCGCACGTGCGCACGGGCGCGGGACGGCTGGTCGACATGCTCGCCGCGCCGGCCCCGCCCCGCGCGGTCCTCGACGCCGCCGGCTACTTCGGCGCGGCGAAGTTCACGCCGTCCGTGGACGCCGCCCGTGTCGACAGCGGCCGGCGGGAGGCCCGGGAACTCGACGGGCCGGCGCTGGTGGCGGACTTCGACCGGGCCTGGCGGGCCGCCCTCGACGCCGTCGACGCCGCGCCGCCGGGCCGGGTGGTGCGCACCCGGCACGGCGACGCGATGGCGCTGGCCGAGTTCCTGCGTACCCGCGTGGTGGAGGTCGGCGTGCACGGCCTGGACCTGGCGGCGGCGCTGGAGCGGCGGCCGTGGCTGACGCCGGCGGCGGCGGCGGTCGTGGCCGACCTGCTCACCGGTGGGCGGGCCGTCCCGCCCGGGTTGGGCTGGGACCGGCTCACGCTGATCCGCAAGGCGACCGGCCGGGCCGGCCTCACCGACCAGGAGCGGGCCGCCGTCGACACCGCCGGCTTCCGCTGGCTCTCCTTCGGCGGCTGACCGGGCGGCCCGGCCGGGGCCCAGCGCGTGCGCGCCGCCCGCCTGGAACGCTGTCACGAACGCCCACGGCATCGGGTGCGGCGGCGCGGTCGAGCGGGTCAGGCGTCGGCGCCGAGCTGGTCGGCCGCCGGGCGCGGCGCGGGCACGTGCGGGGCGGCCCGGCGCAGGTGCTCCAGCACGACCGGGTCGATCCGGCCCGGCACCAGGCGCTCCTCCAGGTTCTCCAGGCCGGCCCAGGCGAAGAGCGCCTCCTCGGGCCGGGCCGGATCGACGGGGTGGCCGAGCGCGGCCAACAGGGCGCCCACCTCGGCGGCGACCGCTCCCGTCAGGTCGAGCAGGGTGGCCGGGTCGGGCCGGCTGAAGAGCAGGGTGTGCACCGCGAGCAGCCGGCGCAGCTCGGTCACCGGATCGGGGTGGTCGTCGACCCGCAGGTCGACCAGGACGTCGCTGCCGTCGTACCCGCCGCCGCGCTCGACCACCAGCAGCCCGGCGCTCTGCCGGCCGCGCCGGTCGCCGCCGGCCCGGTCCCCGGCGCGCAGCGCGGCGAGCAGCCGGTCGGGGAACGGCAGCGCGTCCCCGCCCAGCCAGGTCTCCCGCATCGCGTCGATCACCTGTGGGCCGACGAGGATGTTGCCCTGGGCCGCCCAGCCGTCCCCGGCCTGCCCGCCGGCCCAGGGGTGGCAGCTCGGACCGGTCCAGGTCGCGCCCGCGCCGGAGGCGGCGACGACGCCGAGCTGACGGTGGGCGCGGTCCGGGTCGGCCGCGACCAGCCCGGCCACGACGTCGGCGGCGGCCACCCCGGTGCGCAGCATCGTCAGCCCCTGCGGGCGGTAGGCGAGGTTGACGTGGGCCTGGGTGGCCAGCGCGCCGACCTCGACCTCGGCGGCCGGGACCAGCGCGCCGGCGGCCAGGAACCTGCTGGCCACGGCGACGCCGTACCGGCGGCCGTCGGGGCAGCGGGCGACGAGCGAGAAGGTCACGCATGGAGATTATCCCGCGCCACCGGGTAGGGATCGTTGCGCGCGGATGGCTAGAAGGGTGGCGCTGCCGCCTCCGGCGGTGCACCCCTCGCCCGCCGGGCGTCGGCGATCGCGACCGCGACCAGCACGGCGACGACCAGGGCCGCCGACACCAGCAGCGGCAGGCGCGTCAGGACCGGCACCGGGGCCAGCAGCACGATCGCGGCGATCCACCGGGAACGGGACACCCGGCCGAACACCTCGTACTCGAAGCGGGCCCGACCGACCAGGAAGAGCGCCGGCCCGCCGATGATCATCGCGATCCAGGACGCCTCGGGATTCTGCAGCGGATGCTCGACCGCCAACTCGTAGCCGATCGCGGTGCCGGTCAGGCCGACCACCATCACCAGGTGGGTGTCGGCCGCCGACCGGCCGATGGTGTCTGGTTGCCGGGCCTTGCGGACGGCCTCGCCGAGGATCTGCCCGGCCCGTTGGATGTAGATCCGCCAGAGGGCGATCGAGGTGGCCAGCGCCAGCGCGAAGGCGGCGCTCTGGGCGATCCCGTAGACGCCCCCGCTGTAGGCGAGACCGGCCACCAGGATCGTCTCGCCCAGTGCGATGAGGAAGAACTGCTGGTACCGCTCGGCCAGGTGCTCGCCGGCGATCTCCCACTTCGACCTCCTGGACCGGCCCAGGCCGGGCACCGGGAAGCCGAGCCGCGCGGCGACGTACTCGCCGGCGAGCGCCGCCGTCCAGCAGATCACCCGCGGGGTGCTGGGCAGCAACGCCCCGACGATCCACAGCACCCCGCTGGCGCCGTAGGTGATCGTCATCCGCAGCTTGAGCCGCCGGAGCGGATGGGGGCCCAGCACCACCAACAGGGTCAGCGGCCGGGAGACCTGCGCCACCACGTACGCCACCGCGAAGGCCATCCCGGTGGCGCGGAACGCCTGGGTGATCGCCACCCCCATCACCATGCTGCACACCAGCGCGTTGACCACGATCAGTTGCAGCCAGATGTGGTGCGGGTCGTACCGGCTGGTGGTCCAGGCCGTGCCCTGCCAGACCGTCCAGAGCGCGAAGAGCAGCAGCAGGGTCTTGCCGCCGCCGGTGAGCGGCGCCCAGCCGACGTTGCCCCCGGGGTCCAGGGCCAGATCCTCGAACGCGCGGGCGGAGATGCGGGTGAGCGCGAAGACGAACACCAGATCGAAGAAGAGCTCCAGGAAGGTCGCCCTGCCCGGCTCCTCCGTGCTGAGTGTCAGCTGTCGCGTGCCGCGGGTGGCCATGATCAGCGGTCGCCGCCGGCTAGGGTGCCCACCAGGCAGTCGTAACACCCCCGCCGGGTCCGACCGGCGGTATCCGGGAAACTGGTCAGTCCCAGCGGAACAGGAACGCGGCGACGGTCGCACCGACGACTGCGCTGATCGCCAGACCCGCCAGGTTCGACGCGTCGACCGAGGCCCCCGACCAGGCGTTGGAGAGCCCTTCGACAGTGGCGCCGAACGGCAGCCACGAGGCGACCCGGGCCACCGGCTCCGGTAGGGAATCGGGGCCGCCGAACAGCCCGCCGACGGCCCCGAGGGCGAAGAAGGCGATCAGGCCGATGGCGACCGACGAGTTCGGGGTGGGCGCCACCGAGGCGACGATCATGCCCAGCCCGTACATCGCGGCCACCGAGAGCCCGGCCACGGCGAGCGCCATGCCGACGTCGGCCGGCGGACGCGCGCCGAAGCCGACGACGGCGATGGCGTACGCCAGCCCGATCCCCACCACCGCCTGCGCCAGGCTCACCACCATCTGGGCGACGAGCACCATCGTCGGCGACGCCGGGGTGACCGCGAGCCGGCGCAGCAGACCACTGCGGCGGTAGTAGGCCAGGAAGCTCGGCATGTTCACGATGCCGATCGTGGCGAGGACGATCGTGAAGACCAGCGGGAGGACGTAGACCTCCAGCGCCGAGCGTCCGCCGGCAACCTCCTGGTCGCCGGCGGCAGCGGCGTTCATGATCAGGATCAACAGCGGCAGCACGATCGGTACGACCAGCCCGGCCGTGTCCCGGGCGACCATCTTCGCCTCGCACCCGATCAGGGTCAGCCACGAGCCTGCCCCGGGCCGCCGTACGGTCACCTCGTTCATGCGTTCTCCTCCGTGACGATTTCCTTGCCGGTGAGGCGGACGAACGCCTCCTCCAGGTTTGCGACGCCGGCCTTGGCGACCAGCCCGGCGGGGGTGTCCAGGGCGACGATCCGGCCGGCGTCGAGCAGCACGACCCGGTCGCAGAGCCGCTGGACCTCGTCCATCGCGTGGCTGACCAGCAGCACGGTCTCGTCGCGCAGCCCCTCCACGCCCGCCCAGATGTGCCTGCGGGCACGGGGATCCAGCCCGGTGGTGAGTTCGTCGAGGATCACCACCCGCGGGCGGCCGGCCAGGGCGAGCGCGATGGAGAGGCGCTGCTGCTGGCCGCCGGAGAGCTTCTCGAACCGCGTCCTGGCCTGCCCCCGCAGCTCGACCAGGTCGAGCAGTTCCTCGGCGGGCCGCGGATCGGGGTAGAAGCTGCGGTAGAGGCCGAGCAGCTCACCCACGGTCAGGGCCGAGTGCAGTTCGGCCTCCTGCAACTGCACGCCGAGCAGTTGGCGTACGGCGGCGCGATCCCGGCGCGGGTCCCGGCCGAGCACCCGGACGCGTCCCCGGTCGGGGACCCGAAGGCCGGCGATCAGCTCGATCATCGTCGTCTTGCCAGCCCCGTTGGCGCCCAGGACGCCCAGTACCTCACCGGGGGCCACCGCCAGGCTGACGTCGTCGACGGCGACGACCTCGCCGTACCGTTTGGACAGGTTCTCGACCTCGATGGCAGGTTGGCTCATGCTCCCCATGCTGGTCGGCGCCACCCGCCCGCCGCCTGTGCCGGAGGTCAGCTCCGCCGGCCATGACTTTCGGCACCCGTGGCACGCCGGCCGCGGCGGCTAGGGTGGCCGCATGCGTCGGCTCGGCCTGGATGAGTGGTCCGGCCTGGTGATGCTCGCCGTGTGCGTGGGCGTCGGGTCGCCGGTGATGTTCGGCCTGGTCGAACCCGACATCCCGGTGCCGGTGTGGATGGGGCTCTTCGTGGTCACCCTGGGCGCGGCGCTGGGCGCCGTGGCCGAGTGGGGCCGGCCGTCCCGGCGGTGGACCGCCTACGGCATCGCGGTGGCCGCCGGCTGGGGCGTGGTCGCGACCGCACCCCGCGCCGGCATGCTGCCGATCCTGCTGGTGGTGATCGCCTCGCTCGGGCCGGAGGCCGTCCGGTTGCCGGTCAACCTGCTGGTGGTCGCGCTGAACACGGCCGTGATCACCCTGACCGTCAGCCGGGTCCGCGACGGCCTGGTCGAGCCGCTCACCGCCGGGGTGTTCTACGGGCTGATCCAGATCGCGACGACGTTCAGCGTCACGGCGGTCCTGCGGGAGCAGCAGCACCGTCGGGAACTCACCCGGGCGCACGTCGAACTGCGCGCGGCCAGCCTGCTGCTGGCCGGGTCGGCCCGCACGGCGGAACGGCTGCGCATCTCCCGCGAACTGCACGATCTGCTCGGCCACCAGCTCACCGTCCTCACCCTGGAGCTGGAGGCCGCCCGGCACCGTGCCGGCGACCCGGCACGGGAGCATGTCGAACGGGCCGGGAGGGTGGCCCGCGAGGTGCTCGCCGACGTCCGCGACACCGTCAGCGCGCTGCGCGCCGAGCCCGCCGCTGATCTCGCGGCGGCGCTGCGCGACGTCGGCCGCGACATCCCGGGGCTCGACGTGACGGTCGAGGTGGGGGAGGACGTCGAGGTGAACGAGGAACAGACCGCGGCCCTCGTCCGGGCCGTACAGGAGATCATCACCAACGCCCTCCGGCACGCCTACGCCCGCGAGCTGGGCGTCACGATCGTGCGCGACGGTGACGCGATCCGACTGACCGCGGCCGACGACGGGCAGGGCGCCCGGGACGTGGTCCCCGGCAACGGGCTGCGGGGCCTCGCCGAGCGGTTCGCGGCACTCGGCGGGGAGATCGCGTACGACGGCGGCGCGGGCTTCCGGGTGACCGCCCGGATGCCGGCCCGGTGACCCGCATGGCCCAGCCGGACGACCCGGGCGGCTGGAACGACCGGAGTGCCGGCGTGACCAGGGTCGTCGTGGTCGACGACCAGACGCTGGTCCGGCAGGGCATCCGCACCCTGCTCGACATGGCCGGCATCGAGGTGGTCGGCGAGGCCGACGACGGCGAGGCGGCCCTGGACGTGATCGACTCGACCCGGCCGGACGTCGTCCTGCTCGACCTGCGCATGCCGCGCCGGGACGGCATCTGGGTCCTGCGACGGCTACGCGAGCGCGAGGCGGACGTACCGGTGCTGGTGCTCACCACCTTCGACGACGACACCCTCGTCCTCGACGCCCTGCGCGCCGGAGCACGGGGCTACCTGCTCAAGGACGTCACGCTGGAGCAGCTGACCCGGGCCGTCGAGACCCTCGCCGCGGGCGGAACGCTCATCGCCGTGTCGATCACCGATCGGCTCCTGCGCGCCATCCGCTCGGCGCCGTCCCCGGTCGGGGTGAGCGCCCCACCGTCGCAGGAACTCACCGAGCGGGAGCTGGACGTGCTGCGGCTGGTCGCCGAGGGCTACACCAACCGGGAGGTCGCCGGCCTGCTCCACCTCGCGGAGGGGACGGTCAAGAACCACGTGTCGGCGATCCTGCTCAAGCTCGGCGCCCGGGACCGCACCAACGCGGTGCTGCGGGCGCTGCACGAGGGCGTCCTGCGGTAGTGCCGACGAGTGGGATCCCCGACGGGATCTTGCTCTGCGGCCCGGCGAGCGGGCACCATCGACCGATGACGACGCGATGGGGCATGACGGTGCCGTTGGACGGCATCCCGCTCGCCGACCATGCCGCGGTCTACGCGGCGCTCGACGCCGCCGGGTTCACCGACGTCTGGTCCTCCGAGGTCAACGGGGCGGACGCGTTCACCCCGCTGGCGCTCGCCGCCGCCTGGCAG
This sequence comes from Micromonospora sp. NPDC047074, assembly GCF_040643815.1. Taxonomy (NCBI): domain Bacteria; kingdom Bacillati; phylum Actinomycetota; class Actinomycetes; order Micromonosporales; family Micromonosporaceae; genus Micromonospora; species Micromonospora sp. NPDC047074. Next base: position 150,098 of record NZ_JBEYVB010000003.1, read on the forward strand.
CCCCGGCTGCGCCTGGGCACCGCGATCACGCCCGTCTTCACGCGGGGGCCGGGTCTGCTGGCGATGAGCGCGGCGGCGCTCGCCGACGCCGCCCCCGGCCGGTTCGCGCTCGGCATCGGGGCGTCCTCACCTGTCGTCGTGGGCAACTGGAACGCGGTGCCCTTCGACGAACCGTTCCGGCGCACCCGGGACGTGCTGCGGTTCCTGCGCGCCGCGCTGTCCGGCGAGACGGTCGACGGCGAGTTCGACACCTTCGCCGTACGCCGGTTCACCCTGGACCGGAAGCCGGCCGTGCCGCCGCCGCTGCTGCTCGCCGCGCTGCGGCCGGGGATGCTGCGGCTGGCCGGGGCCGAGGCCGACGGCGTCATCCTCAACTGGCTCGCCGCCGACGACGTGCCGCGGGCACTCGCCGAGGTGGGGGAGCGGCGCTCCGGCTTCGACGTGGTCGCCCGGATCTTCGTCTGCCCCACCGAGGACGCCGCGCACGCCCGCGCCCTGGGCCGCCGGCTGATCACCAGCTACCTCACCGTCCCCGCGTACGCCGCGTTCCACCGCTGGCTGGGCCGGGAGGAGGTGCTCGGGCCGATGTGGCGGGCCTGGGCCGCCGGCGACCGGCGCGGCGCGGGCGCGGCGGTGCCCGACGAGGTGGTGGACGCGCTGGTGCTGCACGGCTCACCCGAACACTGCCGCGAGCAGGTCCTGCGCTACGCCGACGCCGGCATCGACGTGCCGGTGCTGGCCCTGCTGCCCACCCCCGGGTCGGCCGGCGGCGGTGCGGCGGCGCTGGGCGAGCTGGTCACGCGGCTGGGCGGGGGTGAGCGGCGGTGAACCTGACCGACCGGGTAGTGATCATCACCGGGGGCGCCGGCGGCATCGGCTCCGCCCTGGCCCGCCGCTTCGCCGCCGAGGGCGCGGCCACCGTGGTGGTGGCCGACCTCGACGCCGACGCGGCCCGCGCGGTGGCCGACGGCGTCGGCCCCGTCGCCCACGCCGTCGGGCTCGACGTGACCGACGAGGAACAGGTCCGGGCGCTGGTCGCCGACACCGAGCAGCGGTACGGGCGGATCGACCTGTTCTGCGCCAACGCGGGCGTCACCGCCGGCGGCGGGATCGAGGTCCCCGACGCCGGCTGGGACCGCGCCTGGCGGGTGAACGTGCTCTCCCACGTCTACGCCGCCCGGGCGGTCCTCCCGGCGATGCTGGCCCGGGGCGGCGGCTACCTGCTGCACACCTGCTCGGCGGCGGGCGTGCTGACCTCGGTCGGCGACGCCCCGTACGCCACCACCAAGCACGCCGCCGTCGGTTTCGCCGAGTGGCTCTCCGTCACCTACCGCGACCAGGGCGTCCGGATCAGCGCGCTGTGCCCCCAGGGCGTCGACACGCCGATGCTCGCCGGCGGGCTGGCGGCCGGCCACCTGGGCGCCCGGGTCATTGCCGCCTCCGGCGCGGTGCTCACCACGGACCAGGTCGCCGACGCGGTGATCGCCGGCCTCGCCGAGGAACGCTTCCTGATCCTGCCGCACCCCGAGGTAGCCGACTACGCCCGCCGCAAGGCCGAGGACCCGGACGGCTGGCAGTCCGGCCTCCGCAAACTCGTCCGCCGGCTGCGGGGGTGAGGCCGCGGCCTGCCCTCTTCCGCTTCGGCCTGGGGCCAGTAGTCTGCGGTCGGCCCCGAACGGGCAGTTATCGGAAAGGTGTCCTGGCGTTGGCCGCGTCGCCCAATCCTGTTTGGACGACGCTCCAGGATCGTGAGATGTGAGGAAGGCGAATCAATCACCTTCACCGCTCACGACGCATCGCCGGCCGTTAGTCCCGCTTCGAATGCGGCCAGGAAGTCCAGCTGTCTCACCTGGAGCCTCGCCCTCATCGATCCCGGGCTACGCATACCGCCTCCGACATGCAAGGTCAGGATGAAGGGCTCACTATTTGCTGCCGACGACGCGGGCCAGCTCACCCCGAGAGCGAATGCCGAGCTTGGGATAGATTCGGGACAGGTGTGTCGTCGCAGTCCGGGGAGACAGGAACAGGTGCTCGGCAATGTCACGGTTGCTGAGCCCTTGCGCGGCCAGCCGCGAGATTTGCATCTCCTGTGGGTGAGGCTCTGGACCGCGCCGGTCGACCGGCGCAGCGTTTCCCCGGACGCGCGCAACTCGGCCCGGGACCGGTCGCCCCACGCCGTCGCGCCGAGCGCGTCGAAGGTGGCGGCTGCTGCTGACTTGAGGTCGGGCACGACGTGTCCATGTCAGAGCGCCGTTGTCTCGCCAGTTGTGCATGGGTAGCCGCATCCTCGGTAGTGGCAGGTTCGGACTTGGTGTTGGCGTCTTCTGCGCCAGTAGGACGGCCCAGACTCGCTCGGGTGGGTGAGTTGATCGCACTACGAGTGCGGTGAGCAGTCTTCGGATCTCCGGTACGGTGTAGCCGATCATCATGCTTTCGGTGGGGCTGGTTTCCCTTTTGTGGCAAGGGATCGGGCGACAGACAGCCAGGCGTGGGCGGCCATGGACAGGGTGATGTGGGCGTACCAGGCCCGCCAGTCGCGGATCTGGTATTCGTCGAGGCCGGATTCGTTCTTGGGCCTGCTGGACGGGGGTCGGCCTGTGGTGAAAGGTGCTCGACTTCCGCCCCGGCACCCTCGAACGCTGAGGGCTCGGCCCGGATGAGCTGCACGCGGTCAACCCGCGGCTGGCCGTCGCCCGGATCAGCGGCTTCGGCCAGATCGGCCCGTACGCGCCCCGGCCCGGGTTCGGCACCCTTGCCGAGGCCATGAGCGGGTTCGCCGCAGCCACCGGGGAGCCCGACGGGCCACCGACCCTGCCGCCGTTCGGCCTGGCCGATTCGGTCACCGCGCTCGCCGCCGCGTACGCCATCATGCTGGCCCTACGCGGCCGGGACCTGACCGGCCGGGGCCAGGTGGTTGACCTCGCCATCATCGAGTCGATCATGGCGATGCGCGGCCCGCAGATCACTTGGTGCGACCAGCTCGGCACGTGCAGCCCCGGCTGGGCAACCGTTCCAACACCCCCCCGCAACACCTACCGGTGCGCCGACGGACGCGATGGCTGTCTCTCATCTACGCAACACGCCCAATGCCGGGCAGGTCGTACCCCACTTCCGTGGACGCGACCCCAGGTCAGTGGGCCTGGCGGGGGTGCGGTCGCCGGCCCGAAATCGCCGGAGCGAGGTGGTGTCGTCGAAACGAGGTCTTGACGAGCCGGGAAGTTTGACATTTTATAAATCCTGCCGATGCAGGAGGTCTCATGTCAGCTCGCACCCGTCTCGTCGCGGCCGTCGCCGCAGGGGTTCTCACACTCACCGTCGCCGGCTGTGGTGATTCGGAGAAGGTCGATTCCCCCGATGCCACCTCCGTCACCTACCTGACCTCCTTCGGGACGTTCGGTCGGGACGCGTACGCGTACGTCGCCCTGGAGAAGGGCTACTTCAAGGAGGCCGGGCTCAACGTCACCATCAAGCCCGGCACCGGCACCGTCGATGTCATGAAACTGATCGGGTCGGGGCAGGCCGACTACGGCCCCGGCGACCTCTCCGGGGTCATCACCACGCTGGCCAACGAGAAGATGCCCGTGCGCGTGGTGGCCGCCATCCACCAGCGGTCGATGGCCGGCATCGCCTCGCTCGACAAGGCGATCGACTCGCCGGAGAAGCTGCCCGGTGCCAGCATCGCGGACAGCTCCGGCTCCACCAACATGATCATTTTCCCGGCGTACGCCAAGGCGGCCGGCATCGACCCGAAGTCGGTGAAGTTCGTCCCGTCCTCGCCGCAGTCGCTCCCGCAGCTGCTCGCCGCCGGCTCGGTGGACGCGATCGGCCAGTTCGCTGCCGGCAAGCCGCTGCTGGAGAAGGCGGCCGGTGGCAAGACCGTCACCATGCTGCCGTACGCCGACAAGCTCCCCGACCTGTACGGCAACGGCCTGCTGGTCTCCGCCGCGAAGCTGGAGAACAACCGCGCAGAGGTCGAAAAGTTCACGGCAGCGCTGGTCAAGGGCCTGCTCTACGCGGTGGAGCACCCCGAGGAAGCAGCCCAGCTGCTCAAGAAGCACGACCGGACGGCCGACGAGAAGGTCGCCGCCGCCGAACTCACCGAGATGAAGCCGTACGTCCTGGGCGACAGCGGACCGGCCGGAAAGCTGGACCGGACGCGGGTGGAGGCGATGATCAATCTCCTCGCCGGCACCGGCACCCTCAAGTCGACGCCGAACGCCGACGACATCGGCGTCTACGACATCGCAAAGCCATAACCACCTCTTCGACGGCGGTGCGCGCGGCTGGTTGCGGCGCGCACCGCGAGGGGCGAAACCATGATCGGAATTCGTAACGTTTCGCAGATCTACCGCACCCGAGCCGGTGACGTGGAGGCCCTGCGCGAGGTGTCGCTGGAAGTCGCCGACGGCGAGTTCGTGGCGATCGTCGGGCGGTCCGGGTGCGGCAAGTCCAGCCTGCTGCGGCTGGTGGCGGGCCTCCAGGAGGCCACCTCGGGCGAGATAACCGTCGCCGGCACCACGATCCGGGGGCCACGGCGGGACATCGGCTTCATGTTCCAGCGTCCGGCCCTGCTGCCGTGGCGGTCGGTCATAGACAACGTGCTGCTGCCGACCGAGGTGTTCAAGCAGGACCGACGGGACGCCCGGACCCGCGCCCACGAACTGCTCGACCTGGTCGGGCTGAACGGCTTCGAGAAGCGCCTGCCGCACGAACTCTCCGGTGGGATGCAGCAGCGGGTCTCGCTGTGCCGGGCCCTCATCCAGCAGCCGCGCGTGCTCCTGATGGACGAACCGTTCTCCGCGCTCGACGCGCTCACCCGCGCCGACCTGACGGTCGAACTCCAGCGCCTCCAGATGAAGCACGCCTCGACGGTGCTCTTCGTGACGCACTCGGTCGACGAGGCCGTGCTGCTCGCCGACCGGGTCGTCGTACTCAGCCCGCGACCGGGCCGGCTGCGACAGATCGTGGGAATCGACATCGCCCGCCCGCGCTCGCTGGGACGCGACGGCCACTCGGCCGAACTCGGCGTGCTGCGCGCCCAACTGCACGACCTGCTCATGACCCCCGAGGAGGTGGCACGGTGACGGTCACCGAAACCCGTCGTACCAGCCGCGACAAACCGGGCGTTGCAGCCCGCTGGGCCCAGCAACTTCCGCCCGTGCTCGGCGTCGTGGCCGCCACCGCCCTGTGGTGGGCGATCACGGTCGTCTTCGAGGTGGAGAGCTTCATCCTGCCGTCCCCGGTGGAGGTGGCGCAGACCATGGTCGAGGAGTCCGCCTACCTGTGGGACAACACCCTGGTCACCCTCGCCGAGACGCTGCTGGGCTTCCTGATGGCCATCGCGATCGGGGTGCCGCTGGCGCTGATCGTCACCGCCTCGCGGATGCTGGAACGCACCGTCTACCCGCTGTTGCTGATGCTCAACGCCGTACCGAAGGTGGCCGTCGCGCCGCTGCTGGTGGTGTGGATGGGCTTCGGCCAGTTCCCCAAGGTCTTCCTGGTCTTCCTGGTCTGTTTCTTCCCGATCGTCATCTCCACCGCCGCCGGCCTCAGCTCCACCCCGGCCGACCTGGTGGAGCTAGGCCGGTCGCTGAAGACCAACTGGTGGCAGACGTTCCGCATGATCCGGATGCCGGCCGCGATCCCGCAGCTCTTCGTCGGTCTCAAGCTCGCCATCACCCTCGCCGTCATCGGCGCGGTGATCGCCGAGTTCGTCGGCGCCACCGAGGGGCTCGGCTACGCGATTGTCGCCTCCGGCGCCAGCGCCGACACCGCGTTGGCCTTCGCCGCAATGATTCTGCTCGGAGTGATGAGTGTCGTGCTGTTCTACCTGCTCGCCGCGGTCGAGCGGTTCTTCGTACCGTGGGCGGACCGGTCTTGAGCGCGCCGAACTTCCCGTCGACGGTCCCGGTCCGGTGGCTCACCGACTCCGTCGCCTCGGTCTTCCGCGCACTGGGCTACTCCGAGCAGGCGGCCGGCCTGGTCGCCGGCTCCCTCGTGGACGCCGACATGCGGGGCATCCCCTCGCACGGGGTGATGCTGCTGCCGATGTACGTGGACCGGATCAGGGCCGGCTCGGTCAGCCGGGCCGAGCAGGCCGAGGTGGTCCGCGACAAGGGCGCCATCGCGGTGCTCGACGCCGGCCACGCGTTGGGGCAGCTGACCGGTGACCAGGCGATGCGGCTGGCGGTGACGAAGGCGCAGACGTACGGCGTCGGCGTGGTCACCGTCCGCCGGGCGTTCCACTTCGGCGGGGCGTTCCGCTACGTGGAACTCGCCGCGAACACCGGCTGTGTCGGCATCGCGGCGGCCAACACCCGTCCGCTGATGCCCGCCCCTGGTGGCGCGTCGGCGGTGGTCGGCAACAACCCGCTCGCGGTGGGCGTACCCCGCGCGGGTGGCAAGCCGGTGATTCTCGACGTGGCGCTCTCCGAGGCCGCGCTCGGCAAGGTCCGGCTGGCTGCCGGCGAGGGCCGCGAGATCCCGGCGAGCTGGGCGACCGACGCGCAGGGGCGGCCCACCACCGATCCGGCCGCCGCCCTGAAGGGACTGCTGCTGCCGTCCGGCGCCCACAAGGGATACGGTCTCGCGCTCATGATCGACGTACTGACCGGGGTGCTGTCCGGTGGGGCGTACGGCCGGGGCGTCCAAGGCCTCTACGCCGACGTGTCGGTGCCCAACGACTGCGCGCACTTCTTCCTCGCCCTGGACGCCGAGGCGTTCGCCGAGGACGCGGAGGAGCTCGCCCGCCGGGTCGACGACCTGGCCGACCAGGTGCTCGGCTCCGCGCTGGCGCCCGGCACGGAGCAGGTTCACCTGCCCGGTGACATCGAAGCCAGCCGGTACGACCGGGCGTCGCGCGAGGGTGTCGCGCTCCAGCCGTCGGTCTTCGCCGGACTGGCGGAGGTCGCCGCCGGGCTGGGTGTGCCGCTCCCGTCACCGGCCAACGCCGGCTGACCTCGGTCGACGAAGGAGGAAGGAAGTCATGCAGGCCAGTTTCGACGCCACCGGCGAGGTGCTCGTGGTCACCGGCGGCGCCAACGGGATCGGCGCCGCCCTCGCCCAGGCGTACGCGGACGCCGGGGGCACGGCCGTCGTGTTCGACGTGACATCGGGCCAGCCGCACCCCAGGGTGCAGGAGTACCGGGTGGACGTGTCCGACCGGGACGCGGTGCACGCTGCCGTCGCCCGGGTGCTCGCCGAGCACGGACGGATCGACGCCCTGGTGGCCGGGGCGGCGGTGCAGCCGCGGTGCGACGTGGTCGACATGGACCCCGAGCAGTGGCGCCGCACGCTGGCGGTCAACCTCGACGGGGTGGTCTGGTCCGCGCAGGCCGTCCTGCCGGGCATGATCGCCCGCCGCTCGGGCGCGATCCTGGTCTTCGCCTCGGGCCTGGCCACCGCCGGCCGAGCCCAGGCGTCGGCCTACGCGGCGAGCAAGGGGGCGTTGATCGCCTTCGCCAAATCGCTCGCCGCCGAGGTCGCCGAGCACCGGATCCGGGTGAACACCGTCTTCCCCGGGGTGGTGGACACCCCGCAGTTCCAGCAGGCCAACCCGACCGGTGGCGAACGGGAGCACTGGGCGCGGGCCACCGGCATCGGCGCGCCGGCCGACGTGGTCGGTCCGCTGATGTTCCTGCTCTCGCCCGCCGCGACCATGACCGGATCCACCCTCACCCGTGACCGGGCATACCCGAGGAGCGAAGCACAATGAGCAGCACGACCGAGCAGTTGCCGGTGGGCATCGTGGGCGCCGGGCCCGTCGGCCTGGTCACCGCGCTGGGCCTGGCACACTACGGCGTGCCGGTGGTCATCTTCGAGGAGGACGAGCGGCTGTCGCTCGACACCAAGGCCGGCACCGTCCTCACCCGCACCCTGGAGGTGCTGCACCGGTACGGCGCCCTGGACGACGTGCTGGCCGGGTCGCTGCGCATCGACGAGATCGGCGAACTGGACCGGGCCACGAACACCCAGACCCTCAGTGTCCGGACCGGGGACCTCACCGAGGACACCCGCTTCCCGTTCGTCATCAACATCCCGCAGCACGAGCTGGAGCCGATCCTGCGGCAGCGGCTCGAAGCCACCGCCCCCGGCGCGCTGCACATGGGACACCGGATGCTCGACTTCGTCCAGCACCCGGACCGGGTGGACGTGCGGCTGCACACGGCCGAGGGGGAGCGGACGGTTCCGGTGCGGTACCTGCTGGGCTGCGACGGCGGCCGGTCCGTCGTCCGGGACCAGATCGGCGCGCGGGTCGAGGGCGAGACGTACCAGGAGCGCTACATGCTGGTCGACCTGAAGGTCGACCTGGACGTGGAGAACCCGCGCGACTACCCGTACCTGGCGTACTTCGGTGACCCCCAGGAGTGGATGATCCTGGTCCGCCAGCCGCACTGCTGGCGTTTCCTCTATCCGCTGCCGGCCGGGCAGGCCGAGCCGGGCCGGGAGGAACTGGCCGACAAGGCGCGCCGGTTCATCGGGGACACCAAGAGCCTGGAGATCGTCGGCACCAACATCTACAACGTGCACCAGCGGGTGGCCGACCGGTGGCAGGACGGGCGGGTCTTCCTGCTCGGCGACGCCGCACACCTGATCACCCCGATGTGGGCGCTGGGCCTGAACACCGGTGTCCTGGACGCCTCCAACCTGCCCTGGCGGATGGCCTGGGTGCTGCGCGGCTGGGCCGAGCCGAGCCTGCTCGACGGTTACCAGGTCGAGCAGGAACCGGTCGCCACCAAGGGCTCCGCGGCGATGGCCGCGGCGGCGCGGGCCTACATGGCCCGGCGCGCGGACGACCCGGGGGTGATGACCGCCGGCAACTGGGGCAACGCTTTCACCCGCGCCATGCTCGGCGTACGTCTCGATGTGGGCGGCACAGGCGACTGGTCGATGGTCGCCGCCGGTGACGAGCCGCTGCCGGTGCTGGCCGGGGCGCGCAGCCCCGACCTGCCGCTGGTCGGCCAGTCCGGCACGGTGCACCTGCACGACCTGGCTGCCGACGCCTTCGTGGCGCTCTACTTCACCGACCCGCGCCGGGGTCCGGCACTGCCGCCGCAGGAGTCGCCCGCGCTACGGCACTACGTGGTGAGCCGGTGGGACGCGCCGCACGACTCCGGGCTGCGGGACCGGGCGCTGTTCGACCCGGGAGACCGGGTGCGGCGCCGCTTCGGGGTCGACAACGACACACTGGTGCTGGTCCGCCCCGACGGGCACGTGGGGGCGATCGTCCCGTTCGACCCCGTCTCCGGCATCGACACGGCCGCCCAGCTCTACGCCCGGGTCACCGGCTGCCCACCGCCCGTGACCCGGACCGACAACACGCTCGTCTGCGAAAGGGATGACAATGAGTAACTACGGTCACGCGACCGGCCCGGACGGAACCCAGGTCGAGCTCGGTGCCGTCGGCCAGCAGGTGGTCTTCGAGAACGACCAGGTGCGGGTCTGGGAGATCAGCCTGGCGCCCGGCGAGCAGCAGCCCTGGCACCACCACCTCAACCCGTACATGGTGATCGCGCTGGAAGCCGCCGACAACCGGATTGACGCGCTCGCCGGCGGCGACCCTCGCCTGGTGCACGAGGACATCGGCGGGGTGGTCTACCGCGAGCCGGGAGAGATCCACATGCTCACCAACAACGGCACCACCCGGTACCGCAGCCGGCTCGTCGAGCTGAAGTGCCTGGGGGAGAACCTCGTGTCCGGTCAGGGCGAGCAGTGAGCGACCTGCCGCTCGTACCGACCCCGCCGGTGCCGGCCGGCGTCGACCCGCAGGAGTGGGCCAACAACCTCTCCGAGCCGTCGAACTACGGCGGCGAGGCGGCCGACCGGTCGAGGGAGGAACTGGTGCCCGGCCCGGACGGCCTGGTGCTGGCCCGCTTCCGCGAGATCCTGCTCCAGACCGACGAGCTGGACTGGGCGGACAAGACGCTGGCCGGCCTCTCCCACAAGGCGCTGTGGCGCAACGAGGAGACCGAGGCGTCCATCTCGCTGATCCGGTTCCGCAAGGGCGCCGGCATCCCGCTGCGCCACTCCCACGCGTCCAACCAGTTCATGTTCTGCCTCAGCGGCCGCTACACCTACGTGCCCACCGGCCTCACCCTCACCCCGGGCTCCTTCTACTGGAACCCGAAGGGCAGCCTGCACGGGCCCACGCTCGCCGAAGAAGAGAGCGTCCTGCTGGAGATCTACGACGGGCCGCACTACCCGACCCAGCCGGACTGGTACACCGACCCGGCGGACGCCCGCTAGCTCCACCTCGAAGAAAAGAAGATGACGATGCCCAAGCAGCAGATTGTTTCCCCCGAGCTGGCCGCCCCGAACGGTCACTTCGCCCAGGCCATCCAGATCAGGGCGCGGGGCCGGATGGTGTTCGTGTCCGGCATGACCGCCCGCAACCGTGAGGGCGGAGTCACCGGTGTCGGTGACGTGACCGCCCAGACGCACCAGGTCTGCCAGAACCTGCGCGCCGCGATGACGGCTGCCGGCGGGACGCTGGAGGACATCGTTCGGGTGGACGTCTACGTCCGCAACATGGAGGACTTCAAAGCCATCCACGAGGTGCGCCGGCAGTACTTCACCGGTGAGCCGCCGGCCTCGACGATGGTGGAGGTCTCCAAGTTCGTGAACAAGGACTACCTGATCGAGATCAACGCGATCGGCGTGATCGACGACGAGCAGGACGCCTGATGAAGCTCGCCAGCGTTCGTACCGAGGCCGGCCGGCGAATCGGGGTGCTGGACGGCGACACCGTCGCCGTGCTCCCCGCCGAGATGGGCGACCTCGACGAGGCGATTCGTGGTGGCGCGGACGCGTTGGAGAGCGTCCGCGCTGCCGCGCGGCAGGTCGCCCCGGTGCCGTTGGCCGAGGTCCGGCTCGACGCGCCGCTGCGCCGGTTCAACCGGGACATCCTCTGCACCGGTTGGAACTACTGGGACCACTTCGAGGAGTCGCGCGGCAAGCGGGAAGGGCAGGACCCCGCGGAACGGCCGAAGCACCCGACCTTCTTCACCAAGGGCCCGGACACGGTCGTCGGCCCGTACGACGACATTGCGTACGACCCGGAGATCTCCGCCAAGTGGGACTACGAGGCGGAGGTGGCGCTGGTCATCGGTGCGGACTGCCGTTCGGTGAGCGAGGCGGACGCGCTGTCGTACGTGGCGGCGTTCTGCGTGGCCAACGACGTGTCGCAGCGCGACCTGCAACGCGCGCACGGCGGCCAGTGGCTCAAGGGCAAGAGCATCGACGCCACCATGCCGCTCGGGCCGTGGCTGACCACCGTGGACGAGGTGCCTGACCCGGCGAACCTGCGCATCCAGTGCGAGGTCAACGGCGTACTGCTCCAGGACGCTTCGACCGCGCAGATGGCCTTCCCATTCGCCCGCATCATCGCGGAACTGAGTTGGGGAATGACGCTGCGGGCCGGCGACGTGGTGCTCACCGGCACGCCGAGCGGCATCGGGAACGCCCGTGACCCACAGGTGTTCCTCAACGACGGGGACTTGGTGGTGACCAGGGTCGAAGCGCTCGGTGAGCTGCGCAACCGGGTGCGGCTGACGAAGCTGCACTGACCCACGACGGGTGCGGGGCGGCGCAGCGTGGCGCCGACCCGCACCATTCCACAGCGACGAAATTGGTACCATTTCCAGGCCCTGATGCGTTTGTGGGAACACCCGACCACCCCATGAAACATGGGTCATGCCCCGCGAGAACGGGACGAGCACGGCATCCCACCAGCGGCTCTATCCGGAGGCAAACCGTGGCAACAACCCATCGTCGACCCGTCCTGAGCGACGCCAACGACGACGGCCGGGCCGGTGCCGGTGGAGCCGACGGACAGCACCGCACCCTCGCCGACTCGGCGACCGCGGTCCTGCACGAGGCGATCCTCACCGGTCGGCTGCCGGCCGGCACCCCGCTGCGCCTCAACGAGATGGCCGACCTGCTCGGCATGAGCATGAGCCCGGTCCGCGAGTCGATCCGGCGGTTGGCCGCGCTCGGCCTGGTCGAGGTGGTTCAGCACAAGGGTGCCTGGGTCATGCCGCTGACCGTCGAGGATGCGGTCGACACCCATGAGACCCGGATCGCCATGGAAACGGCACTGATCGAGCGGGCGGCGACCCGGTTCACCGCCCAGGACGCCCGGCGGGCCGAGGCGGCACTCGACGAGCACGTCGCCGCGTCCGCGCGCGGCGACGCCACGGCTGCCCGCAGGGCACACACCGAGTTCCACTTCACCATCTACCGGGCGGCCGGATCGCGTTGGCTGCTGCGCGGCCTGGAACCGGTCTGGGAGAACAGCGAGCGGTACCGGTTCGCGACGGTCACCCCGACGGGGCAGAACGAGGAACGGCTCCGCGAGCACCGGGCCATCCTCGACGCGTGCGTGGCGGGGGACGTGGCGGCGGCGGTGGCCGCCGTGCAGGTCCACATCCAGCACGCGGCCGACCGGGTGATCGGCAAGATGAACACCGACGCCGCCGCGGTGCCTGCCGCCCGGGCCACAGGACACGCGCCGATCGGAAGCTGACCGTCGGCGTCACCGCGTCAGCCGGTGGCACCGCCCTCCAACCGTCGGGGCACCTCCGCCCCGACGGACCGTCCACCGTGGGCGGCCACGCCCGCCACCGTCCCGTACCGTCGGCGCGTCTCGTCGTGACCGCCGGTCGGGCCAACCGTTAGGAAACCTCGTTGCCTGGCATCGACATGCACGCCCACCTCGCCCCCGACCTGCGCCCGGCCGACCTGCCAGGGGTCGCGGTCGACGACGACGGCGTCGCCGTTCTCGGCGGCAACCGGGTCGGCCCGCCCGACCTGTACCACCCGGACCGGCTCGAGAAATACCTGGACCAGGCGGAGTTGGACGAGGCGATCGTCAGCGTGCCGCCGCCCTTCTACCGTCAGCGGCTGTCTGGGCCGGAGGCGGCGGCGTGGGTCCGTTCGGTCAACGACGGCCTGCTCGCGGTGGTCGCCGACCGGCCCCGGCTCACCCCGCTGGCGTACCTGCCGATCGAACATCCCGAAGTGGCCCTCGCCGAGTACGACCGGATCGCCGCAGACGACCGCTGGGCCGGGGTGGTGGGCGCCGCCGGTGGAGACGCCGGGCCGCTCGACGGCCCGCCGCTGCACCCCCTGTGGCAGCGCCTCGACGCGGACCGGCGCACCGTGCAACTGCACCCCGCGCACTCCGCGGACCCCCGCCTGGAGCCCTACTACCTGGCCAACCTGCTGGGCAACCCGGTCGAGACGACGGTGGCAGTGGCCCAGCTCGTCTTCGGCGGCGTGCTCGGCGGGCACCCGGGGATCCGGTTCGTGCTGGTGCACTGTGGCGGTTGCGTGCCGGCGGTGGTCGGGCGCTGGGAGCGCGGTCACACCACCACTCGACCGGGCGTACCGGTGCTGTCGCCCACCCCGGCCGAGGCGGTGCGCGCCCTCTACGTCGACAATCTGGCCCACGACCCTCAGGTGGTCGACCTGGCGGTGTCGGTCTTCGGCGCGGATCGGCTGGTGCTCGGCAGCGACTGGCCGTTCCCGATGGGCACAGACGCTCCGTCCGCCACGGTGGCACACCGTGGTGCTGACTACGCCCGGCAGGTGGCCACCGACAATGCGGCGCGGGCTCTGGGGCGGGCACCCGGCGGTCGGTGACGGGTCGGGGCGAGGACGCCGTCGAGCTGCCGTGTTCACCCGGCATCGGGGCCTGACAGCGGTCCGTTGTGGCCTGGTACTGCAACGGCAGTAGGCGAATCGAGTTCGGCTCGTGTTCGTTGGTCTGCCGGTGACGGATCCGTGATCGCCGAGGTGACGCGAAACGGTCCGGCACCGGCCGGTGTCGCGCACCTGGCGACGCAGGTCGGCCTGACCCGATGACGTTGCGTTGCAGGTGGGCTTCGTCTCTCAGCGGCAGCCCAACTGGGATGGCCTGCCTAGCATCGCAGCCATGACCTACCAGCCGATGCCCGCGCCCGCCCCGAAGTCCGGCCGGACGACCCGCACGATCCTGATCGTCGTCGCCGTGGTGTTGGCGGTGTGCTGTGCGGGCGGCGTCGGTGGCGGCTTCTGGCTCTACCGCACCTACGACAGCGCGGCTGAGCCGGCCCGCGACGCCACGTCGGCGTACCTGGACGACGTGCGGGCCGGCAACTACCAGGCCGCCTACGGGCGGCTGTGTGCGAGCACGCGCGACGTCACCACCCCGGAGGAGTTCACCCGGGTCCAGTCCGCGCAGGCGAAGATCACGAGCTACACGTTCAGTGGTACGAACGTGTCCAACCACAACGGCCAGGTCCGTGGGGTCGTCACCGTCCGGATCGTCCAGGAGACGGGTGCGGAGGTCACCTGGAGCATCCCGCTGGTCAAGGAGGGCGGCGAGTGGCGTGTCTGCCCGTAGCCCCGCGCGGGGATCCGCTCACAGGCGGACGATCTGACCCACGCGTGGCGGCGTCCGGCCGGCGAGCGTCTCCGACCAGGCGCGGCGCAGGGCGTCGGGGCCGGCGTCGACCCGGACGTCGAGCCAATCGCCCACGACCCCGGCGAACCGCTGCCAGGCCTCGGCGAACCGCCGGTCGAGCCCGTCGCGGCCCCAGTCCTGGCGGCGCTTGCGGATCTGCACCGGGGCGAAGAAGACCTCCCCGGCGGCGTCGGCGTTCGGAATCTGGGTGGTGAGGCCGACCGCGACGTCCCGCACGAGCAGGTCGCCGAGGCGCGCCCGCAGGGCGGCCCGGGTCGATGGCGCCCCGGACAGGTCGAGATAGACGGTCGGTACGGCGTCGAGGGCGTCGATGTCGTCGTAGGTGAGGACGTCGTCGTAGCAGCCGAGTGACCGCGTGAACGCGAGGTTGCCGGGGGAGGTGAGCCCGACCAGGCGCGGGCCGCGCCCGTGCAGCTCGAACGCGGCGGCGTACGCGGTCTTGCTGGACGCCGACGACAGCACCAGGGCCGCCGCGCCGTGGAAGTCGTGATCGACGACCCGGTCGGCCAGCATGAACGAGGTGAAGAACAGCGGCCGGAACAGGACCAGCAGGTCCTCCTGGTCCTCCCGGTACGCCGGGTCGCCGGTGGTCGACCGGTATCCGTTGTACGGCGAGGGCAGGTCGGCGCGGTGCCCGCTCGCGTCGCGGAAGCCGGCGGCGTCCACCCGGTCGGGCCGCACCACCAGGTGACCCGCCGGCGGCAGGTAGCCGTAGACCCGCTGCCCCGCCGGGACCCCCGCGACCGTCGACTCGACCACCTCGGCGAAGCCCCACAGCGGCGGGAGCCCCCACTGTGGCCCGAGCCCTCGCGGGCCGGGCGGGAAGAACTGCCAGTACCGCATCGAGTCGCCGAGCACCGCGTACGTGATGTTGTTGGCGGTGAGGCCGACGCGGTCGACCCGCAGCAGCGCCTCGCCGTCGGTCAGGGCCGGCGTCGTGCCTTCGGTGAGCGTGGTCCGGCCCAGGTCGTCTCGGGCCACGGCGAACGTCCAGGAATCAGGCATGAGCCGACGCTAAGCAGCCCCGGAACCCGAGACAAGTGCACTGTGAGTGCAAAATCCCACTCGCAGTCCGGTTGACGGCCCGGCCCGTCAGCCGGGGCTCAGCGGGGCCAGCGCAGCGGGCCGGGGTGGACGGACCACAGGACGCGGCGCCACCAGGGGCGGGCGGCGCGCAGCGCGGCGGCGTAGTCGCCGGCGGTCGTGACGGCCCGGGCCGCCTGCTCCTCGGTGGCCGTGCCCGGGGCGAAGGCCACCTGGTTGAGCAGGCCGGCCAACTCCACCAACCGCGCGTCGAGATCCCCCGCGCCCGGCAGCACCGCCCCCGCAGAGACGGGGCCGGCGGGCACCGGGTCCGGCGGCGGGCCGGACATCCCGGTCCCGGCACCGGACACCCCGGTCCCGGCACCGGACACCCCGGTCCCGGCACCGGACACCCCGGCTTTGGCACCGGACATCCCGGCCCTGGCGTCGGCGACGGCCCGGCGGGCGTGGGCGGCGACCTCCGTGGCGGCGAGGTCTCCACCGACCGGCCGGCCGGCCAGCCGCAACGCGTCGGTGACCACCCGCCAGGCGCCGGCGATGCGCTGGCCGGGGTCACCCCGCTCCAGCCACGCCCGGCTCCGCGCCCGGCGCAGCACCAGCAGGGCGACCAGCGCGGCCACGACCAGCAGCAGCGTGCCGCCTGCCCCACCGCCGGCCAGCAACGCCGTCGACGGCCCGCCGGTGCCGGCCCGGCCGCCCGGCGCGGCCACCGGCGCGGGCGGCTCCGTCGGCTCGACCGTCGGCTCCGGCACCTCCGACGGGGGCGGATCCTCCGGCGTGGGACGGAAATCCTCCTCCACCGGGCGCGGCTCCTCGTCCGGCCGGGGCAACGGGTCGAACGGCACCCAGCCGAGCCCCGTGAAGAGCACCTCCGGCCAGGCGTACGCGTCGCCGGCCCGGACCGGACCGTCGCCGCCGGTCCGGAAGCCGACCACCACCCGGGTCGGCAGCCCGGTCAACCGGCCCAGCACGGCGAACGCCGCCGCGAACTGCTCCGAGGTGCCCCGCTGGCCACCGGCGTTGCGCGGCCCGAAGAGGAAGAAGTTCAGATTCGGGTACGCGTGCCCGCTCGGCGCGTCCGCCACCAGCCGGTAGTGCTCGGCCAGGAACTGCTCCACGGCGAGCGCCCGCGCGTACGGGGCACCATTGGACTCGGCGAGCTGCTCGGCGAGCCGGCGCAGCGGATCGGGCACCCCGTCGGCGACCCGCAGCACCCGGGCCACCTCCTCGCCGGCCGGCACGTCCGCCGTACTGAGCAGGTTGAAGTCCGGCGTCTCCACCGCCGACGTCACGGTGTACCGCAGCCCCGGCGCCAGGCCCTCCGGCCGGATCAGCGTCCCGGTCGACGGGTCGTACGCCACCCGGGCCCCGGTCACCTCCCGAGGCGTGGCGACGGCGGGCAGCAGCCGGCCGCTCAGCTCGGCGACGGTGATCTCCTGCCGTACCGTCCGCACGGTGCTGTCCGGAGCCGGCACGGTCGACGGCAGGATCCGCCCCGCGTTGCGGTACGTGGCGCCGACCCGCCAGGTCACCCCGTCGTAGTCGCTGAGCACGGCCAGCCGGATCGGCGCCGGACGGTCGCCGGCATCCGGCCCCGCCGCATCCTCCTGCTCCGGCGCGGGGCTGGGCGGCCCGGACGACGGGACCGTGCCCGACGGGTCGGTACGCACGTCGAGCAACTGCTGGCCCGGGTTCAACGCCCAGCCGGAGATGCGGATGAGCGGGCTTGAGTCCAGCGTCTCCACCTGCGGCGGCTCGACGTACCGCCGGGGGTCCACCGGCCGCCCGTCGACCTGGCCGGCGAGCAGCGGACCGAGCAGGGCGGCCAGCGCGACCACCACCGCCAGCCCGGCGGCGGACGCGGCGGCGAGCCGGGCCCGGACGGCGGCGCGGACCGCCGGCGCCAGCCCGGCCGCCGGGTCGTCGCCGGCCGTCGCCGGGCCGGCCGCCGGCACCGCCAGGCCCAGCACCGCCACGGCCACGAAGGCCAACGTCGACCCGATCGCCGGATCGGCGTTCGGGCCGACCACGTAGAGCGCGGCGGCGTAGAGCAGCACCGGCGGCAGGTAACCGAGCAGCACCCGGCCCGCCCGCAGCGCCACCTCCGCCGCGGCGAGACCGGCCAGCCACGCGGCGACCACCGGCACCAGCACCGTGTCCGGGGTCGGCTCCACCGGGATCATCGCCGTCAGCAGCCGGGGGATCCCGTTCGTGGCGGCGTCCGCGGTCACCTCGGCCAGCCCGCCCGGCAGGTCGGCCCGCGCCGCCGTCAGCCGCAACGACCAGGCCGTCCAGCCGGCCATCGCGACCACGGACAACGGCGCGACCAGCCACGACGGCAACCGGCGGGCCGCCACGCTGACCAGCACCGCACCGAGGGCAGCCCCGAGCACCAACCGGGCCAGCAGCGGGCCGGCGTAGACCCGGCCGAGCACCGCGCCGGCCAGGCCGATCATCGCGACCAGCGCCAGCGGCACCGGAGCCGCCCGCAGCCCCCGCAGCAGGGCCCGCACACTCACCACCTGCGCACCCCGTCCCACTCCGCGGCGAACGCGGCACCGTCCACGGCGTCGATCACCACCAGACCGGCCGCGCCCGCAGGCGTCGACTCCGCCGCCCCGAAGACCCCCACCACCACCGAGGCGTACGCGGCGCGCAGCGCGCCCACCACACCCAGGCCACCCCGGCCCCCCGCACCCGTGAGGAAGACCAGCGTGTCGCCGAGCCGCTCCCGCCGCAGCCGGGCCGTCGCGGCGTCGAGCACGTCGTCGTCGACGAGCCGCACCGCCGCCAGCCGGTCCAGCGGCCCACCGGCGTGCGCCATCCCGTCACCCGCCGCACCCGGACCGTCCGGCTCCGGGGCGACCAGCAGCAACACCACCGGCAGATCCGCGCGGTACGCGGCGACCAGCACCGAGGCGGCAGCCTCGCACGCCGACTCGAACGACTCGGCCACCCCCGCGACGCGCTCCGGATGGGCGGCCGCCCGGTTGTCCAGCAGCACCACGATCCGGGGCAGGCTGGTGTCCACGTTCTCCCGCACCATCAGCTCACCCACCCGGGCGCTGGTCCGCCAGTGCACCCGGCGCAGCTCGTCACCGACCACGTACTCCCGCAGCGAGTCGAACGTGATCGACCCGTGCGGCACCCGGTCCACCCGGCCGTCCAGGCTGCGCCCCGCGCCCGTCGGCACCGCGTTCAGCGGATGCACGCGCGGATGCACCCAGACCGGCACCGTGTCGCCGTACGGTCGGGCCAGCGCCACCAGGCCCAGCGGGTCGCGCCGGGTCACCCGCAGCGGCCCCACCGGCACCACCCCCCGGCGGGCCGTCGGCACGTCGTAGCTGACCGTCGTGTCCCGGCCCGGCCGCAGCCGCAGCAGCGGCACCGGAACGGCCCGGTCCCCGCACCGGTCCTCGGCCACCAGGCTCGCCGCCCGCAGCCGCCCCGCGTTACGCACCGTCAGCGTCATCACCGCCGGCTCACCCCGCGCCACCCGGTCCGGGTCCGCGCTGCGGGTCACCGCCAGCCGGGGCCGCCGGGCCGCCGTCAGCACGGCGTAGCCGACCGCGATCCCGGCCGCCGCGCCGAGCAGCGTCAACTCGGGGTACGCGAAGCGGAAACCGGTGCCGACCAGCACGACGGCGGCGACGAGCAGCCCGACACCTCGGGCGGTGAGCGCGGACACCTGCGTCGCCGGTCAGCCCTGGGCCGGGGCCGGCTGGCCCGAGGGCAACGGCACCGGCACCGAGGCGACCGCCTGGCGCAGCACCTCGGCGGCGGTCACCCCGCGCACCTGCGCGTCGGGGGTGAGCAGCAGCCGGTGCGCGAAGACCGGCTCGGTCAGGGTCTTCAGGTCCTCCGGCATGATCCAGCCCCGCCCGTCGATCAGCGCGTACGCGCACGCCGCCCGGGTCAGCGCGATCACACCCCGGGGACTGACACCGACCCGCACCTGCGGGTGGGTACGCGTGGCCGCGGCCAGCCGCACCGCGTACGCGTAGAGCGGCTCGGCGATGTGCACCCGGCGGGCCATCCGGACCATCTCCCCGACGGTGGCCGTGTCGGTGACCGCGGTGAGCGCCTCCGGCGAGCGGACCGTCGCCCCGCGCAGCACCTCCACCTCCACCGCCTCGTCGGGATAGCCCACGGAGAGCTTCACCAGGAACCGGTCGAGCTGGGCCTCGGGCAGCCGGTAGGTGCCGTCCATCTCCACCGGGTTCTGCGTGGCCACCACCAGGAACGGCTGCGGCACCGGGTGCCGGACCCCGTCGACCGTGACGGTGCGCTCCTCCATCACCTCCAGCAGCGCCGACTGGGTCTTCGGCGACGCCCGGTTGATCTCGTCGGCGATCACGATGTTGGCGAACACCGGCCCCGGATGGAACTCGAAACCCCGGGTGGCCTGGTTGAAGATCGTCACCCCGGACACGTCCGACGGCAGCAGGTCGGGAGTGAACTGGATGCGCCGCCACTGCCCCTGCACCGTCGCGGCGACGGCCCGGGCCAGCGTGGTCTTGCCGACCCCGGGCACGTCCTCCAGCAGCACGTGCCCCTGGGCGAAGAGCGCGGTCAACGCCAGCCGGACCACCTGCGGCTTGCCCAACACCACCGCGTTGACGTTCTCGGCCAGCCGGGCGGCGAGGGCGGCGAAGCCCTGCACCTCCTGCTGGGTGAGCGGTTCCTGGGTGTTCACGCGGTGGTGCTCCTCGCCTGGGTGGGTCAGCAGGTGGGCAGGACCTTGATGTCGTCGCCGCCCTCCAGGTTGAGCCAGGCCCAGGGGATGTAGTTCTTCCCCTTGTACTCGACCTGCACCCACCAGGTGCTGCGCTTCTCGTTGTTGTAGATGTAGGCGTAGACCTCTTCGCCCTGCTTCTTGCAGTACGCCTTGAGCCGGGTGCCGTTCGCTACCCAACCGGCCTGCCGGTCGTCGTCCTGCCGGGTGATCTCGAAGATCTCGTTGCCGTTGCGCTCGCCCGGGATCTCCCGGCTGCAGTAGCGGGCCTCCTCGCCGGACGAGCCGTTGCGGCAGGTCGCGATCCCGTACAGGGGGTCGGTGCTCTGGGCGCGGCTGACGGTGCCCTTGCCGGCGGCGTTGCTCGCGGTAACCGTGAACGTGTACGCCGTGCCCGGCGTCAGGCCCGTCATCGTGATGCTGGAACAGTTGCCGGCCTTCGCCGGCTCACCGGGCGTGCTCAGCGTGCACGACACCTGCCCGCCGCCGGCGTCCACGGTGAACGTCACCGTCGCCGACGTGGCCGCCGCCGACGAGCCGGTCACTGTGACGCGCGGCTGGGCCACCGTGCGCGCCGTGGTGGTGGCCTCCGGGCCGGGGCCGGCCTCGTTGACCGCCTTCACCTTCACGGTGACGTTTTGGCCGTCGCCCAACCCGTCCACCGTGACCTGGGTGTCCGTCACCTCGCGGGTGCGCCCACCCACCTCCACGACGTACTTCGTCACCGGCCGGCCGTTCGCCTCGGCCGGCGACCACTGCACCGCGACGGTGCCCGGCCGGTCGGCCACCGTGGGCGCCCGCAGGTCGGCCGGGCGCTCCGGCGGCGCGTACGGCACCACCGTGTTGCTCACCGGCGAGGCCGCCGAACCGGCACCCTTGTCGTTGACCGCCACCACCGTGAACGCGTACTGCGTGCCGTACTCCAGCTCACCCGCCGGCACCACCAGCTCCGTCCTGCGGGACTCGCCGGCCGGGGCGTTGCTGCCCGCCGAGGTGGCCGTGACCACGTACTTCGCGATCCTGTTGCCCTGCCCGTTGGCGGCCGGCCACCTCACCAGCACCGTGCCGTCGGGCCGCTCCTTGGCGGTGACGCCGGCCGGCGGATCCGGCACCGCGGCCGTCGGCGTCACCGGGTTGCTGGTCCGCGCCGGCCCGTCGCCCTTCGCGTTGACCGCGTGCACCGAGAAGCGGTACGTCTCACCGTTGGTCAGGCCCTTGATCTCCACGGCCCGCTGGTTGGCGCCCACCTGCACCCGCTGGCCGGCGCCCTGCACCACGTACCGGATGATCTCCGCCCCGTTCGCCGGGGCCGGCCGCCAGCTCACCCGGGCCTGCGCGTTGCCGGCGGCGGCGGTGACGCTGCGCGGCGCACCCGGCTTGCCCACCTTCGGCTTCTTCGGCGGGGGCGGCGGCGGGGGAGCCGGCGGCGGGTCGCCGCCGAGCACGTCGTTGGCGTACTTGTCGACCTCGCGAACCTGGTGCCGGTCGTTCACCACCCGCGCCGTCGCCGACTCGGGGGCGTTGATGAAGAGGTGGTTCTCCCGCACCTCCAGCTCCAGCGGCCCGGTGCCCCGCCCCCGGATCGTGTCGACGAGCTGGCCGTTCGAGTCGAACGCGTAGACCGTGCCGGACGCCTCGTCGGCGCAGTAGTACCGGCCGGCCCACGCCACGGCCGGGCTCAGCTTGTCGCCCGTGCCCGGCACCGTGAACGCCCGCACCGCGCCACCACCGTCGACCACGTGCACCCGCCGCTCGCCCGGCACCGTCACGGGCACGTCCGGCCCGCTCGTCCGTTCCGGCAGCGCACCCGGCGCGGTCATCGTCAGCGGCGTCGTCCGGACCTTGCCCCGCTGCACGGTGACCAGCGCCCCGGCGGTGCGGTCGAGTACGGCGACACCGTCGTCCAGCGTGGAGACCACCAGCTCGTGACTGGCCGCCGCCACGTCGTACGTCTCGACCCGCTTCGGACTCAGGCCGGCGCCCGCCGGGGCCGGCGACGCGGTCGTGGAGGGCAGCGCCGCGGCGGTGATCGCCGAGACGGTGCCCTCGCCGGGCACCGCGATCCAGAGGCGACCCGCACCGTCGAAGGACCCGCCGGTGATGCCCGGCGGGTAACGCACCGGCTCGCCGACCGGGGTCAGCGACCGTGGGTCGAGCTGCCGGACGATGCCCTGCACGGCGTCGACGACGAACGCCGCGTCCTCGTGCAGCGCGACGCTCACCCCGAGCCCCGGCGTGGTCGGGGTGGTCGCGGTGATCTGGAGGGTGGCCAGGTCCAGCGAGCTGACCTGACCGGTGTTCAGGTCCCGCAGGACCAGCAGCCGGTCGGTCTGGACGACCTGCACCGGGTGCCGGCGGGCGCCGGGGATCCCGACCCGCGTGTCGACCCGGGCGGTGACCCCGTTGACCCGGGCCATCTCGCTGCGCGCGGCGCTCCACAGCCAGGAACTCGCGTCGTAGCTGGCCACCGCGTTGTCGGCCGCGCCGAGCCCGTGGAGGGTCAGCCCCATGGCGGCCAGCAGCGCGGCCACCGTCGCGATGGTGACCAGACCACCGCGCATCCGGCGGGGCCGGGAGCGCGGCGTGCCGGCAGCGGTGTGTGCGGCGTCATCGATGGTGGCCACTACCGGCTGCCTCCCGTGTCGTCCCTGGCAGGTGGCGCGCCCTCCACGGGCGACCCTCCCCTGAGCCGGCTGCCATCATATGGCCCGGTCGGGGGCGGGGGAACCCGCACCGTCCCCCTGTGGACACCGAGCGTGTGCGCCGCGACGTGGCAGGTCAGCTCGACGAGGCGCCGCCCTTGCGCTCCGTGCACACCTGACCCGACGTGGCGAACGAGTCCGTCGAGTAGACCGCCAGGACCGTGAAGCAGTAGTCCACCCGCGAGTTCAGCCCGTTGACCCGGTAGCTGGTCTGGCCCGGGTCCACCGTGGCCATCACGCCCAACGACTGCCCGGTCCGGCCGCCGGCCACCATGAACGGCACCCCGCCCCTGGCCGGGTCCGTCCAGCTCAGAGTGATCGTCGCCGAGTCGTCCTTCAGCGTCAGGCCACCCGGTGGCGGACCGGCGGCGGCCCCCGTCGTCGCGACCGGCGCGGCGGGTTCGGCCGGGGGCGCCGCGTCCCGGTTGAGCACCACGACGCCCACGCCGACCAGCGCCGCGACGGCCAGGACCGCGACGACCACCGCGACGATCACCGCCGTCCGGCTCCGGCCGCCCTCCTCGGCCATCGCGGGGTACGCCAGCGGCGGCGGAACCGGTGGCGGCACGACGGACGGCGCCGGACCCGGCTGCGCCTGGTGGGTGGCGCCCCCCGGCGAGGAACCGGCCCGGTACGGCTGCGCCCGCATCGGGAACGTCTCGTCGATGTCGAGGTACGCGGGCGGCTGGTCACCGTCCTCCTGCCGCTCCGGTTCCTCCAGCGCCTCCTCGCGTTCCAGCTCCGCCCGCGCCAACTCCTCGTCGACGTCCAGGTGGTCGTCGTCGGCGTTGCCGTCGTCGGCCGTCGGGCCCGTCAACGCCTGCGGGGGAGCCGTACTGCTCCACGGCGGCGCGGTCATGCCCCACGGCGGCACGGGCGATCCGCTCACCGGCTGCGCGACCGGAGGCGGCGCGCTCACCGGCTGCGGACGCGGCGGTGGCGCGGCGAACTGCTGCGGGTGACCGGGCGGTGCGCTGACCGGTGGCGCGCTGATCGGCGGTGGGGTCACCGGCGGGCGCGGGACCACCGGCGGGGCCGGGATCGCGGCTTGTCCGGACACCGGTGCCGAACTGACGGCCCGCGGCGGCCCGCTGACGGGGAGTGCCGGCGGTGCGCTGACCGGCTGCGCGGCCTGCGGTCGCGCCGTCGGTGGAATCCGGTCCGGCTCCTCGGGCGACCGCTCGGAACTCTCCGCGCCATCCCGGTCGGCGGGCACGCCACCGGCCCGGGCGATCTCCTCCGCGAGCAGCGGCTCGATCTGCTTGACCTGGATGGTCGGCTTGGCCCAGCCGGGCCCCGGTGCCGGGGGATCCGGCACCTCCGCGGGAGCCGGGGCCGGGGTGTCCGCCGCTCGTACCGCCGAAGCCTGGGCGGCCGGCGCGGTGGTCGGCGCTGGCTCGGCGGCAGGTGTGGTCGCTTCGGGAGCCGGCGGCGCGGCAGCCGCCACGGCGGCCGGTCCGACTGCCGACGCCGCAGGGGGCGGTTCGGCCGTCGACGGTGACTCGGTCGCCGTCTCGGCCGGCGCCGGCACTGCCGCCGAAGGCTTGGCGGTCGACGGTTCCGGCCCGGCGGTGGGCGGCGCCGGTGCGGTGGGCGATGCCGTTCCCGTCGGCCGGGCGGTCACCGGTGTCTCGTCGGCGGCCCGATGGCGCGGGGGAGCGGCGGGGCCGGGGCGAGCTGCCGCGACCTGCGGCTGCGCGGCGGACTCCGGGTTCGGGTCGGGAACGGTGGGGGGCGTCGGCGCGGTGGTCGGCTGTACCGGCGTCGCGACGACGGGAGGGGAGGCCGCATGTCGGGGGACCGGCGGGGCGGGCGGCGTCGCCCGCGCCACCACGGCGGGTGGAGACGACACCGGATGCGGTACCGGCGGAGAGGACACCGGGCCTGGCACCGGCGGCACCGGCCGTGCGGTCGCCCTCGTGGTCGGGACGACCGGTGGCGGCGGTACCGGTGGGGCGGGGACGGGCGGGCTCGGCGGCGCTGGCGTCGACGTGCCCGGCGTCGCGGACGGTGTGGTCGGCCCGGATGGCGGCGCCCAGGGCGACTGCGGCGGCGTCGGCCCGGGACGCTGCGACGGGACGCTGGGGGGCGGCGGCACGGGCACCGGCGGCACCTGCGCCGGCCGCGCGGGGGTGGCAGGCGAGGGCGGCGGAACGACCGGGGGCGGCGGCACCGCGGCCCGACCCGTCCCCGGTGGCACTGCGGCGCGGCCCGGGACGGAGGCACGGCCCGGCCCCGGTGGCGCGGGCACGTTCGGTGGCGGCGGGATCGTCGTGGGCGGCGGGACGGTGGGCGGCGCCGGTGGGATCCGCTGCGGTGGAACGGCGTACGGGGCGACCTGACCGGACCCACCGACGTGCGGCGCGACCGGCGGCGCCGGGTGCGGGGCGGCCTGCGGCCGGGCCGGCGCGTGCGGCGGGGCCGGCGGCGCCCAACCCATGTGCGGCGGGGCGGGAACCTGCGGCGGAGGCGGGACCTGGGCGTGCTGCGGTGGCGCCGGGTACGGCTGCTGCGGCGCGGGCGGCACCTGCGGTGCGTGGGGGGCCGGGTGCGGCGGGTACGGGGACGGCGCGGCGTGCGGTGGCGGGGGAACAGACGCGGCCCGACCCTGGACGGGCGCCCCCGGAACGGGCGGGGGCGGCGGGATCGGCGGCTGGTACGAGGGCGGCGCTGGGGCCGGCGGGCCGCTGGTGACCTGCGGTGGCGTCGGCTGCGCGACCGGCGGCACCGGTGGGCGCGCGACCGCCGCCGGCTCGTGCGGCCGCCAGGAGGTGGAGAGAACCGCCAGCGACATCGTCGGCTCGGAGAGCGCCGACACCTGTGACGGCACGACCGGTGGAGCGGGCTGCGGAACGGGCGCGGCGTCGCCGAGATACTGCCGCGCCGTGCGTACCGCCGGGTGGTCGGCACCGAGCACGGCGGGCCCCAGGCTGGCGACGCGGGTGTAGTTGCGGCGCGCCTCGTGCCGGTTGCCCAACTCGTCCGCCACGGCGGCCAACTCGAAGGAAAGCGCCAGCATCAGCGGATCGGCGGGCGGCCAGAGGCGCTCGCCGGCGGCGTACGCCTCCTCGAGCACCCGGCGGGCCGAGCCCGGGTCATCCGCCTCCCGGTGCAGGCGAGCCAGCAGGTGTGCGGTGCTCAGCACATCCGGGTGATCCTTGCCGTACGGCGGTCGGGCGGCGCCGACGGCGTCGGCGAGCAGTCGACGGGCGGAGTGGAGATCGCCCGCGGCACGCAGGGCGAGGGCCCGGTGCTGAACGGCGGCCAGTGGAGAGGGATGGGACACGTGGCCATGCTGCCGCGTGAGACCCGCCGGACGCTACCCAGGTCCACCGGTTGGCTGCGGTTCGCCCTGCTCCAGGCACCACTCCGACCTGCGCACTCCGGCCGGACGGAAGCTGATGTGCATGATCCATCCGGGGCGTGTACAGTAACTCCCCGTGCGGCCCACCAGGGGCGGCCGGTGGGTGACAGGCCCGACCCGGTCGACACGGTAGGCTGAACGAGTAGGTCCGGGTGGCGGAATGGCAGACGCGCTAGCTTGAGGTGCTAGTGCCCGTATAGGGCGTGGGGGTTCAAGTCCCCCCTCGGACACGTACAGTTACCCTACAGTAATCAGCGTCAGGCTTGGCCTCGACGCTGATTTTGTTTTGCCCGGGGTCGTAGGTGAGGGCGAGCCGTAGCTCGCGGTACAGGGTGCTCTTGTCCCCGCTGTGGGCGTTCCGCAGGGTGTTGCGGATGTCGTCGAAGGTGCCGACGAGGCTCCGGATGTCGTCTTCGGTGAGGCGGGCGGGAGCCCGTTGTTGTGCTGCTGCTTTGTCGCGTTGGGCGAGCGCGGCGGCGCGTTGGGCGTTGACGTCGGCCATCCAGGTGGCGACGCTGGCGGGGTCGCCTCCGGCGTCTGCGATGGCGCGGTACTGAACGAGTTTGGCGTCACACGCGGCAAATGATCTTGTTCACGGCGATGATTTCCGGCGCGACGTTGTCGGGTCCGGTGTGGGGTTGGGCGGCGTGGGGCCGGCGGATGGTGTCGGTCAGTCGGTGCGGGGCGAACGCCTTGAGGAGCCAGCTGTCGAGTGCGGGGATGATGTCTCGTTCCGCGACGTAGACGTTGCGGGGATGTTGGACGTGGTTGGCGAGGGCGTACTCGTTGGGGTAGCGGCACCGGTAGTAGGCGGTCTCGTGCGCCTGGTGGCTCTGCATCCTGC
Organism: Micromonospora sp. NPDC047074; assembly: GCF_040643815.1. Classification (NCBI taxonomy): domain Bacteria; kingdom Bacillati; phylum Actinomycetota; class Actinomycetes; order Micromonosporales; family Micromonosporaceae; genus Micromonospora; species Micromonospora sp. NPDC047074. Next base: position 177,251 of record NZ_JBEYVB010000003.1, read on the forward strand.
GGCCGCACAGCCCGCAGAGCATGAGTCCGCGAAGGACGTAGTGGTGGCGCACCTTGCGTGGTCGGGTGCCGGTGCGGCCTCGTCCGCTGGCCGCCATGGAGACGCGGCCGTAGAACGCGAATCGCTTGTACGCGTCCGTCGACCATCAGGGATTGGGTGGCCGGCGGACGCACTGATACACGGATCCAGGCATACCGGCATGAAGTGATCAAGCGCCGGTGGACTCGACCGGTCCCTGACGAGCATTGGCTGAGGAGCGTTGCAGCAAGGCCAGCAGCGCACGAGCCACGGCGTCAGTCAGCTCCGGTTCGCTGCTGAACTCGCTCATCAGTGCGACATCACTCGGGTTGGGATAGCGGTTCGATCGCGCAGCCTTCTGCGCGAGCCTTTTCCAACCTGATCTTGCAGGTCAGCATCGGTAGGCCGAGGGCCGGGGATCCGGTCCATGGCGGTGGCCAGGTCGTCGGCGGCCGACGCGAGCAGGGCTATCGCTTCCTGCACGTACCGCCATGCGGTGCTCACGCCGGCGGCGAATCGGGCAGTGAGTCGGGTGTAGGGGTCACCGCTGGATGCGGCCGGGTGTCGCGTCGAGCCGGTTGCCTTGTGGTGGGGTGATCTGGAGCTGGGCGACTACAGCGTCCGCACGCTTCGCGCTTACAGCTTCGCCGCCTTGACGTGGCTGCGGGTGTTGTGGGCCCTGGAGACGCCGTGGGACCGCGCGGGGGAGTCGGATGCAGCTGCGATGGTGGGCTGGCTTCCCCGGGCGGCGAACCCGCAGTCTTCTGGGGCCGGCATCGACGGCCTCGGCTTTCCGAGGCGGATCAGGCCGACCCCGACGAGCACGACCACCATCCCGATGGCGATCCGGAAGCTGAGAACCTCGTCGAGCACGATGGCCCCCAGCGCTACCGAGACCACCGGCAGCAGATAGCCGACCGTCGCGGCGCTGGTGGCGCCCTCGGCGGCGATAATCCGGTAGGTGAGGTGGAAGGTGAACCCGGTGGCGACGACGCCCAGGAACACGACGGCGATCAGGGTTTTCGGGCCGATCTCGATTGACGTCAGACCGCCGGCCGGCAGAGTCGACGCGGTCAGGCCGGTCGCCGCGATGAGCTGCGCTGCGGACAACGAGATGGTGGGGATGCCCTTGCCGACCAGGTTGCGGCCCATGTACGCGAAACCGACGGCATAGCTCGCCGCTGCGGCGACGATGGCAAGAGCGCCCCATCCGACCGGCCCGGTCGTCTGCCACGGCGCGAAGATCAGCGCAACTCCGGCGAACCCGAGCAGGAGTCCGCCCAGCCGGACCGGCCGCAACCCACGCTCCGAGCCGATCACGATGCCGATCAGCATGGACCACAGCGGCGTCGTCGCGTTCAGTACACCGGCCACCCCGGAGTCGATGGTCCGCTGGCCGATGCTGAACATGGCGAACGGCAGGGCGTTGCAAAAGAAGGCCGCCACGACGATGTGACCCCAGACCGCCCCACCCCGAGGCAGCCGTCGACCCGAGCCGAGGCACGCGACCAGCAGAGCGGCCGATCCGAGTACGCACCGGCTGATGGTGACCTGGACCGGAGTCAGGGCGTCCAGGGCCAGCTCGATCCAAAGGAAGGTCGATCCCCACAGCAGGGCGAGCACGCCCACCCGCATCCACGCCCATGTCCTGCCCACAGCACCGTTCACCCTGGCCTCCTTGGTCCCTTTCCGTGAACACTGCCGCGCCCCACGGAAAAGAAAAAGCAAAAGGTTCTGCATGAGCGTTAAGCTCTGCTACATGATGGATGTGAGACGCATGCAGGTGTTGCGGGCGGTGGTCATCAGCGGGTCGGTGACCGCGGCGGCAGCGCACCTCGGCTACACCCCCTCCGCCGTCAGCCAGCAGGTGGCAGTGCTGGAAAAGGAGGCCGGGATCGCGCTGCTCGAACGAGTCGGCCGAGGTGTCCGGCCCACGGCGGCGGGCCGACTGCTCACCAGGCACGCGGCCATCATCAGCCAGCATGTCGCCGAGGCCGAGACCGCATTGGCCGATTTGCGCGCCGGGCGTACAGGCCGGCTGACGATCCGCTACTTCGCCTCCGTCGGCCCAACCCTGCTGGCACCCGCCCTCGCCCGACTCCGGCGCGAGTACCCCGGTGTGACCATCGATGCCAAGGTGACCGATCCCAATGATCTGCTGCCGAACGTGGAGCAGCACAGCGGCGACTTGACCATCGTTGTCCGCCGACCAAGCGACGAGAGTCACCAGGGCATCCGCGTGGTGCGCCTGCTCGACGACGCGTACCGGGCCGTGCTGCCCACCGGACACCCGCTCGCCGCGCAACGGATGATCGACCTAGCCGACCTCGCCAGCGAACCTTGGGTCGGCAGTGAACCCCCCGGCCTCTGCCTGGAGCCCATCATCGATGCCTGCGCCGCGGCAGGCTTCAGCCCGCACATCGTGGCGCAGTCGGAGGACTACGCCACGGCTCAGGGATTCGTCGCGGCTGGCCTCGGCGTCAGCCTCATCCCCCGACTGGGACTGGGCACCCGCCATCCTGGCGTCACCATCCGCCGGGTCCGTCGCCCGGAGCCAATCAGAACGATCTACGCCGCGGTCCGGGAGATCTCGCTGGCGCAGCCCGCACTGGGCGCGCTGATTGACGCCCTCACGGACGCCACAAGAGAGTGAAAAGATAGGCGTCCCAGGTGGCGGTCGCGACACGGCTGATCCATCGGAAGACTCTTTGCGCGGTAACGGAGCCGTGCCGTACAGAAATGTCACGGCGCCGACGAACTCCGGGGACGGGCCGACCGGGCGTTATCTGCTCCGCGAAGGTAATCCTCACACCTCCCCGACGCCCATGGCCGCCGCTGAGCTTGCCCGCCCCGCCCCGCCCCGGCGCTACGCAGACCCGGCAGCCGGCGCGGCATCGACCAAGCCGTCGAGGAACCACGGCAGGTGCTGCCCAGCCACAGTCAGCCACGATTCGTACCCCACATGCCGACCCCACGCTCGCCGACCACCACCACCGGCCCGGGACGTTGCGCTGTCCCCTGGACGTCAGAATCGACGGCGCGGCGCCACGTCCTCAAACAACATCGACACCACGGAGTCCTGGACTGAGTGACGCGTCAGATCGAACATGCTCATGCCGCTGAAGTCCCGCAAGGTCAGGTGCGTGCTCATGCCGCGATCCGCGCGCCACGCAGTGGCACCACAACAGATCAAGCCAGCGCCCGGTCAAGCCGATGTGAGTGCGTGCGGGCACGGTGTGGCGCCTGCGATACCTGGTCGACGACTGTGCATGGTCGTTATGCGCGGCGGCTGGCCGATGTCAGGTTGGGTGGCCATGAGGTGCTGGTCGCGTTGACGGTCCGCCGATTCGTTTGCGGCAGCAGCTGTCAGCGGCGACATTTGTCGAGCAGGTGCCCGGCCCGACTCGTCGGCATGCCCGTCAGACCGTCTTGGCGACGGGCGACCTGGAAGCCGTCGCGGTGGCGCTGGGCGGTCGAGCGGGCAGCCGGTTGGCGCAGCGGTTGGCGGTGTCGGTGTCGCGGATGACGTGGATCCGGATGATCCGGCCGGATGCCCGATCCGTCGCCGCTGACGCCGACGGTGCTGGGCGTGGACGACTTCGCCCCCCCGTCGTGGCCACCGATACGCGACCGTGCTGATCGACATGCGTACCCACCGGCCGATCGACGTCCTGCCCCGACCGCACCGCCGACACCCTCGCCGCGTGGCTGCCCGAGCATTCTGGCGCTCAAGTCGTGAGGCCCGCCAGCTAAGTTCGCGCTCCCGCGAACGCTGAAAAGAACCCCCAGCTTCGGGTCATACAGTGAAGGATTTATTTCCACCCATGCCGTTGGTACTGTGCTGCCGTGCCCGTCCCCCGCACCGTCAACACCCCACCAGATGACCGCGCATCGACCATAGAGCCCACGCCCTCCGCCGTTCGGCGGGGTAGGCCGGCACGCTTCACCGAGTCCGGTCTCGGGTGGCTGCTTCTCCTACCGTCCGTCGTGGTTTTCGCGTTGTTCGTATTCTGGCCGCTGGGACGCACCCTGTACCTGTCCGTCCACGGCAACGACCTCTTCGGTGCCCCGTCGGTGTACGTCGGCGCCGAGCACTACCGGGAGTTGCTGTCCGCCGAGTTCGGCAAGGTGCTGGCCACGACGGGCCTGTTCACGCTCTTCTCCGTGGTGCCGGCTGTCCTGGGCGCGCTCTTCGTGGTGCTGCTGCTGGAGGCGCGCATCCGTGGCGTACGCGTGTTTCGCACCGCCTTCGCGCTGCCGTTCGCGTTCTCGGTGGCGACCGCGTCGGTCATCTTCGCCGTCATCTACAACCCTGCGATCGGCGTGGCGAACGGCCTGCTCGGTTCGCTCGGGTTCGACCGGGTCAACTGGCTCACCGACCCGTCGATCGCGCTGCCCGCCGTCTGCGTCGCGACGGTCTGGATGAACTTCGGTTACAACGTCCTCGTGCTGTCCGCCGGCGTCGCGGCGATCCCGCCCGAGGTGGTCGAGGCGGCGCGGCTGGACGGCGCGTCCGGCTGGCGACTGGCGTCCCGGATCACCGTGCCGCTGCTCTCCCCGCAGCTGTTCTTCCTCGTCGTGGTGTCCACCATCCACGCGTTGCAGAGCTTCGGGCAGATCCACATCCTGACCAAGGGCGGCCCGGACCAGGCCACGACGACGCTGGTCTACTCGATCTACGAGAAGGCGTTCGCCTTCGGGTCCTCCGACTTCGGGTCGGCCAGCGCGCAGGCCGTCGTGCTGCTGGTCGTCATGCTCGGCTGTACGGCTGTCCAGTTCGGCGTCCTCGAACGGCGGGTCCACTACCGATGAAAAAGTTCAGCCTCGGGCGCGTCGCCGTCTACGTGGTGCTCGGCTTCGCCGCGATCCCGGTCCTGTTCCCCATCTACTACGGCTTCGTCGGGGCCGTGATGGGCCCCGGTGATCTGGCGACCTACCCACCCGCTCTGGTGCCGCACGAGCTCTACTGGCAGAACGTCACCGACGTCTTCCGTTCGGTGCCGCTCGGCCGGTTCTACGTCAACTCGGCCGTCCAGGCCGGGGCCATCACGGTGGCGCAGATCGTCACCAGCATCCTGGCCGCGTACGCCTTCGCGTTCCTCCGCCTGCCCGCGAAGGCGGCGACGTTCGGTCTGTTCCTCGCCACCCTCATGGTGCCGTGGGAAGCGATCATCATCCCCAACTACCTGGCCATCTCCGGTTGGGGCCTGGCCCGGGGCGGGTTGACCTACCTCGGCCTCGTGCTGCCCTTCCTCGCCTCGGCCTTCGGCACGTTCCTGCTGCGGCAGGCCTTTCTGCAGTTCCCCACCGAGTTGCGGGACGCCGCGGTGATCGACGGGTGCGGTCACTGGCGCCTGTTGTGGCGGGTCATCGTGCCCCTGTCCAAGCCCTCGATTGCGGCGGTCGGGGTCTACGTCTTCCTCTCGGCGTGGAACCAGTACTTCTGGCCGCTGATCCTGATCCGTGACTCCGAGTACCAGACGCTGCAGATCGGCATTTCGCAGCTCAACGACGCCGAGGTGGCGCAACCGGGTCTCGTCCTCGCGGGCGTCGCGTTGTCCCTGCTCCCGACGTTGGCTGTCCTGCTCTTCGGTCAGCGCTACATCGTCCGCGGCCTCACCGCCGGCGCACTGCGTTAACTCAAGAAGTGGAGAACCCGTGAGACAACCCAAGCTCCGTCGGGCCCTGGCGGCGTTCGCCGCCCTGGCCGCCACCGTCGCGCTGACGGCGTGCGGCGGCTCGGGGTCCGGCACCGATTCGGCCACGGATGCGCTCGAGGCGCCGGGCGCGGAGGTGCTGGAGAAGGCCACCGACAAGACCACCATCGAGTTCTGGCACGGGATGAAGGGCGCCAACGCCGCGGCGATCGACAAGCTGGTCGCCGACTTCAACGCCCAGAGCGGGGGCAAGGCCGAGGTCAAGGCGATCTACCAGGGCAACTACGACGAGACGATCGCCAAGTACAAGGCCTCGGTGCAGCAGAAGAACACCCCGGCGCTGGTCCAGATCTACGACATCGGCTCCCGGTTCATGGTCGACTCCAAGCAGACCGTGCCGATGTACAAGTTCATCGAGAAGGACAACTTCAACGCCGGCGACATCGAGCCGAACATCGCCAACTACTACTCGATCGACGGCAAGCTGCAGTCGATGCCGTTCAACACGTCCACCCCGCTGCTGTATCTGAACAAGGAAGCCTTCGTCAAGGCCGGCCTCGACCCGGCGAAGCCGCCGCGGAACCTCGACGAGATCGGGGAGATGGCGAAGAAGCTGACCGTCAAGGACGCCGGCGGCAAGACCCTCCAGTACGGCTTCGGCGCCGCCATCTACGGCTGGCTGGTGGAGCAGTTGATCGCCACCGACGGCAAGGAGTACTGCGACAACAGCAACGGCCGCAAGGGCCTGGCCACGAAGGTGCAGTTCGACCAGGAGACCGGCGTGCGTGTCGCGCAGTGGTGGGCGGACCTCGTCAAGGGCGGCTACGCGACGAACACCGGCCGCAAGACCGACGACGCCCAGGCCGCCTTCAAGGCCGGCGCGGTGGCGATGCACCTGGAGTCCACCGGCGCCATGCGCGGCTACATCGACGCGGCCAAGGGCAAGTTCACCGTCCTCACCGCGCCGTACCCGAAGGCGAGCAGCTCGGCCACGGGCGGGCCGATCATCGGTGGCGCCTCGCTGTGGATCAACGGCGTCGGGCACAGCGACAAGGAGAAGCGGGCCGCCTGGGAGTTCGTGAAGTTCGCCTCGAGTCCGCAGCAGCAGGCCAAGTGGCACACCGGCACCGGGTACGTGCCGGTCAACGCCAAGGCGCTCGACGAGCAGATCGACAAGGACTGGGTGGCGCAGTATCCGCAGTTCAAGACCGCGGTGGACCAGCTGCACGCGCTGCCGCCGTCGGTCGCGTCGGCCGGCTGCCTGCTCGGCGTGATGCCGCAGGCCCGCAAGGCCTCCGAGGACGGCCTGGAGGCCGCCATCGTCGGCAGCAAACCGGCCGACCAGGCCATGAAGGACGCCGCCGCGAGCGTGCAGCCCGCGATTGACAGCTACAACAAGTCGGTCAGCTGACCGACGCGGGGACACCTCGGGTCGAGGGGCCGGCTCCGTCGGGGCCGGCCCCTCGATGCCCGGCCCGGCCGCACCGGTCCCGCCGGGTCAGACGAGGTACGCGTGCAGGTCGACGATCGCGCCGTCGGCGCGGTGCAGCCCGGCCGAGTCGCCCTTCGTGCCGTTCCAGACGGCGGCGGCGCGGCCGTTGTGACAGTTGGCCGCGTCATCGGTGCCCGGCCCGGTCCACACCCGCAACAGCCCACCCGGCGGGATGACGTAGCCGTCGCCCACCATGACCCGATCCGATGACTGGCTCCGCAGGTACCAGCCGCTGACGTCCACCGGCTGCCCGGAGACGTTGCGCAGGACGACATGCTCGCCGGCCCACGGCGGCTCGTCGCCAGGGGAGTGGTGGACGACGTCCTGGACGACCACCCCCGCCGCGTCGGGCAGCGGGTCGCGGCCGTGGAGCAGGTTGTTCAGGGCGTACGGGTAGTTGGTGATCATCCCGTCGACGCCGGCGTCGAGGGCCCACCGCCACAACTCCGGCGCGTCGACGGTCCACGGCACGACGGCCAGGCCCGCCTCGATGACGCGGGCCACGTCCTCGGGCCGCAACCGGCGGATGTCCGGGTTGACCGAGAAGACCCACTCGGCCAGGTCGGTCAGCCTCCCGCTCGCCGGCACGTCGTAGGCGATCAGCGCGACCGAGACGGCGGGCAGCCGGGCGTGGAAGTCCCGGATGGTCTGCTCGTCGAAGGAGCCGACGACGAGCGGCTGCCGCGGCCGGCCGTGCGGATCGGTCCAGTCGCGACGCCGACGCAGCCGGGCGGCGACGGCTCCCGCCAGCCCCGGATTCAGCGCGGGCGCCTTCAACTCGAGGTTCAGGCCGACCCGGCCCCCGAGCAGGTCCAGCAGGTCATCGAGCGTCAGGATGTGCTGGCCGCTGAAGGCGTCGTCGTACCACCCGCCGGCGTCGAGCTTCTTCAGCTCGGCGAGGGTGAAGTCGTGCACGTTCCAGGGCGCACGGTCGGCGAACGCCAGCCTGGCGTCGGTGGTACGGGCGAGCGTGACATCGTGGATGATGACCAGCTCCCCGTCGGCGCTGAGCTGCACGTCGGTCTCGACGTAGTCGGCGCCCTCGGCGATCGCCAGCTCGACGGCGGCCGCGGTGTTCTCCGGCGCCATGCCGGACGAGCCCCGGTGCGCGTACGTCATGCGCGGCCGGGGAGTCGCCGCCGTGGCGACCAGCGCGCCGGACCGTGCCGGCAGGATGGCGCTCATCCAGGAACTCCCTCGGCTCGGGACCGCCGGCTCCGGTGGTTGCCGGCTCGACGCCGGCAGGTCGGTTGGCCTGGTCGAGGAGCGCGGTCGCCGGTCGGCGTGGTCGGCGCGCCCTTGACGTGCGTGTCGCTGAAGAACTGCGGCCCGATCCACGCGGGCAGTGCCGCGGAGACCGCACGCCCCATCAGCACCCCGGCGACGTCGGTGATCGGGTTGTGTCGCCCGGTCGGCAGCGGCCCGACCACGACGCCGAGGTCGCCGGCGCGGCGGCCGGATGGCACCATGTTCGTCACGGCGACGCAGTCTAGTGCCGCACCCTCGGTCGCCGGCGCGGCGCGGCCCTCCGCGCATGCCGGCAAGCGGCTGAACCTGGACGCGGCGACTTTCCGACACCCCCCCCGCCAGCGGCAGAGGACGGGCGGTCGGCGTCGGCGCCGCTGGAGGTTGGCCCCCTCCCACGCAGCACTCTTCTCGCCGCAGAAGACGAGGCTCAGGAGTCGGTTCCCGGGACGACCAACCATTCGCGCGGGTTCCTGGCCGTCGCACGCGGCTGTGGACGTTCCTGCACGATCTCGCGCTGTCTCTCGGTGGGCAACCCGAGCTCGTGCAGCACGTTGCCGGCTGCGGTGCGGCACTGGTGTGGGCTCAAGCTGGGATCGGGCCATGTTGACCGGCGATCCTGTCGCAGACCTGCTCGTGGTGTATCCGTCGACGGCCTTGAACGACATGGTCGCCCAGGCTCAGCGTGCAGTGCTGGGTGGTGAGGGTCGTACGGCGCGTCACCGGGTTGGTGATCGGGCACGCCTCGCCGGGAACGGAGGTAGCGCACGCCGCCCGCTGTGGCCGAGTCGACATCGGGTCCGCCTGCAGGGCACGACGAGGGCCGGCACCGTGTCGGCGTGCCAGACGTGTGCGGTGCCGGGTGGATCGTGACGCGGTGAACGGACACGTCGTCGGCGTCGAGCACTGTGGTGGGAGGTGGCTCCGGTAGCGCCCGGTTGGCTGCTCCGGACCACCTGGGGAATCGACCTCCCCGCGATCGCTCGCGCGCTCGGGGCCGGCAGGCCCATGCGCATTCGCGGCACCTGGTGCGGGACCCGTCTCGCTAGCCGGGCCATCACCGCCGCGCTGACCGGACCGGCCATCACCACGGCCAGGTCGTTTGTGAGAAGTGACTCCGTGCGGATGGGGGGCGTGGAAGGTCTCCTAGAGTGGGTATTCATGCTTTACGGCAGGTCGGCGGAGGTCAGCGCACTCGACAAGGTGATCGCGTGGGCTCGCGACGGCTCTGGCGGTGCTGTGGTGTTGCGGGGCGAGGCGGGGGTGGGCAAGACGGCCCTGCTCGACGCGGTGGCCGTGCGGGGCGGCGCGATGCGTCTGCTGCGGACCACCGGCGTCGAGGCTGAGACCGACCTTGCGTTCGCAGCGCTGCACCAGGTGCTGTGGCCGGTTTCCAGCATGCTCGACGCGCTGCCCGAACCGCAGCACGACGCTGTGCGCGCGGCGCTGGGTCTCGCCGCGGGCACTGCTGGCGATCGGTACCTGCTGGGCGCTGGCGTGCTTTCGCTGTTGGCCGAAGCCGCCGCGCCGGACGGGTTGATCTGCGTGGTCGACGACTTCCAGTGGATCGACCAGGCCTCGGCCGACGCACTGCTGTTCGCCGCCAGGCGGCTGGCGACCGAAAAGATCGCGATGTTGTTCGCTGTGCGCGGGGACGCTCCGGTCAAGGGTGTGCCGCTGACGGTGGAGGTGCGTGGCCTGCCCGGAGCCGCCGCGGCCAAGATGCTGGAGTCCTGCTGCGGTGCGCAGCCTGATGTGGCGCGGGAACTCGTCACGCTGACCCGCGCGAACCCGCTCGCGCTGGGCGAGATCGCCGCCCGCCTGACACCCGCGCAACTCGCCGGACGCGACCCGCTGCCCGACCCGCTGCCCGGGGGTGCCCTGCTGTTCGGCGATCGGGTGGCGGCGTTGTCCGCCTCTGCCCGGCTGCTCGCACTGGTCGCCGCCGTGCAGGCTGACCTCGTCCTGGTCCTGAGCGCCACCGACCGGTTGTCCGCCGAGCGAACGGTACGGCCCGGAGAGAACATGGGGTCGTGGACTGGGCGGATGGCGCTGGCCGAGCTGGAGGAGTCCGGGTTGGCCGAGCTCTCGGGTACGCGCGTGCACTTCCGTCATCCGCTCATCCGGTCGGCGGTGCACGAGGCGGCCAGCCCGGCCATGATCCGCCGGGTGCATGCTGTACTGGCGGAGCTTACCGAGGGTGACCGTCGCGCCTGGCACCTGGCCGGAGCCGCCATGGGCCAGGACGAGCGGGCTGCCACCGAGTTGGTGGCCGCCGCGGAGCTGGCGCGCGACCGCGGTGGATACGGGACCGCTGCCGCCGCCCTGGCCCGGGCCGCCGAGCTGACCCCCGAGCCGCGCGCCCGTGCTGCCCGCCTGAAGGACGCCGCCGTCGCGGCCTGGCTCGGTGGCCGCCCGGGGCAGGCGGAGTCGCTGCTCGCCGAGGCCCGCCACCAGGCTGGCGCGGATGCCGGCCTCGCCATGGAGATCGCCCAGCTGCGAGGCCGGTTCGAGCTGAACTCCGGTGACGCCGCCGAAGCCGTGCGGATCCTGGCGGCGGGCGACACCCTGGAGATGCTGGCCGATGCCGTGGAGGCCGCCTCGTACGTCGGCGACACGGCCGCCATCATCGAGCTCGGGCGGAGGGCGGCCGCACACCGCGAGGGATTCTTGCGGGACACGGTGGCCGGAATCGGCCTGGCGCTGGACGGCGACGCTGCCGGGCCGGGTCTGCTGCGGCGGGCGCTGGCACGGGTTGGCGAGCTGGGGGAGGCGGCGGAGTATCTGTGGGCGGCGGCCGCGGCCAGCCAACTGGGCGAGTCGGATCTGGCGACCGAGATGGCCGAGCGGGCCGGTCGGGTGGCCAGGGTGTCGGGGATGACCGGGCAGTTGCCGGTCGTGCTGGAGTTCGTGGCGACGGCCGAGCGCATCGCCGGGCGGCTGGCAAGCAGCCAGGCCATCTCCGAGGAGGGCCTGGAACTGGCCCGCGAGGCCGGCTATGAGAACACCGTGGCCGCGCACCTGGCCAACCTGGCGGTCCTGGCGGCGCTGCGAGGCGAGGAGGAGACCTGCGAACGGCAGGCCCGCGAGGCGCTGGCCATCGCCATACCGCATCGAGTGGGTCTGCGGGCAGGGGTCGCCGCGTACGCGCTGGCGCTGCTCGACCTGTGCCTGGGACGCTACGCGACGGCGCATGACCGCTTCACGGCCATCGCCGCGGCGGGACCGGGGGTCGGGCATCCCACCGTGGTGTGGCGGACGGCGCCGGATCGCGTCGAGGCCGCCGTGGGCGCGGGCGACGAGGTGGGTGCGCGGACGGCGCTCGAGGCGTACGAGCGATGGTCGGCGTACGCCGCGACGCCCGAGTCGCGCGCCCTGCTGGCCCGCTGTCGGGGCTTGGCCGAGTCGTCCGAGGAGGCCTTCGGCGAGGCGCTGCGGCTGCACACCAACCCGTTCGAGGCGGCCAGGACGGCTCTGCTGCTGGGTGAGCGCCTGCGCCGCGCGCAGCGGCCGGGCGACGCGCGGGCGCATCTGCGGATGGCGTGGGAGACGTTCGAGCGGGCAGGCGCGAGGCCGTGGGCGAGGCGCGCACAGGGTGAGCTGCGGGCGGCGGGCGAGAGCGGGCAGGCCCCGAGCTCGGCCATGCTGGACGCGCTGACCCCGCAGGAGTTGCGCATCGCGGGCCTGGTCGCCGACGGGTTGTCGAGCAAGCAGATCGCTGCCCAGCTGTTCCTGAGCCCCCGCACGGTCGAGTATCACCTGTACAAGGTCTATCCGAAGCTGGGCATCGGCTCCCGCACGGAACCGGCGCGACTAGTAGTTCTACAGAAGGCGCCTGCGGCGGAAGAGGACATGCTCTGAGACATGCATGAGGTGAACATCTGGAGTGAAGAGTTCGGCGCCGTAACGGATGCGCCGATCTTGTTGATTATGGGGTCGATGTCGCAGGGCGTCCTGTGGCCGGACGAGTTCGTTGGCCGCCTTGTCGCCGGAGGTCGCCGGGTGATCCGGTACGACCACCGTGACACCGGCAAGTCGGGCACGGTCGACTTCGCGGCGGAGCCGTACACGTGGGACGACATCAAGAACGACGTGTACCGCGTGCTGGACACCCACGGTCTGGAGAGCGCCCACCTGGTCTGTCACTCGGCCGGCGGGCTGCTCGGTCAGTTCGTCGCGTTGGAGCAGCCGGAGCTGGTGCGCTCGCTGACGGTCATCGGCTCCTCACCGCTCGGCGGCGGGGAAGGTCAGGTGATCCTGCGGGCTCTGCTGGGGCAGCCGCAGCCTGAAGGCAGCCTGCCCGAGCCGGCGCCGGAGTTCGTGGCCTTCTACCGCGCGCTGATGGCTGCCGCACCGCCAGCGGACCGGCGCTCCCAGATCGACACCATGATCGCCGAACAGCGCGTGCTGCACGGCACCGGGCTGCCGTTCGACGAGGACGCGGCGCGTCTGCTACAGGAACGAATCTTCGACCGGGCCCGCGACCTGTCGGCGGTAACCAACCACCGGCTGGCCGCAGCGGCCAACCCGGACTTCGAGCCGGTGGGCGTGCTGCACCAGCTGAAGGTGCCCACGCTGGTCATCGAGGGCAGCCACGAGCCGGTCAAGCCGGGCCACGGCGCGATCATCGCCGAGCAGATCCCAGGAGCACGGCTGATGATCACGGCGGGCATGGGGCACACGCTACCGCCGGAGGTGCACGAGGAACTGGCCACCGCCATCCTCATGCACGCAGCCGGGTAACAGCTATCTGACGGCACAGTGTGTGCTCTGGCGGGAGCGCCACGGCGGGGACGAAGGCGTTGAGGAGTCGGCGGATCTCGGCGACGGTCAACGCAATGATCTCCGGGTGAGGGTCGGGCTGTTGAGCGGCGAGGGATGGTCAGGACGGCCAGTGCCAGCATGGCCAGGGTGATGAGCCGGTGCCAGCCAGTCCAGCCCCGGAGCTGGTAGTGGTCCAGGCCGACCTGGCCCTCGCCGGTCTGGAACAACTCCTCGATGCTCCGGCGGGAGCCGGCCACGGCCACGAGGGTGAGCAGCGGGCCGGGCGGGATGACCAGCACAGGTAGAAGGCCAACTCGCCGGTGGTGCGGTTGCGGCGGATGAGCAGCCACGAATGCTCGTCCGGCCGGATGGCGGTGGTGATCCAGGTCCACAGGTGGTCGCGGGGTCCGTTCGCTCTCAGCCCGCAACTGTGCGGCTGCCACTCGGCGGCCGGTATCCGCGCGGCGAGGTCGTCGACGCGGATCAGGGTGCGGCCGTCGTTGACCGTCACGCGTCGGTCGCACCAGCGTCGAGGGCGGCGGCGATCATCTGCCCGGCCAGGGCCGGTTTCGTAGCGAACCCGACGTCGTCCGGGACGCCGGCGGCGGTCAGACGGTCCGGACGATCCCACCAGGTCGTCTCCGGTAGGTAGAGCCGGCGGTCGATCAGCGCCCGCCCCGGCAGGTGAGACACAGGCCAGGAATACCCCGGCCTGGGTGTTCTCCACCCGGCCGTCGGTACCGGTGTACTGCCGCTGCACCCCGACCGGGCACACGCCCTTCTCCAGGAAGCCGGTCTTATCGGTGACCAGCACTGCGTCGGGGTGGCCGTGACCTGATTGTCGACGTCCGCGAACTGACCGCCGAGCTGGCCGGCGGGCGACCGACGATGTGCCCGGGTGGGACTGGTGGCCGGACGTCATGATCTTGATGCGATCGTGTGACCCGGCGTTGAGGGAAGGTTCCGTCGTCGTTCAACCGGGTCCGTGAGCGTTCTTCACGGCCTGCCCAGGGCCCATGTCGCGACTACGTCAGGGATCTCCCACATGAACCGGAAACCTCACCGGCTGACCGCTGTCGGTGTTCCCCTCGCCTCTGCCGCTCTGCTCGCCACCACCCTCGTCGCATCCGCGCAAGTGGCGCCGCCCCCGGTGCCGACCTCGCCGGTGGCGTACCCCGTCGCGGACATCCGGAAGGCCCTCAAGATCGACTGGCTCGACAACGGGATCACGGCCCACCGCGGCTGGTCCGGTGCCTACCCCGAAAACACGATGATCTCCATGGAGAAGGGCATCGAGCTCGGCGCCGACTGGATCGAACTCGATGTCTTCGTCAGCGCCGACGGCCAGGTCGTGGTGAACCACGACACCACCACGGGCCGGACCGGTGACCAGAACCTTCTCATCGAGAAGTCCACCTGGGATGAGCTGAAGACCGTTGACGTGGCGCATGCGTTCCGCCAGCAGTACGGCCTCTCAGACAAGGAGTTGCCGTTCACGCGGATGCCACTCCTGTCCGAGACGCTCAAGATGGTGAAGAAGCAGGGCAGGACCCGCGTCTCCATCCAGCCCAAGACCATCCCCGCCGTCGATGCCGCCGTCGCGGTCGTCAAGGAGCTCGGCGCGGAGCAGTGGGTGGGCTTCAACGACGGCAGCCTCCCGGGAATGAGCCGGGTCAAGGAACTCGACCCCAACCTGCACGTCTTCTGGGACACCAACACCGCTGACATCGACGGCTCCATCGCCACTGCGCTTGACCGGGGCTTCGAGGCGATCGTCATGAACCAGTCCCGGGTCAACCCGGAGTCGATCCGCAAGATCCAGGCGGCCGGGATGGAAGCGGGCGCCTGGACAATCAACGACATGGGGGTCGCGAAGAAGTTCTGGGACTGGGGCATCGACCGCGTCTACACCGACCACGCCCGCGAAGCGCTGATGGCGACCGGCCAGGACACCCGCCCCGGTCTCAGCCGCAACCTGATCGCGCACTGGACCTTCGACGACACCGGCAAGGGCTGGCGCAAGGGCATCACCAGCGGCGACACCCCCAACCCGCGCCAGGACGGTCGCCTGACCGGCTACGGCCTGAAGGCTGACCCGTCCACCGGCGGCAAGCTCGGGGGCGCCGTCGAGTTCGACGGCTGGCGCGAGTACGTCGATGTCCCGGCCATCGTCGTTCCGGCCGGCTCCGGGGCCCTGACCGCGTCCACCTGGTTCAAGCCCGCCGCACCCGGTTCGACCCGCCAGACAATCTTCGAGACCAGCGGCCAGTGGTCCATCTCGCTGGAACTCACCGCCGGCACCGGTCGCCTGAAGTTCAGCATCCAGGACGGCACCGAGATCATTGCCGAATCCGGCACCACCCCCACGGCGAACGAGTGGCACCACGCCGCCCTGACGTACGACGCGGCAGCCGGCCAGGCCCGCCTCTACTTCGACGGCGCCGAAGTGACCAGCTTCCCGTACGACGCGAAGGAGCCGGTGACCTCCACGACCGGCCTCGCGAGCAACACCGGCCTGCACTTCGGTACCCACCGCGACGCGAACGACCGCTGGTTCAGCGGCGCCATCGACGACACGGCCATCTGGAACCGGGTCCTGACCGGGGGCGAGATCGACTGGCTCTGGAACGGCGGCCTCGGCCATGCCGTCCCGAAGCAGTAGCGCGGCCAAGCCAACCGCGCTCGGCCGCGCACACCACAACTGAACAACCTCGAGAAGCACTGGGGGTCGCGGTCTCAGTTGTGGCCACGACCCCCAGGGCGGCCGTTCATTGCTTGGCTCGCCACCCTGCTGTTCACCGACGCCGGTTATCCGCTGCGCGCCCTGCGGTGGAACCTGACGGAGATCTGCCGGGCGCTGGGCGACGAGGGTACGGCCGACGGCGACCTGGTGACGCCGACGTTGAGGAACAGGTTCGGCCGAGGTGACGCGGGCGCGACGTGCCCTGTCCAGGTCTCGTGGTACCCGCGGGGGCGCAGGCGCATCCGGGGCAACGGGAACTGGCCCGGTAGCGGAAAGGGCTGCGTCGACGAGTTGACGCTCTGGTGTCGTGTGCGCCGCCGCTGCCGTCAGAACCGGGGCGGCTGCGAAGAAGCCGGCGTCAGGATCCCGCCGGCCCGGGTACGCACCGCGTGCGCCGCTGCCGCGGCGTTGCGGACGACCTTGCTGGTGTCGTGGCTGACCATTTCCCGGTCCTGCTTGACGATGCGGCCGTCGATCAGGACGGTGTCGATGTTGGCCGGGGTCGCCGACCGGACGACGGTCGATTCCAGATCACCGATCGGCGCGATGTTGATGTCGTCGGCCCGGATCAGCACGATGTCCGCCCGCTTGCCCGGCGTGATCGACCCGGTCACCGCGTCCAGGCCCAGCGCCCGCGCACCGTTGATCGTCGCCATCTCGATCGCCTGCCGGAACACCACGGCCGGCAGGTCAGCGGTGTCCGTGCCCACGTACGGGATGCCCAGGTTCCAGGCCACGTTCATCGACTCGAACATGTTGATCGGCGCCAGCGACGAGGCGTCGAACGACAGCGAGACGGTGATTCCGGCGGCCAGCATCCGCAGCAGCTGACCGTGGAAGCCGCCGGCGGTGCCGAGACGCAGTTCGGAGTGGACCGAGAAGCTCACCGGCGACTTCGTGCGGACCATCGCCTGCCGGTCCGCCTCGTCGAACGGCAGGGCGTGACACAGGAGGAAGTCGGGTCCGAGGTAACCCATCTTCTCGATGTCGGCGGCGTGCACCGCGGTGGTGGGCCCCTGCCCGGAGTGGACCGAGACGGGCAGCCTGCGCTTGCGGGTCTCGGCCATCTCAAGGTGGAAGTTCGCGAGTTGGCCGGGGCCGCGCAGGTTGACGCCGAGGTGCACCAGGCCGTCGAACGGTGACTTCTTGCCGAACCACGTGCGCTGCACCCGGTCGATATCGGCGAAGTCGATCGGTTGGGTGGCGGGTTGCCCGTCACGGTGGCCGTACGAGTACCGCGCCCGGACGAGGCCGTCGGCATGCGCCTGCAGTTCGGCGTCGGCGTACTCCGGCCCGCGGGTGTTGTGCGACCAGTTGTTGACCGTGGTGATTCCGGCACCGGCGCACTCGACCAGACCGAGCAGCACGCTGTCGTAGAAGTCGTCGGGCTGATAGGCGGCGACAGTCGCCGACTTCGCCGCGAAGTACTCGAAGCCCGTGGAGACGAAGTTTCGTCCCAGCGCACTCCACATGTGGTAGTGCGTCTCGACGAATCCGGGCATGGCGATCATGCGGGAGGCGTCGATGACCTTGGCGCCGCGGGCCCGCAGGCCGGCACCCACGGCTACGATCCGACCGTCCTTGACCTCGATGTCGGCGTTGGCCTGCGTGCCGATCTTCGGGTCGACGGAGACCAGCGCCGCACCTTTGATCAGATAGTGGCCGCGCGGTGGCTTCCCGCCGGAGCCGCCACCACTCGGGACACGCCGTGGACCGGCAGCTGCCGCCGGCGACGGCACGGCCAGCGACGTGACCGCGGTGGCGCCGACTGCGGCGAGCAGTGCCCGACGCCCGATGGCCGGTACCGGACGGCCACAGTCGTCGAACAACGGCGCGCTGCCGATGGCATCCGTACCCCCATTGACCTGCTGCGATGGCTCATTGCCTGGCTTGACCGACATGCCGGGGACCGTAGAGAGCGACAGTTTCGAGTTACCTGGCAGTCCCGTTACCGGGCCGTTTCACGAGACACCGACAAGACGACAAGGGACCTGAACCAGGCATATCCGTCCGGTTGACGCAAGGCGCGCGGAACTGCTGCCAGGAGCCACGAGCCAGGGCGACGACGGCGTCGCCGCACCCATCGAGGTGCCCGGTGCCCAGCCCGCCCTACACGCTCATGCCCTTCATGATCAGCAAGACCTCGACGTAGATCAGCGACGGGGACATGGCGTGGTCCTCGCGGACCTTCGGCTCGTGGGTCCGGGCGTCGTCGGCGGCAGGCGAACTCCAGTTTCCCGCGACGGTCGCCTCCGTCCGCTGCGGGGCGTCGGCGATGTGGCGGCGGCGGGCGACCCGGACCTGTACGTCGCGCGGCTCTGGGGCGAGGTGTAGCCGGATCTTCAGCCCGGTGGGAGAGCGGCGGTGCGCCTGGCTCCACTGGCCTGCAGCGGTGGGCGACGTCGGATGTCCGGCGACGTCATCACCATGCATGAAGAGGGGTCGGTGGCGGTTACCACCCTGTGATCTGGATCATATTGTTACTCAGCGTCGTGCGTCGATCATGGCGTGTGAGTGCGCCGCTCTCGCGCGCGCTGCCTGCGTTGGTTCGCCGACCGTGACCAACCGTGAACCCGTGTCGCTCCCGCCGGTCGCTTCGTCGCGGCGCCGGCGGGCGACGATGGGAATGCCGCAGTAACGTCGAGCCCGGTCAATGTCGAACGGGGGACTCGTGATTTCGCTACTCGGCCCGCTCGTATTTCAGTGCGACGGTGAACTCCATTCCATCGCTTCCTCGAAGCGCCGTACCCTGCTGGCGGTCCTGGCGACGAGAGCGAACATGTTCGTACCGTTGCAGCAGTTGGTGGAGGATGTGTGGGACGGCGTGCCCCCGCCGTCGGCGGAGAACCTGATCCGGCAGTACGTCCTGCGCCTGCGCCGGCTGCTGGAGTCGGGGACCGGACCAGCGCACACGGTCATCGAGACGCGGCCCTCCGGGTACCAGTTGAGCGCACCGCGAACCGAGGTCGACAGTCACCTGTTCCGGGATCTCGTGCGGGACGGCACGGCGGTCCTGCGCCGGGGCCGGCACGAGGAGGCGATCGCCCTGCTGACCCGGGCGCTCGGCCTGTGGCGCGGTTCGGCGCTCGTGGACGTGACCCCGTCCGCCCTGGTGACTGCCGAGGCCATGCGGCTGGAGGAGTGCCGCGGCGCCGCGACCGAACTGCTGATGGAGGCGCGGCTGGCCCGTGGCGACCATCAGAGCGTGGTGGACGAGCTGACCTATCTGGTCGCCGCTCATCCGCAGCGTGAGCGCCTGCGGGGGTTCCTCATGTCGGCGCTGGCCGCTACCGGCCGCCGCGCGGACGCCCTCGCGGTCTATCGGGACGGGCGGCGCCTGCTCGTCGACGAGATCGGCATTGAGCCGGGCCCGGAGCTGCGGGCTCTGCACCAGCGCATCCTCGCCGACGGCGGCACCGAGGCGGCGCCGTCCCTCGCCGCCGCGGTCGAGCCCGCCCCGCCGAGTCGGCCCTGCGACCTGCCGGCCGACGTCGTCGATCTGGTCGGCCGGAACGCGCTGGAGAACCGGATCGAGGCGGAGAGCCTGCGCATCCTGGACGGCGCCCGGCGTGGCGGCGCTCCGCGCGTCCTGGTGATCTCCGGCGCGACAGGTGTGGGCAAGACGGCACTCGCCGTCCGGGTCGCCCACCGTATCGCGGAGCATTTTCCGGACGGGCAGTTGTGCGTGTCACCGGCGGATGCGGAAACCGAATTGCCGCGCGTGCTGCGGGCCCTGGGTGTGCCCGCCCGCCGAATTCCCGGCTCAATGCAGGAACAACACGAGTGCTATCGGGCCACGTTGCGGGACCGGCGAATGCTGATTCTGCTCGACGACGCCTCCGACGAGTCCCAGGTGCGCTTCTGGCTGCCACTCGGTCGGCACAGTCTCGTGCTGGTGACGAGCAGATCGGTGCTCGCCATGCTCGGCGGCGCCGTACGCGTCACCTGCCCACCGCTGCGGCAAGCGGACAGTGTCGAGTTGCTCCGCCGTACCGTCGGCGGTGAGCGTGTCGACGCGGACGTGTCCGGGTTCCGAGACCTCGCCCTCTGGTGCACGGGCGTCCCCATGGTGCTGGAGGCCGCCGGGGCGTTGCTGCTGCGGCGACGGGACTGGTCCGCCCATCACCTGGTCCGCCGGCTCTCCAACGGTCGTCCCCTCGACGAACTCCACCTGGAGGGGCACGCCGTCCGGTGCCGGCTGGAGCGCAGCTACGAGCGGCTGCGCGCGATGGAACGTCGCCTGCTGTCCTGGCTGGTCCGGGCCGGTGATCCGACGCCTCCACTGCCCCGGTTCGCCGCGGAGTGCCAGGTGGACCCGGCCGACGCGGAGCGGGCGATGGAACGGCTGCTCGACCTGCACCTGGTGGACGTGCAGGTGCGCGCGCCCGGTGAACCGGTCCGGTACGTGCTGAACCAGGTCACCCGGGCGCTCGCCTGGGAGAAGTCCGGCGCGGAGGGACGGCCGGCACACTGACGGCGGCCGTCGTGGCCACACACCGGGCGCTAATCGACCGCAAAGCACGACTAAAGCGAGGGTAAATCTGGCCGGGGCACAGCCCAGGCATGACGCTCCTGCACTCCGATCCCACGACCACCCGGGCACCGGGTGCCCTCCCTCCCGTATCGCCACGACTGAAGGTCGGCGCAGTCGACCCCACCCTCTACGACTGCCTCGCGGTCAACCTGGCGGTCCTGGCGCAGGCGCACCACGGCGCTGTGGCCGCATCGGCCGCCGGGGCGGAGCTGAGGTTCGCCGCCAGGACGACGGCGAGCGGCCTGCCGACCGTGGAGCCGACCGTCTCGCAGCACCTGCGGACCGCGCGTACGGCGCTGGGCATGACGCTGCTGGACGACAGCCGTGTCAACGCCCGGGACCTGGCTGGCGCTCCCGCCGGAACTCCCGTCTACGTCGTGGCCGACGCCTTCCATCTACCCTGGGTGCCCTACCACGGCCACCGGCACATGGAACACAGCTTCCTGCTGTGGTTCGGCGCTGGCGGCGCGGCAGTGGCGGACGCCTACCACAACGAGACGCCCTGGGGACCGGCCCGGCCGCTGGTCCGGCGGTTCGAGGTGGACGAACTCCTCGCCGCGCTCCCGGCCGGCCTGCGCGTCGTCCAACTCGCTGCGGGACCGGCGCCGGAACCGGGCGAGGCGACGCTGTCCGGTTTCGACGCCGCCGCGATCGACAGCTACGCCGACGCGTACGCCGATCACGCCGACCGGCTCGCCGCGCTGGACCGGCTCACCCTGGAGACCTGGCTGCTGGCCCGGCAACGCCGGCTGCACGCGGCGTACCGCGCGGCCGTCGGCTCCGCCCCGCCGGCCGCGGAGGTTACCGAGCACCTGCGTGCCTGGTCCGCGCTGGCCGAGGCGGTGTTCCTGGCCGAGCGCCGGGTGCGGCGCGGGCGTGCCGAACCGGCCGGGCTGAGCGACCGGCTCCGCGCGTTGCTGCACCGCGACCGCGAGCTGTTCGGCCGGCCCGCCGGAACCGGCGTCTCCGACCCGGTCCGGGAGGTGGTCACCCGGGCCGTGGCCGACGTGCTCGGCGTGCCGGTCGCGGCGCTGCCCGGCGCGGACCTCACCGCGCTGCCGTCGTTCACGTCGTTCAGCGTCGTGGAGATCGTCGAACGGATCGAACGGGACCTGGACGTCGAGTTCGACGCCGCCGACATGGTGCCGGAAAGGCTCCACCGCGTCGACGCCCTCGGCGCGGCGGCCCAGCGCGCGCTCGACGCCCGCGACGGCATCGCGGGGGCCCGCGCATGAGCCGCCGACCGACCCTGGTGCACCACCTGCTGGACGACGCCGCCGGGCGCTGGCCGGACCATCAGGCCGTCTCCGGCGGCGACCGGCAGGTCACGTACCGGCGGTTGTACGAGGACAGCCTGCGACTGGCGGGCTGGCTGACCGAGCGGGGCGTCGGCCGGGGCGACCGGCTGGTCGTGGTCGCGCCGGGCAGCCCGCCGGTCGCCGCGCTGCTGTTCGCGGCGTCCCGGATCGGGGCCGTCTTCGTGGTCCTGCACGAACAGGTGACGGGCGCCCCACTGCGCCACGTGCTCACTGACTGCGAACCGTCGCTGCTGGTCAGCGCCGAACCCGCTGACCGGGAGACGGCGGCGCAGCTGGGTGTCGCGGTGGCGCATCCGGACGAGGTGGACGCCCGGTGCGACGCGGCGGACGGCCCGCCCGCGACGCCCACGAAGCCCGAGCCCCTGACCGTGGACCCGGTCTGCCTCGTCTACACCTCCGGTACGACGTCCCTGCCGAAAGCGGTCGTCAGCGCCCACCAGCAGGTGGTGTTCGTGACCGGCGCCATCGGGTCGCAGCTGCGCTACCGCGACGACGACGTCATCTACTGCGCCCTGCCGCCCTCCTTCGACTACGGCCTCTACCAACTCTTCCTCGCCGCCGGCAGTGGCGCGCACCTGGTGTTCGGGCGCAGCGCGCAGACCGGCCCGCTGCTGCTGCGCAGCCTGTCGGCCTGCCGCGCCACCGTGTTCCCGGCGGTGCCGGCGCTCGCCGAGGCGCTGGCCCGGCTGGTCCGCCGGGGCGGCGCCGGCGACCTGCGGCTGCGCCTGCTGACCAACACCGGGGCGGCGATGGCGACGCAGACACTCGGTGTCCTGCGCGCCGCCCTGCCCGGCCTGCGGGTGCAGCTGATGTTCGGCCTGACCGAGTGCAAGCGCACCGCGATCATGCCCCCGGACGGGGACCTGCGGCGGCCGGGCGCCTCCGGCCTGCCGCTGCCCGGCACCGAGGTGTTCGTGGTCGACGAGGAGGGCCGCCGGCTGGGCCCGGGGGCGGTGGGGGAGTTCGTCATCCGTGGACCGCACGTCATGCTCGGCTACTGGCGCCGACCGGAGCTCACCGCCGAGCGGTTCCCGCGCCGCGACGGCCTCTTCCCGGAGCTGCGCTCGGGCGACTACGGCTGGCTGGACGACGAGGGCTACCTGTACTTCGACGGGCGCCGCGACGACATCTACAAGGAACGCGGCTTCCGGGTCAGCGCGACCGAGGTGGAGACCGCCGCCCACCGCGTGCCGGGCGTCGACTCGGCGACTGTGCTGCCGCCTGAGCGGAGCCGGGGCGCGGTGCTGGTGGCCGTCACCACGCGCCCGTCCGACGAGGTCCTGGGCGCCATGCCGGCGTACATCGAGCCGTTCAAGATCCCCCAGCGCTGTCTGACCGTCGACGTCCTGCCGCTGACCCGCAACGGGAAGGTCGACCGCAAGGCCCTGACCGTGCTCGCCGAGGAGGGTTCCGATGCTCGGTGACTCCACCGTCCTGACCGCGGAGCTGGCCGAGGAACTGGTCACTCCGGCATACCTGTACGACCTGGCGGAGGTGCGCGGCAACCACGACCGTCTGGTGAACGCACTGCCGGCGGGGACCGGCCTGTACTACTCGGTCAAGGCGAACCCGCATCCCGCGGTCCTCGCTCAACTACGTGACAGCGGCGCGCGGGCGGAGGTCTGCTCGCCCGGGGAACTGGCCGCCGTGCTGGCGGCCGGCTGGCCGGCCGGCGAGGTGCTGTACGGCGGCCCCGGCAAGCGGGACAGCGACGTCGACTCCGCGCTGGCGCTCGGCGTGCGGACGTTCTCGGTCGACTCGCCGGAGGCCCTCGACCAGCTCGACCGCCTCGCCGCCGGGCGGGGTGTCACCTGCCAGGCGCTGGTCCGGATCAACGACGACCGGCCGGTGCCCGGGCAAGGGCTGGCCATGACCGGCGTGCCGTCCCAGTTCGGCGCGGACGCCGCCTGGGTGGTCGCCGAGCCGCGGCGGTTCGCCGGACGTCCGCACGTGACCGTGGTCGGCCTGCACCTCTACATGGGCACCAACCTGGTGCGGATGGACGACCTGGTCACCCAGTTCGCGCGCTCGGCCCGTACCGCGCTGCGGGTGACGCAGGCGCTCACGCCGTACGGGATGGATTTGCGGGTGCTCGACCTCGGCGGCGGCTTCGGGGCGCCGTTCGCCACGGCCGGGACGGCGGTGAGCCTGGACGGTCTCGCGCCGCGCCTGGCCGAGCTGTTCGACGAGACGTTCCCGGCGTGGCGCGACGGCCGCCCGCGCCTGGACTTCGAGTCGGGGCGGTACCTGGTCGGCACGGCGGGCACCCTGCTCGTGCGGGTGCTCGACGCCAAGACCTCACACGGCCGCCGGGTCGTCGTCCTGGACTCCGGCATCAACCACCTCGGCGGGATGTCCGGGCTGCGCCGGCTCCCGCCGCTGCGCCCGGCGCTCGTCCGCCGCCCCGGCGCACGACCGGACATCGACGACGACGTCACGGAGACGCTCGTCGCCGGTCCGCTGTGCACACCGCTGGACACCTGGGCCCCGGCGGCGCCGCTGCCGCCACTGCGCCCCGGTGACCTGCTCGCCGTGCCGAATGTCGGCGCGTACGGCCTCTACGCCAGCCTGGTCGCCTTCCTCGGCCACCCGATGCCGACGGAACTCGTGGTCGACAGCGAGAAGTCTCCCGGATCGGTGCTGCACGCCTCCCAGCTCACCCTCGCCCGGGCGCAGCGCCCGGGCACCCACTCGCGGAAGGAAACCCGTCATGAACGATCGCTTCGCCCAGGTCGTCACGCCGCACCTGAAGTTCCTCGGTGACCGGCCGCTGACGCCGGAGGCGTCCCTGTCGGCCCTCGGCATGGACTCCATGCAGGCCATCAACGTGCTTTTCGACCTGGAGGACGCCTTCGAGGTGTCGCTGCCCGACGATGAGCTGAACGAGCAGACCTTCGCCACCGTCGGCAGCCTCTGGGCTGCGCTGTTTCGGGCCGCCGACGCCCAGGGCG
Source organism: Micromonospora sp. NPDC047074 (assembly GCF_040643815.1). Lineage (NCBI taxonomy): Bacteria > Bacillati > Actinomycetota > Actinomycetes > Micromonosporales > Micromonosporaceae > Micromonospora > Micromonospora sp. NPDC047074. The sequence goes on from NZ_JBEYVB010000003.1 coordinate 201,974, forward strand.
TGGCGCTGGAAGAGCGGGCGGCCGCATGAGCGCGCCGGCTCTCACCGAGGCCGCACGCCGCCCGGCGACGACCCTGGCCGACCGCGTCGAGCAGGTGGCCGCGGTGACCGCCGCGCACGCCCGCCGCACCGACGAGCTGGCCAGCTTCCCGGTCGAGGCACTGACCGAGATGAGGCGTACCGGCCTGTTGGGACTGCTGGTCCCGGCCAGGTACGGCGGCCTCGGCGGCACGGTCGACGACCTGCTGACTGTCGGCATCCGGCTGGGCCGCGAGGACATGTCCGCCGCGATGGTCCTCGCTATGCACTGCCAGCAGGTCGCCGCGCTGGTGCGGTTCGCGGCGGGACCGCTGTCCATCCGCCTCCTGCCCGCGATCGCCGAGGGCCGGGTCTACCTGGGCTCGGTGACCACGGAGGCCGGCAGCGGAGGCCATCTGCTGACCTCGGGGACCGGGTCGCGGGCGGACGGTGGCCGGCTGGAGTTCGACAGGTTCGCGCCGATCGTCACCGGTGGCGCGTACGCCGACGGTTTCCTGATCACGATGCGCAGCCCGGACGCCGGCCCGGAGGGGGGCGTCTCCCTGGTGTACGCGGACCGCGACCAGCTCGCCGTGGAACAGAGCGGCGACTGGCAGCCGCTGGGCATGCGGGCCAGCCACAGCGTGGCGCTGCGGCTCACCGGCGCGGTGCCGGACGACCAGGTCGTTGGTGCTCACGGTTCCTTCCGGACCGTGGCCACCACGGTGTTCGCGCCGCTGGCCCACCTCGGCTGGTCGGCCTGCTGGCTGGGCACCGCGGCGGGGGCACTGTCGCGCGTGCTCACGCTGCTCCGCTCCGCCGAGGGGCGCAAGCGTTATGACGTCTCCTCGGAACTGCTGCTCAGCCGCCTGTCCCGGGCCCGCCAGCGGGTGGACACGGTGCACGCCCTGTTGCGCCACACCGCCGCCGCGGTCCGGCAGGCCGACGACGTGTCGAGCACCCGGATCCAGCTGCAGCTCAACGCCCTCAAGATCACTGCTGCGGAGCAGTGCCACGCGGCGGTCGAGGACCTGATCGACGCGGTCGGGCTGCGGCACGGCTACCTGAAGGACTCGCCGACCGGCCTGGAGCGGGCCCTGCGTGACCTGCGTTCGGCGAGCCTCAACTACAGCAACGACCGCCTGCATCTGGCCGATGGCCGACTGGCGCTGCGCAACCCGGAGGTCACCCTTGTCTGAGACACGACTGGGTCCGACCGCCGATGCCGCGCCGCCGACACCGGACCACCCGGCGCGCGTACGGGCCACGCTCGCGGCGCAGCCCTCCGCGGCCTGGTGCGTGCTGGGCCGGGCCGGCCTGCTGGAACCGCTGTATCACGGCACTCCCCGGCGAATCCGGCGAGATCGGCTCGCCGGCCTGCTGACCGAACTGGACGCGGCCCGGCCGGTCGGGCAGACGCTGTCGGTGTGCGTACAGGCCGCCACTGTCGTGCCGCTGCTGGACGAGATGGCGGCCCACTCGCCGGTCGCCGCCGCGATACGCGACGCCGCGCTCGCCGGGCACGCCACTGTCGCGCTGGCCGCCACCGACGCCGGCCCCGGCTCCGATCTCGCCGCGCTGGACTGCCGCCTCACCATCGAGGGCGCGGACGTGATCCTGGACGGCCGGAAACGTTGGATCACCAACGCCACGGTGGCCGACCATCTGCTGGTCCTGGCCCGGCACCGGCCGGGCCGGCACTTCACCAGCTTCACCTGGGTCCTGGTGCCGGCCACCGCGCCCGGCGTCCGGGTGGACCCGGCGGACACCCCGCTGTTCACCGGCGCCGGCCTCGGCGAGGTGGAGTTCACCGACGTGCGCCTGCCCGCCGCGCACGTCGTGGGCCGGCGGGGTCACGGTCTGGCCGCCTTCGCCCGGCACATCGCCACCGAGCGGCTGGCCGGGGCGCTGTGGGGCGTGGCGCTGTGCCGCCGTGTGGTGGCCGCCACCGCCGAGCGGCTCGCGCACCGTGTGGTGGTCGACCAGCCACTGGTCCGGCATCCCGTGGTCCGGCAGTCACTGGCCCGCGCCGTGGTGCGGACCCGGCAGCTCGCCGCGCTCTGCGACGACCTCGGGCCGCGGGTGACGAACGGGCCCGACGCCGGGGCCGCGGCGGCGCTCAAGGTGGCGGTCGCGGACACGACGCGCGAGGTGCTCGACCTGTGCGGCCAGTTGCAGGGCGCGGACGGCTTCGGTCCGGCCGGTACCCAACTGACCCGCGCCGAGGCCGCCGTGTTCGGCATCGGCGGCGGCACGACCGAACTGGTCCTGGACGTCGTCGCCGACCACCTGGACCCGCTGCTGAACGGAGCGGCGGCGTGAGCGCCCGCGTCGCCGCGCCGTGGCCCGGCGTGCGGCTGACCGTGAGCACCGTCGCGGCGTCCGCCCCGCCCGGCGGCGACACGGCGCACCCCGCCGACCAGCGGCACGCGTACGCCATGCCGCCCTGGCGCCGCGCGGAGTTCCTCGCCGGCCGGGCGCTGCTGCGCCGGCTGCTGGCGGCGGTCGCGCCGCAGGCGGCCGACGCCGAGGTGGTTCCCGACCGGCGGGGCCGTCCCGAGCTGGCCGGCTGGCCCGTCGGGGTGAGCGTCGCGCACGACCGGGGCGTCGTCGCCGCGGCGGTGGCACTCGGCCGGTCGGTCGGGGTCGACGTGCAGCAGCCCGCCGCGACGCCGTCGGAGGGCATGGCCCGCCGCCTGCTCGGCCCGCGCCGCGCGCTGCTCGCCGCCGCCCGGCCGGAGGTGATGGCCACGGAGTTGGCCTGGATCTGGACGGCGCAGGAGGCGTGCGTGAAGGCCGCCGGCACCGGTATCGCCGGCAAGCCCTGGCAGATCGACGTCGCGCCGTACGCCGGCCGCGGGCGGTGGGGCCGCTATCTGTGGGTCAGCCTGCGGGGAATGTCGGCCGTCCCACTCAGCTGCGCCGTGGGGCCCGCCGGCAGCGCCCCGCCACCTGACGAGGACGGAAGCCATGACTACTGACGACACGATGTTCGCCCGCTTCAGCCGTACCGCCCGCCGATGCGGTGACCAGGTGGCGCTGGAGGTGCGAGGGCGCCGGGTCAGCTACGCGGAACTCGACGAGCTGAGCGCCCGGCTGGCGGACCTGCTGACCCGGCGGCACGGCCACCCGCCCGGCCCGATCGGGCTGCTGGCTCTGCGCAGCGTCACCGCGTACGCGGGTTACCTGGCGATCCTGCGCTGCGGCCGTACCGTGGTGCCGTTGAACCCGACGTTCCCGGCGGCGCGCAACGCCGTGGTGGCGCGCGCCGCCGGACTGGCCGGGGTGCTGGCCGACGGCGATGCCGCGAGCGCCGACCTCGGGGTGCCCGCGACGGTGGTGCCGGACCCGGGGGCGCTGCCGCCCGCGCACGACGCGGCGGCGCACGGCACGGCAGACGACCTCGCGTACGTGCTCTTCACCTCCGGCTCCACCGGCGCGCCGAAGGGCGTGCCGATCCGGCACCGCAACGTCACCTCGTACCTCGACCACGTGGTGCCGAGGTACGAGGTGGGCGTCGGCAGCCGCCTGTCGCAGACGTTCGACCTGACGTTCGATCCCTCGGTCTTCGACATGTTCGTCGCCTGGAGCACGGGCGCGACGCTCGTGGTGCCGGACCGCCGGGAGCTGCTGGCCGTGCCCGAGTTCGTCGAGCGGCGCGGGATCACGCACTGGTTCTCCGTGCCGTCGGTGGTGTCGCTGGCGCACCGGCTGCGGCGGCTGCGCCCCGGCTGCATGCCGGGGCTGCGCTGGAGCCTGTTCGCCGGCGAGCAGCTCACCCTGGCCCAGGCCCATGCGTGGGCGAGCGCGGCGCCGGGCAGCCGGATCGGCAACGTCTACGGGCCGACCGAGCTGACCGTCACGTGCACCGAGTACCGTCTGCCGGTCGACGTGCGCGAATGGCCGGTCACGCCGAACGGCACGGTGCCGATCGGGCGGCCGTATCCCGGCCTGGAGCACTTGATCCTGGACGACGAGGGCCGCCCCGCCGACGAGGGCGAGCTGGTGGCCCGGGGGCCGCAGCGCTTCCCCGGCTACCTCGATCCGGCCGCCGACGCCGGGCGGTTCGTCCACTTCGACGGAACGCGCGCGGTCCCGTACGACGGCACCGGCCCGCTCACCGCCAAGAACTGGTACCGCACCGGCGATCGGGTGGTACGCCAGGGCACGGACCTCGTCCACCTGGGACGGCTCGACCAGCAGGTCAAGGTGCAGGGCTACCGGGTCGAGCTGGGCGAGGTCGAGGCGGTCCTGCGGGACCAGCCCGGCGTACGCGACGCGGTGGTGCTCGCGGTCGCGGACGCCTCGGGCCACGTCGACCTGTTCGCCGCGTACACCGGCGCCGGGGACGACCCGCAGCGCCTGCTCGACCGCCTGCGGGAGCGGCTGCCCGGCTACATGGTGCCGCGCTCCGCGACCCAGCTGGACGCGTTCCCGCTCAACCCCAACGGAAAAGTCGACAGGCGCGCGCTGGCCACCAGGATCTCCCCGGCTGGCCGCGCCCGTAGCCCGGAAGGATCGTCATGAGCATCGCCGTCGCCCGACCGCCACGAGCCGCAGTCGACCCCGCACGCTTCCGCGCCGTCATGGCGGAGTTCCCGACCTTCGTCACGGTGGTGACCTCCGCCGGCAGCGGCGGACCGGTCGGCTGCACCGCCAACGCGGTCCTGTCGCTGTCGCTCGACCCGCCCAGCGTCGTGGTCTCGCTGGCCAGCCGCGGGCACACCGTGGTGCGGGTCCTCGAACGGGAGATGTTCGGCATCAACGTGCTGACCTGGCGTCAGCGCTCCCTGACCCGGCGCTTCGCCAACGGTGAGCCCTGCCGCCGCTTCGACGACGTGCCCCATCACCGCAGGAACGGGGTGCCGATCCTCACCGACGCCGCCGCGAGTCTGGTCTGCGTCCTCGAACGGCAGGTGCCGGTCCACGACCACACCCTGCTGATCGGCCGGGTGATCGAGGCGACCACCGGCCCGGACACGCCGGCGCTCGTCTTCCACCGCAACACCCAGCACCCGCTGCTGCAACTGCCGGAGGACCTGCGATGACCGGCTCCGTACGGACCCGACCCACCGCCGCCGGGGCGGCGTCGCGGACCCGCCACGCCGCCGCCACGACGGCGCGGTGGTCGCCGCCCGGCCCCGGCGCCGTCGACGAGGCCCTGATCCGGGGCATGGTCGCCAATTTCTGCCTGCGGCACCACGTACCCGGCGCGATCGTCGGACTGTTCGACACCCGCGGCCCGCGGCACACGTTGACGGTCGGACGGCTGAGCGCGGAACTGCCGGCCGGCACGGTCGGCCCGTCCTCGGTCTTCTCCACCTACTCGGTGGCGAAGCTGCTCAACGCCAGCATGCTGTGCCTGCTGCACGAGGCCGGAGAGGTCGACCTGGACGCCCCGGTCACCCGGCACCTGCCCGGGCTGCGCCTACGCCCCGGCACCGACCCCGATGCGCTGACGCTGCGGCACCTGCTCAGCAACAGCTCCGGCCTGGTGCCCGACCGCACCGACCACGACGGGCTCAGCCGCAACCAGGAGGACCTCGGGCGGGAGATCGTCGCGCAGGTGCGGCGGCTGCCGTTCGTCGCCGAGCCGGGCGCCGTGTTCGCGTACAGCAACGCGGGCATGTCCCTCGCCGGGCACGTCGCGGAACGGGCCACCGGCCTGGGCTTCGCCGAGCTGATGCGGGAACGGCTGCTGGAGCCGCTGGGCATGGAACGCACCACGTACGACCCGGCGGTGGCGATGACGCATCCGCTGCTCCAGCACCACGTGATCGGCGCGGACGGTAGACCGACCGTGGCGCACCAGCCCAGGGCCGGGGTCCGACACCAGCCGGCGGGACTGTGCTTCTCCACCGTCCCCGACCTGGCCCGCCTCGGCGCGGCCCATCTGCGTCAGGCGCGCCGGCCGGGTGAGCCGGACCCGGTCTCCGGTCTGCGTGGCCTGGCGCGTGCCCACGAGCCGATGGTGGACGTACTGGTGGAGAGCGACCTGACCTACGGGCTCGGCACCCTGGTCACCCGCCGGGGCGGCCGGCGGTGCGTCGGCCACGAGGGATTCAACCCCGGCATGTGGTGCAAGCTCATCGCGGTGCCGGCCCACGGCGTCGGGCTGGTGTGGGCGGACAACCGTGGCCCGGAGCTGCGCACCGAGCGGTACCGGGTCATCGACCGGATCCTGGCCCAGTTCGGCGTCGCGCCGGTGGACCGGCGGCCGGCCGCCGGGCCGGAGCTGCCGGCGGCAGCCGTGACCGGGCGGTACGTCCGGGTCGGCGCCGCGCCGATCGAGGTGGACCCGTCCGGCCCGGACGGCATCCGGCTCACCTGCGGCGGGCGGCAGGCGCGGCTGACCCGATCGGCCCCGCAGGTGTGGTCCGCCCCGGCGGGCCCGCCGCTGGAACCACCGTGGGCACCGCACATGGACAGCACCAGCCTGGCCGCCGGCTTCCGGATCGCGCCCGCCAGCGGCTCGGTCAGCCACCTGCAGTTCAACGGTCTGCCGTACCGGAGGGCGAACGGATGAGCACCGGACGTGTTCGTCCGTGCCCCGCCGGGGGCAACAGGAGTGGCGACCCAGAGTGCGACGGCTCGACGCCAGAGGAGTCCCACCGATGCCGACCACACCGCGCACCGCCGACGACAGCCCGCTCGCGCCGGCCCCGGCGGCCCCGGCCCGGCCGGCACGCCCCGGCGGCGTCCTCGCCCGGTACACCACCGCCGCGGTCGCGGTCCGCCTGACCGACGAGGGCGCGCGGGTCGCGATGGTGCTGCTGGCCCTGGAACGAACGGGCAGCACCGCGTACGGGGGGCTGTTGGTGGCCGCGCTGATGGTGCCGCACGTGGTCGCCGCCCCGCTGGTCGGCGCGGCGGCGGACCGGGTGCGCCGCCGGCGGCTGTTCTACATCGGCTCGCTGACCGGGTACGCGGCCGCGCTGGCCGGTGCCGCCGTGCTGGTGGAGACCTCCCGGCTGTTGACCGTGGCGCTCGTGATCGTCGCCGGGTGTTTCGCGCCGCTGCTGATCGGTGGCCTCACCAGCCTGCTCAGCGAGCTGGCGCCGGACCGGTTGAAGCGCGCGTACGGGCTCGACTCGGCCTCGTACAGTCTCGCCGGCATCGCCGGACCGGCCCTGGCCGCCGTCCTGGCCGGCCTGGTCGGTGCCACCACGACGCTGATCCTGCTGGCCGGGGTGGTGCTGCTCGGGTGCGTGACGCTGTGGACCCTGCCGTTGCGCACCCGCCCGCCCGGGTCGCGCGAGGGCGGGCACGCCCCGGTCCTGGCCGCCGTGCCGGTGCTCTGGCGGCGCCGCGCGCTCGGGGCGGTCACGCTCGGCACCAGCCTCGGCCAGCTGGGCATCGGCGCGATGCCGGTGATCGCCGCCTTGCTCGCCCGCCACTACGGCGACGCCTCGCTGACCGGTGTCTTCATGTCGACGGCCGCGGTCGGCGGTCTGGTCGGCTCGCTCGTGTACGCCCGGTACCCGCTCCGCGGTCCCCAGCCGGAACGGGTGGTGGTCGTGGCCCTGCTCGCCACCGCGGTCCCGTTCGCGCTCGTCCCGCTGATGCCCTCGATGTGGCTGACCCTGCCGCTGTTCCTGCTGGTCGGCCTGATCAACGCGCCCCTGTTCTGCGGCCTGCTCGAGGTGCGCGAACGCGAGGCCCCGCGCGACGTGCACACCCAGGTCTTCGCGCTCGGCGCCGGCCTGAAGAGCACCGCCGCGGCGGCCGGCGCGGCGCTCGCCGGGGTGCTGACCGGCTGGGGTACGGGCGCGCTGCTGTTCGGCGTCGCCGCGTGCCACCTGCTCGGTGCCCTCACCGGCGAGGCGGTCCTGCGGCGGGCCGATTCCCCCGTTTCCACGTCACCCCTGGAGAAGATGTCGTGAGAATTCTGTTCGCACCGCTGGCCGGCGCCTACGGCATCGGCGGGATCACCCGATGCCTGGCCGTGGCCGAGCAGTCCGTCATGCGCGGGCACGAGGTGGCCTTCCTGGCGCCCGAGAACTACCCGCTGCTGGACCGGTATCCGTTCGGTCGCCGGTACGAGGTGCCCCGGCCCAGCCGTCCGGTGCCCAGAGACGGCAACTATCTGTCGTTCGCCGAGGCGCTCTACGTCCGGGGGATGACGCAGCCGGACTACCTGGAGGCCGCCGTCGCGGCCGAGACCGAGGCCGTCGAGCGGTTCCAGCCGGACATGATCTTCACCGAGTGGCAAACCACAGTCGCCGTGTCCGGCGCGCTCACCGGCGTGCCGTTTGCCGCGACCGTCGCCACCCCGGACGTCACCCGCCTGGTCGGCGGGTACGACGACGCGCGTTTCGACCACGTGCACGACGCCTACGCCCGGTTGTGCCGCTCGCACGGCGTCGAGCCGGCGCCCTCGGTGGAGAGCCTGCTGCACGAGCGCGCGGCACTCAATGTCGCACCCACCGTGCCGACGATCGAGCCGCTGCTCGCCGCTGTGCCCCGGACCCGGTACGTGGGGCCGCTGCTGTTCGCCCCGCTGGAACTGGCGCCGCTGCCCGGACGGGTGGACGCGGACGGCACCACGCACGTGCTGGTGTACCTGGGGGTGGGCACGTTCACCGTGGAGGACCTGCTCCCCGAACTGGCCGAGGCGTTCCCCGCGCCGAAGCACCGGGTGACCGTGGCCGCCTCACACGACCGGGTCGCCGGCCGGGCTGTGCCATTCACCACCGGTCACATCACCGTGGCCCGGGGCTTCGGGATCACTCGGGCGTTGCGCGACACCGACCTGCTGATCGCCCGGGGTGGACAGAACGGGCTGATGGCCGCGCTGCTCGCCGGCGTACCGGTGATCGGCGTCCCGGGGGAGCACGTGGAGCCCCGCTTCAATCTCAACGTGCTGGCGGCGCACGGCGCCGCGTACGTCGTCGACGAGCCGCGCGCGAGCGCGCTCAAGGAGGCGGCGCAGCAGTTGCGGGCCAGCGGCGCCGCGCGGCGGGCACGGCTGCTCGGCGAAGCGCTGCGCCGCACCGGTGGCGGCGTTGCCGTCGTCCAGGCCCTGGAGGAGACCATCCTGACCGCACCCGTGCGGGACAGGAGTGTCCGGTAGACCGGACGGCCGGCCTGCTGGCCCCGATCGTCATCCCGACCCGCGACCGCGCCGACATGCTGGCGCTCGACCCTGGACCACCTGATCGGGCGACCGGGCCATGATCGGCCTGATGTACGGCTCGCGGGTGTCAGGAACATCGCCAGACGACGGCGATCGCGTGGTGATCGTTGCCGTTCCTGTCCTCTTCCGCTTCCTGACCTTTCCCGGCCGTCGCGCTGACGGCGGTGGTCTTTTCCGAGATCCGAGGCCCTCATCCGCGAAATGCATGAGCGGGGTCCTGGTTCAGGCGACGTTGGCGGTGGCCAGGACTTCGTCGCCGAAGACTTGGCCTCATGCGCCGAAGCTCTTGTTCGAGGTGAGCAGGGTCGAGCGTGCGGCGGTGAAGGGCTGGTGCCGCCAGACCGACAGCGGCCGACGGTCGACGACGACCTGGGCCGCGGCGGCCCGGTTCAGCAGCGCCTGCAACGGGCCGCCGCCGAGTGCGGGGCGGTTGCATGGTGGTGGTGTGTCGCCGGTGGCGGTCGCCCGGGTGTGTCCGTCGGGCAGGCCGTCCGAATGGGCAGGGTCAACGACCCGGGCAAAGACGTCGAGGATCTGCTCGATCTGTCCGCGAGGATCTCACCGACCCGGCCGGCGGCGGCTCGGAACGTCCGGGCTACCGCCGGCCGGTGCTCACGCGGAGGTGGTCCGCCAGGGCTGGTCGGTCCGGGCGTGGTCGAGCGCCCAGTCCAGGGCGAGGTCGGCGACTGCCTCCCAGCCGGGCGCGCCGCAGGTCCAGTGGTCGCGGCCGGCGAGTTCCTGGTAGTCGGTGACCGCGGGTGAGCGGTGGTAGTGCCGGGCGTTCGACCTGTTCACCGACGGCGGCATGATGTGGTCCTTCTCGCCGGCGACGAACAGCAGCGGCGCCCGGTCGGCGTCGTAGTCGACCCAGGTGTCCTGGTGGCCCGGCTTGAAGTTGGCGAACAGGCCGTACTCGAAGATCCAGTGCCCGGGGGCGGGGATCGCATACCGCTCCCAGACCTGCCGGGACTCCTCCTCGGTGAGGGTGTTGGTGAAGGCGTAGTGGAACTCCTTCGCGGTGAAGCCGACGGCTTTCTTGCGGTTGGCCGGGTTCTTCAGCGCCGGGAACAGGGACCGCGCCTGGGACAGCGGCTGAACCCGTACGCCCTCGGTGGGTGCGGAGTCGATGACCACACCGGCGGACCCGAGGCCGCGCGCGAGCAGAAGCTGGGTCAACGTGCCGCCGAACGAGTGGCCGATGATGATCGGCGGTGTGGCCACCGCTTCGATGACGCTCGCGAGGTGGTCCACCGTCTCGGGAACGGTCAGGTTCGCGATGATTTCGGGCTTGTCGCGTAGTGCCTCGACCTCGATCTCGAAGCCGGGGTAGGCGGGTGCCAGGACGGTGAAGCCCTTGGCCTCGTAGTGGGCGACCCAGTCGGCCCAGCTCCGGGGTGTGACCCAGAGGCCGTGGACGAGGATGATGGTATCGGGGCGGCGGTTCGTCTCGGTCATGTCGGGTGCTCCTCAGTTGTCGATGAAGGCGAGCAGGTCGGCGTGCAGGCGGGCGCGGTCGGTGTCCGGCAGTGCGTGTCCACTGCCCTCGTAGACCTTGAGGCGCGCCCCGGCGATCATCTGGGCCGAGCGTTTGCCGCCGACCTCGAACGGGACGATCTGGTCGTCGTCGCCGTGGATGACCAGGGTCGGAACGTCGATCTTGGCGAGGTCGGGCCGGAAGTCGGTGGCCGAGAACGCCGCGATGCACTCGTACGCCGCCCGATGGCCGCAGGCCATGCTCTGCGACCAGAACGCGTCACGGAAGCCCTGGTCGACGTCGCCGGTGCGGTTGTGGCCGAAGAACGGGCCGTCGGCGAGGTCCCGGTAGAGCTGGGAGCGGTTGGCGCGCTCGCCGGCCCGGATGGCGTCGAAGGTCTCGATCGGCAGCCCTTCGGGGTTGTCGTCGGTGTGCACCATCAGTGGGGGTACGGCGCCGACCAGTACCACCTTGGCCACCCGCTCGGTGCCGTACCGGCCGACGTAGTGGACGATCTCGCCGCCGCCGGTGGAGTGCCCGACGAGGGTGATCTCGGTGAGATCGAGCTTCTCGACAAGGCAGGCCAGGTCGTCGGCGTAGGTGTCCATCTCGTTGCCGTGCCAGGTCTGGCTGGACCGGCCGTGACCACGGCGGTCGTGGGCGATGGCCCGGTGGCCGTGCTCGGCCAGGAACAGCGCGGTGGCCTCCCAGGCGTCCGAGTTCAGGGGCCAGCCGTGACTGAGTACGACCGGCGTGCCGTCGGTCCCCCAGTCCCGGTAGAAGATCCGTGCGCCATCGTCGGTTATCACATAAGGCATGGGCCCCTCCTCGTGTCCGGTGCGAGCCGCTGCCAGCCTGCTGGTCCGGGTGGCCCTCGCGGACCACGTACGACACGTAGTCGGCCAGGCTCAGCTACCCCCGAGGCGGTCCGCGAGCTGCCGTCGCGAGGAGATGCCGAGCTTCTGGAAGACCTTGCGGAGGTGGTAGTCCACCGTGTTGACGCTCAGAAACATCGCCGCCCCGATCTCGGCGTTGGTGTGGCCACCGGCGGCGAGTTCGGCGACGGTGAGCTCCTGGGACGTGAGCCCGGCGGGGCGTCCGGGCGCCGCCTCGCTCCAGGTGTCGCCCAAGGCCTGCAACTCGCGACCCGCGCGGTCGGCGAACGCGTCGGCGCCCGCCTGGCCGAAGATCTCCGCCGCCCGTCGCAGGTGCGGGCGGGCGTCGGCGCGCCGTTTGGCCCGGCGCAACCACTCCCCGTAGGCAAGGTGGGCCCGGCCCTCGTCGACCAGCGCGCGGCAGCCGTCGAGGGCAGCGACGGCGGTGCGGAAGTGCTGCTCCACATCGGCGCCCGAGGCTGCGGCCTCGACCACCGCGCGGGACCTCGCGGCCACACCCCGGGCCCACGGTGTCCGGCAGGCGTCGGCTTGTTCCTCGAGCTGGACGACGGTGGCCCGAGCCTCGGTGAGGTGGCCGCTGCGGGCGGCCGCCTCGGCGAAGTCCGGCCACGTCGTCGCGGTGACGTGCAGGAACGGGTCGTCGATGAACGGTTTCAGCCTCTCGTAGGCGTCGGCGTTCCGGCCTTCGGCGATGTCGACGGTGGCGAGCACGGCCAGCGCGGCGGCCTGCACCCCACCGAAACCCATCTGGTATGTCGAGTCGGCCAAGGCCAGGGCCTGATCGCGGGCGGCTGCGGACCAGGCCAGCACGGCCACGTTGACCACGTGCTCGGCGTCGTAACCGATCGCCCGGCGCAACTCGCGCACCTGCTCCATGTACTGCACCGCCCGCCGCGGTGTGCCACCGGTCGCCTCGGTCATCGACAGCACCCACAGGGCGTTGTCCAGCATCTGGAGCGCGCCCGCGTCACGGGCCGCATCGGCCCACCTTGTCACCAGTCGATGCCGGACCTCGACGTCCCACACCGCCGTCGCCAGGGCGACACAGCTGTGACCGAACTTGAGGATCTCGGCGGCGTCCATCCGCTCGTAGGCGTCCAGAGCAGCCCGGATCGGCACCACCGCAGCACCGTAGGGCTCGAGAATCAGGGCGCTGACGGCACGCAGGATCGTCGCGGCGTACCCCTCCTTGACCTGGGCCCCCGCAGCCAGCCGGCGACCGAGGTCGGTCCAGTTCAGGCCGATGGTCAGCCGCTCCGAGGGCAGGGCACACTCCCAGGCCCTGATCAGGCAGGCCTGTTCCAGGTCGGCGTCCTCGCCCCGAAAGAACTCGGCAGCGGCGAGCATGTCGGCGGCGGCATGCGTCAGCGCGGGCGCGGCGACAAACAACGAATAGTCGGCCCCGACGGCGCGAAACCGCCCCCGGGACACCGAATCGAGCAGATCCTCGTCAATCTCGTCGATGAGGTCCTTGGCCAGCTGACTGGTGCCCGCCGCCAGAGCTGCCTCGGCGGCGCGCACCAGCCGCGCGTACTTGCGCCCGCCGGGCAGGCTCAGGGCGGACGCCTCGACCAGCACCCGGGCACGCGAGGCGAACCCGCCGCGCTGGGCCGCCAGGTCGGCGACCAGTTCGAGGCGCTGCGCGACGTCCTCGTCGGCGCCGAGCGTCGCCTTGGCCGCGTGCCAGACGGCCTGCTCGACCAGATCGAGCTTCTCGGCGACGCCGGACAGGGCACGGTGCGCCCGCCGGCGTTCCCTGCCATGGGCCGCGTTGTACGCCGCGGACCGGACAAGTGGGTGCCGGAACCGCACGGCTCGGCTCAGCTCGACCAGACCCGCCGCCTCGGCCGCTTCCGCGATGTCGTCGGGTAGGCCCAACTCCCGGGCGGCCCTGGTGATCAGATCGAGGTTCCCGGTGGATTCGGCCGCGGCCACCAGCAGCCAGAGCCGTACGTCGTCCCCGAGCAGGCGCACCTGTAGCAGGTAGTGCTGCTCAAGGTGCCGTCCGATGGGAAGCGGCTCGTCGACGAAACTGGACTCGGTGAGCTGCCGGACGGTCAGCTCACCGGCCAGGTCGACCAGGGCGAGCGGGTTGCCGCCGGTGGCGGCGACCACCTTGACGGCGACCGCCGGATCGATGGGCGCGGGCAGCGACCGGGTGAGCAGCCGCATGGCGGCCTCCTGCGGCAGGCCGGTCAGCCGGGCCGTCGCGATCCCGGCCGTGCGGGCCAGGACCTGTGCCGTTTCGCGGCTGGCGAGCAGCAGCGTCACCGGCTCCGCCTCCAGGCGGCGCCCGACAAAGGCGAGGACGTCGAGGGACTCCGCGTCCAGCAGATGCGCGTCGTCGACCACGCACACCACCGGGGTGACCTCACCCGCCGCGCCCAGCAGGCCCAACACTCCGAGGCCGACGAGGAAGCGATCGGGCGCCGGACCGGCGATCTCACCGGAGGTGACCAGCAGGGCCTGCCGGTGCCGGTCGGGTACGGCGGCGAGGTGCTCGCGCAGCGGGCGGATGAGCCGCTGAACGGCCGCGAACGGCATCGTCATCTCGGCCTCGTAGCCGTCGACCCCGACGAGCTGCATGCCCACCATGCTGCTGGTCGCCGCCGTGAGCAGTGTGGTCTTACCGATCCCGGGCTCGCCGAGTAGCAGCATCGCGCCGCCCCGGCCGTTGCGTCCGTTACCGAGGAGCGTTCCGAGTTTGCCCAGCTCCTCGTCGCGACCGAGTATGTTCACGATTCCCCCACCGATACCGCCGCCGATGGGCACGACCATATGGAGGTAAGCGGTCCGGCCGACATACGTGGGGTGACGTAACTTCAGCTCGCCGGGCCGGCGCCCGACCGCTCCTGAGCGACCAGATCACGAAGCTGCGTCCGCGACGGCACACCCAACTTCGGGAACGCGTTGTAGAGGTGCGTGGACACCGTGCGGGCCGACAGGAACAGCGACGCGCCGATCTCGCGGCTGGTCATGCCGGCCGCGGCCAGCCGGACCACCTCACGTTCCCTGACCGGTGAGCCCGGCCCAGGCCGACGGCACGGGGTCCTCCGTAACCACACCCGCCGCCCGCAGCTCGGCGGTGGCCAACTCCCCCCACGGCCGGGCATCGAGCCGTTCGAAACCGGCCAGCGCCAACTGCAGTTGCGTCCACCGATGCCAGCGCCTGCGCGGGCGGTTGGTCGCTCGCGCACGGCCAGCGCGCACAGCACGCCTGTGACCTGGGCCGCAGGCAGGTCCGCTCTGATCAACTACGCTGCTGGAGCTGTCGCACGTGACCGGAGGACGCACATGGCCCGCCCCTACGATCCCGGACCGAAGCAGTTCGTCTTCTCCGTCGGGGACGGCAACGATCAACAAGTCTCGGTGGGCGACCCCCAGGAGGCCTACGTGGCGTTCTCTGCGTTCTTCCGGGGTCGAGAGTCCGACACCTACACCATCAGGGACGAACCGGCGGGGCAGAGTCTGGTACTCATGCCCCGGCTGGGGGTGATCTCCCGGATCAGGGACGCGGACCAACCTCGGTCGGAACACCTCCGAGTCGGCAGGGCCAACCGCTACCTTCCGGGCGCGATGCTGTTCTTCGAGAACGGATACGCCGGCCTCGACCGCTTCGGTCAGTGGTTCTCCGACCTCTCGGACCTCGACGCGTCACCGGAAGCCCGCGGTGCCGCCCGCGCCGCCACGATCACGACGGAAGCAGCGGCAATCGAAGAAGTCGCCCGGATCTGGGCAGATTCGGGGATCGTCGACCCGAGCGACAAGTACTACGTCTTCTTCGACTCGCATGATGTCGACGATGACCGGGCCGAGCGAGCCGAACTGCTCCAGTTGATCGAATTCCTCGGTCTCGAACGAGTCGACGCCCCGGCCGAGGCCGCCGGGGGCGAAGTCTGGGTGCGCACCGACCCACGCCTCGACGTCGAATGCGCACGGTGGTCGTGAACAGGTGGTGCAGGGTGGGCTGCGACATCGCCGCGAGACTCGCCATGGCTGCGAAGCACCACCCATGCCCAGCCGGTGCCGCTCCCGGGAAGCCTGAGCGATGAGAGACGTCGTCTTCACGCGTAGCAGCGGCTGGATCCCGAACGTGATCCGCGAGGACGGCGAGCTGAAGCTGACGCTTGCCGCCGGGGCCGACGCCAACCATGAGCCTCGCACGTTCACGTTCCCGATCTCCGAAGCCCATCTTGCGGTGATCCGGGAGGACCTGGCCAGGCACCTGCTGCTGTGGAGTGCGGTCCTTCCGCTGTGCGACGCTGCCGGAACCCGGGGCCGGCTCGACGAGGACGCTGCCGTCGCGCTCCTGGACCCGGTCCTGCTCTCCTCGCCCGCGGACGTCGACGCGCTCTTCCGGCGCATCCGGTGGGACAGGGGCCGGCTCGTCGCCCATGGTGCCGACATCGATCTACTCGATCGCGGTCGGGTCTGCGAGGCGATGCGCGCGGCGACGGAGGGGTCGAACGAGAAACGTGCGCAGGAGTATCACGCGGACCGCCGTCGCGCCGAGCGCGGAGCAGTCCTCGGGCCACTCGACGCCGCGATTCTGCGGTACACGGGCCAGTATCTGCATGGCGCGACGATTCCCAGGCGGCTGCCCGATGCCGTCGACCCCGCGCTGCTGCCCCAGGTGATGCGGGTGATCGCCACCGCGGAGCAGGCGTGCGCCGGGATGCGGATCGGCCTCGATCCGCGGCGGGGACACCGGGCCACGGACAAGCGCGACTGGGATCGGATGGCGGCGACGGTCGACGCGGCCGTGCGCCGCGCATACCCCGAACTTGTCGATGACGCGGTGCGTACGGTGAGCTTCCTGATGTGCTCGGAGGCTGCGGACCGTTCCAGGAGCACCCCGGTGGAAGACGACGAGGCTGCCGACGACCACGCCGGCCTCGGTGGGAGTGCGAGAAAGACGGCCCTGTCGTTCACCGATGACAAGGGCGGCGAGAAGAAGTGGCTACGGGACGGTCCTCGCACTGCCTCCGCCGAGTTCTGGCAGTTCGTCGCCGATCGCTCTGCCGCGGACAACGAAGTGTTCACCATCGAGGACGAGGAGATGGGCGAGGGGATCCAGCTGCACTTCTACGCGGACTCCATCGCCCGGATCACGACGGTGCGGCACGGGGAAGCCGGGTCGGATCCGCAGTACCAGGTCGAGTACAGCCTGGTCGACGGGATCGGCGGGTACCGGAACCTGGTGAGCGCCTTCGTCTGCGGCGGCTGCGCCGCACTCGAACAGCACGGGCCCTGGATGTCGGATGTCGCCGAGTTCGAGCGCGCGCGTCGTCGGCGCGACGCCCGGTAGGCCCAGAGGAGACCCGCGCCGCACCGTTCTGTCGGAAGGTCTTGAGATTCTCGGGACAGGACCTCGGCGGTGCGGTCGTACCCAGGACGCGGACGCGGCGGTTGGCGTGCTCGATCATCGCGAGCACGCCAACCGCGCTCTCGTCAGGGTGACGGCCCCGAAGAAGTCGCAGGCCAGCAGGGCGTCGGCCGGTGAGCGACGCTGACGACCGACTCCGGCAGACGGGAGGCCTGGAGCCAACCGTCCCGGCGGTCTCCCACCGTTCGCCGCCTCTTGCCGGATCGGATCCGGTAGCTGCAGCTGGTCGCGGCATGGGTCGCCTCCTGGAGCGGGGCGGCCAGGCCCGACACTATGCGCGTAAGGTCCTTGCCCTTCCACTCCGGATCACGGTTGCCTCACTACCGGCAGGGCGCCATCACGCCGCCTGTCAGCGGGCTGCGGCTCGTCGAGCAGGCCGAACTCGGCCAGGCGCGCCAGAAGGGAGTCGAAGCGGTCAGTGGTCATCCGTTTCGCCTCGATCTCCTCGGGTGTCTCGAGCGCGCGACCCCGACGCGTCCACACGCGGCCGGTCGTTCGGTCCGCCATCGTGAACGAATCCGTCCTTGATGGACCTCGCATGAGCAGTGCCACCGTATCGGCGCCAGTCACCACGCTGTCGATCGATCGATGATCGAGCGTGTAGGCGGCTTCAGCCTCCGCCTCCCAGATGGTCGTCGGGGTCGACACCTCGAGTCCCGAGGAGACGTCTGCCGGAGGTCGCGGTCGATGCAGCTCGTGTCCGATGCGCCCGTGGACGATCAGGTTGGTGAGTGGCCACCGGTGGTCGTGAGGACGGTCGAACGCCTGGTCCGGGTAGAGGTGGAGCCGGATGCGGAAGCCCCGATCGAGGGCGTCATACAGCACGATCTGGTCGATGTTGTCGAAGTGCTCCGCCATGGCGAACAGGTCGGGATCGCACCGCACGCGATCGAGCAGCGTCGACAGGACCCGCGGACGTGCCGCACGACGCAGGATGGCGAGGTTCACGTCGTGAGCCACCTCCAGGTCGTCCCATGGCAGCGCCGGGATCTCGTCCAGCCATGCCAGGTCGGTATCGGCGTGTTCGGTCACATCGACCTCGGTCGGGGCGGCAGCGGCGGGAGTGCGATGTGACGCTCGATCCGAGCCGGGTCCCACAACGCGGCAAGGGCGATCGAGCGGGGACAGTGGTAATAGGCCTCCTCCACCTTGATGACGAGGCCCTGGATCATCCTGAGCTTGGGGTCGATGCGCTCGCCGCGAAGGTCATCCACCAGCTCGAGGACCTGGTCCTGATCCACCACTCGGGCTACCCCGTTCACTCGCACGGTGTCGTTCACGCCGGGAATGAAGAAGACCAAGCCAACCTGGGGGTTGGTCTGGATGTTCCCGAGGCTCTGGAACAACCGGTTGCCCCACCGATCGGGGATGAGGAGGTGTTGATCGTCGAGCACCCGGACGAACCCGGGTTCACCACCGCGCGGCGACGCGTCCGCCGCGCCGGTGCCGTCGGCCGTGGCCATCACGAGGAACGGCGACAGGTTGATGAACTGCTCGATCCAGGGGTGGAGCGTGCCGCGTACCTTGGCCGCGACCCGGGGTTTCGGATCACCGAAGATCCGGCGGAACGGTTGAGGATCCGCGGCACGCGATGCCCACGTGGTGCTCCGGCTCTCCCCGGACGTGACGGCGCCGAGCACAGAGGTATCGAGATCCTTGAGAGACTCGAGTACCAGAGTGGCAATCGCGAAGCGCGGATTGAAGCGATCAGCGGCCTCGGGAACGGCGACGACCGCCATCTGGGCTGACACGCCAGCGAGGACGCCGTTGAGCGAGTCCTCGATCACCACGCATTCGCCGGGTGACGCACCGAGGGCGGCGGCGGCCCGGAGATAGGCGCCCGGGTGGGGCTTGCCGTGTTCGTCGTCTTCGGCCGAAAACACGGCGTCGAAGAATCGGTCGAGGCCAGCGCCCGCGAGCGCATGCCGAATCACCGACTCCGGCGACGATGACACGACGGCGATCGCTCTCGACGCACGCGCACAGGTCGCGACGGCGTGATCGGCGCCGGGCTTCACCGCCACTCCCTCCCTCAGCCTGCGGCACACCGCGGCGACGATCTGCTGCTCGACGTCGTCGGGGTCGGCTCGGATGGGGGCCCGATCGAACCAGTAGGCCACCATGTCCCTTTGCCGCATTCCGCGCGTCGCCGCCTGCATCTCCGCGGTGAGGTGCAGGCCGAGCGGACCGAACACTTCACGCTTTGCCGCGTCCCAGATCGGCTCGGAGTCGATCAGAAGCCCGTCCAGGTCGAATAGGACGACCGGTTGCATCAGCTGAGGCGGTCTTCGATGACGCCCATCGCGATGAGCTCCCGACACCAGTGGTCGAATACCTCGCGTCGCATCTGACGCTTCGATCGGCGCGTCGCGGATTCGCCCTGCTCGCCGACCCGCCAGAAGAACGTGCCGGCCGACGCCTCCAGCGGCTCGAACTCGCCGGGGACCGCACCGGCCAAGGCTTCGGCCTGCTCGTCGGCGGACAGTTCCGACGCGCGGTCCTCGCGGAACAGGACCGGTGCTCGTTCCTTCTCCGCTGGGCCGCGGAGGATCAGCGACACGGTCCCGGCTTCGACGAGCGGCGTCGAGTGGACGGCCTCGTGGTGAATCGTGAACACGTCGCCCGGACCGTCTTCATGGATCCACACCGGCACCACGTCGTCGAGCGAAGTGCCGGCGCCGAAGTCACCGCTGACCCGGTAGGTGCGGTGGAGGTAGCGGCCTCGGAGTACCAACGTGCTGAACGAGAAGCGGTGTTGATGAGCTAGCTCCTCCTGGTACTGCTTCGACAGGCGGAGCCTGAGGCGGAACTGCCGTTCGGGGTCGTCACAAAGGACGATCTTGTCTTCGACCGTGTCTTCCTCGCACTTGGACCAGAGCACAGGATCGGCGGGTGCGCCGTAGACCAGCGCGGTCATCAGCTCTCGATCCGCCGCTATCTCGCGTAGCATGGCCTCGCAGCGCGACGCCGTCCCATCAAGGTCGCTCCAGTCGAGTCGGTCGACTTCCGGAAAGAGGCTGGCGGATGTGGTCTGCATGCCCAGTTTCTCCTTCATTGGCGATCAAGCGAGGACGAGGCGGTTGAACCGCTCCCGCAGGGAATGGAGTGCCTCTTCGCCGAGGCCGACCTTTGCCCGACGCTCTGCTGGCTCCTGCTCGGCTCCGAACCTCCACCAGACCCGTCGGGTCTCGGCATCGAGGATAATCGACCGCGACTTCACGGCGGGTCCCCGGAGGAAGAGCGAGAACGTATCGGGCTTGGTGAAGGTGGTGTGGATCACAGAGTGATGGAGGCTGTAGCAGTTGCCGGGTCGTTCGTCGCGCACGAGCATCGGCTCGATCACCTCGAATGCTTTCTCGGCTGTTTCCGACTGGTGGAGATCCATCACGCTGAGCGCGTCCGCTTCGGACCGTGAAGCGTAAAGGTCGGTGTCGAGCCGATGCCACGTGTGCCGGTAGCCCCCGGTCAGGATCACGCTCGAGAACGAGAACCGGTGGTCGTGGGGCCGGTCGCGATGGACGTCGGTCGAGCAGTGAAGGCGCAGGCGGAAGCCCTGGTCCGGCGCGTCGTGAAGCACGAGATAGTCGAGCAGTTCATGATGCTCCGCCATCGCGCGCAACGCCGGGTCGTTGAGCGAGCGGTCAACCACGTCGGCGAGCACCGCTTTGTCGGCGGCGATCCGCTGGATGAGATCTCGCGTTCGTCGACCGGTTTCCTCGAAGTCATCCCAGTCGAACTGGGCGTGCTCGATCTCGGCTAGCAGGGAGGACATGGTTTTCAACTCCTCGTTCAATCGTCGTTCGAAGATCCTGGGCCTCGTCATTCACGCGTCCACCGAGAACTCGTCCGCCCCGTAACTGAGCCGTAGATGCCCGGCGCCGGCAGATGATCAGTCGCCTCGATCCCGCTCCCAATGGGTCAACGCCGCGTCCAGCACCTCGACCATGACGTCAAGATCGTCATCGGAGATCACGAGCGGCGGGTGAATATTGAGAACGTCCGGCGCCATGCCCGTCGCCGCGACGATGAGCGCGGCCTTCGGGTGCACCGTCAGGCACAGTTGGCGGACCTCGGGCGCGGTGACGCCGGCCAGTTCGACTCTGGCCGCGGCACCGAACGCGGCGACGCCGCGCACCGTGTCGGGATGGCGCTCGCGCACGGCGTTGAGCCGGTCGAGCATGCGAGCCTCGAGGCGAGTCATGTCGGCGGTCGGGTCGGCCCAGCCCTCCCAGCGGTCCAACACGGCCTGCACCACGGCGAGCGCGTGCGGGATGCCGATATATGTGGAGGAGTGGCTGCCCGGCCGGTACGTCTGCGGGGCCGCCAGCGGTTCACGAGCCCACACCGCGCTCAGCGCCGCCGCCCCGTTGGTCAGTGCCTTGCTCGTCACCACGATGTCCGGTTCGACACCGGCACGCTGGAAGCCCCAGCGCGGGCCGGTACGGTGCATGCCGGTGAAGATCTCGTCCGCGATCACCACGGCGCCGTTGGCCCGCGCGTGCTCGACCGCCGCGCGCAACAGCCGCGGGTCGGGCTCGACCATGCCGCCGACATTCTGGATGGACTCGAAGACGAGAGCACTCACGCGCCGGCCGTACCCGGCGCCGCCCACTCCCGTCACCTCCGAGCCCCACCGCGTCACCGCGTGGACACAACCGCTGGCACAACCCGCCGCCGCGCCGTCGTGGTGGCTGCACCGCCCGCAGTCGGGGCTGGGCAGGCGGACCACCTCAAGACCCCAGGCCGCCAACAGCTCGCGGTAGCGCGGGCTCGAACTGAGCATGCTGGTGACCCCGGACCGGCCGTGGAAGGCACCCTCGAACACCAGGACGGTGCCGGGACCCACGGCGCTGAAGGCGATCCGCAGCGCGGTCTCCATGCCCTGCGCCCCGCCGAGATCCAGCTCCACCCGACCGGAAGCGCCGAGCACGCCACCGAACAGCCGTTCCAGCCGTTCCAGTACGGACACGCGAAGCTCGGACTCGCAGAACGACGGCAGTGCCGGCAACTGTTCGCAGACACGCAACGCGTCGCGCAGGATCTGCGCGTCGTAGCCCCACGCCACAGTGCCGTTGGCCGCCTCCGCGTCCAGGTAACGGCGGCCGTCGGCGTCGGTCAGATAGCAGCCGTCGGCCCCGACGAACCGAGGTACCTGGGCCGCGCGGTAGATGAGGTTGCCCGCCCCGACATGCGCGGGAATGTCGCGACGTGTGGCCGGGATCGTGGAAAGGGTCATCGAGCGCTCAACCATTCGTCCGGCCGCGCCGTGGGGATGACGGCGGCAACGTTCGGCTCATTGCATTCGATCCAGCAGGTGAGCACGGTCAGCAGGTCCCACCGCGCGGCGCCCGGTGGCAGCGGGACGCGCACCAGGGCGGCCAGCCAATCGCCGATGTGCTCACGGCTGGCAGACCGACGGGCGTGCGCACCCCATTCGTCATCGCGGTGCCGCAGGCGCTCCAGGCTGGCCCGTAGGTCGAGATCATGGGCCGGAATCTGCGCCTCCAGGTCGGCCACCAAGGTGGCCACCCGTCCGGCGGCCCGCTCCAGTACGGCAGGGTCGGTCTGCGCACTCCTGGTCAGCGCCTCGGCGCACCAGTCCCATCCGGCATCGAAGGCGAACAACTGCAACTGCCGCACCAGGTCGGCCGGGTCGTCAGCGGTGTGGACGAAGTTGAACAACCCGTTGACCCGACCGAACCGCTGGCGCAGGTCGGCCGGGTGGGCGCCGGTCGGGTCGGCGGCGCCCTTCTGGGCGGTCAGGCGGACGCTCGCGGGCAGCCAGTCGGGTCGCTGGTGATCGGTGAGCAGCACCAGCAGGCTGTCCCCGGAGCCCAGCAGATGGTCGACCACCGCGATGCGCTGCTCCGAGGCGGCGTTGAACTGGTACCGCCACACCTCGCGGGTCAGCACTGGATGGAACCGGACGGTGGTCGCCGCCACCGGCAACCATCCGCGCTCCCGCAGCGTGTCGATGATGAGCTGGCATCGCCGGCCGGCCACCGCGTCGGGCTTGAGCACGACAAAGGTCAGGTCATGCGCCACCGACAGCGCGCCAACCGTCGAGAAGTGCAGCAGCCCCTCGCGCAGGTACGGATCCACCAGGTACAGCCGGTGCTTCCTGTCGTCCGCGGTGAGCGAACGCAGTACGTCGGACGGCACCGCGCTCGTGCCGGGCTGGCTCAGAGTATCGAGGTCAGACATGGTCGATCCGCCATCCGCCGAGGGCCGTCGCCTGGCCGTCGACGGCCACGACCGGGCTGCCGTCGGCGTGCCGGTCGGTCGTCAGGGCCAGCCGGCCGGCCGCGTAGGCCAGGACCGTCCACTCCAGGCATGGCCGGTCGCTCGCCTCCTTCTGCCGCAGCTCCTGCTCCCACGCGTCCTCCGGCGTCGCCGCGCGCCCCGCGGTGGACACCGGCGGGCCCTGGCAGAGCACGGCACCCCCGTCCTGGCTCTCGTCAACGAGAAAGCAGGAGGTACGCGTGGTCGCGTAGCCGAGTCCGATCGCCGTGCGCACCGGGTCGCGCCCGACGAGCACCCGGCGACCGGCGTCGTCGAGCGCGCTCAGGTCGCCGGGGTGCTGGTTGATGATGCGGCCGCGGTAGCGGTCGAGAAGGTCACCCTCGATCCACCGGTGGTAGGCGAGCACGATCAGGTCCAGGTCGCCGTGCTGGTCCTCCCATCGGCGCAGCCGCCGGCTCAGACCGTCGTGCCACAGCCGGGCGCGGCGACGGTACTCGGCACGCGAGGCCGCGTCCGTGGCCGCCGAGGCGAGGCCGCACTGCTCGTCGAAGTCGCCCGGCCAGGCCTCGATGCCGTGATCACGGGCGACCTGGAGCGCCTTGACCGTGGTGCCGTGCGACGCGACGAGACACACCTCGACCGTCTCCGGCTGGCGCCGGGCAAGGTCGATCAACGTGCTCAGATTGGCCCCCGTGGCCGACACGAGTACACCCACCCGAATGGGCCCACCCGCGCTGAGCCTCGGCAGGACGACGGGGACGGGCGCACTCACCGGCCGCTCGCGACGAGTTCGCCCCACGCGGCCGTGGCCGTTGCGGTCAACCGCTCGTCCTCTTCGATGCCGAGGGCGCGATGCGCCGTGCCGGCCGCCAGTGTCCACAGCTCAGAACCGACGATGTCACGGTCGACGGCGTTGCGCATCTGCCGCGCCAACGGCTGCGAGCCGGCGGCGACGACGCCGAGTTCCTGGTACCACAGGCCATTGTCGGCGTTGGGGAACAGCTCCTGGCCGCCGAGGCGGGCCGAGTCGCATCGGTCCGTCATGATCATCGAGTTCTCGATGCCCATGAGACGTACCGCGCGGGCCGCGATCGCGCCATCGACGTGCTCACCGTCGAAGTTGATGCACGCGGCCAGCCGCCCCGCAGCCGCCTCGTTCATGATCGCCGCTGGCACAGGCCCGGCGATCTCCGCCATGTCGGCGAGCGTCCAGCCGGGAAGGTCGTAGGCGGCGATGGTCGCCTCGCGCGTCTGCCGTGCCCTGCTGGTCCGAAAAGCGTGCCGAATGTTGAGTGGCATGTCGTTGAACAGGTGGTCGGTGATCACGCGCGCGCCGGACCCCTCCCACGACGTCGACCACGCCAACTCCACCATCTCGGTGACCAGCTCGGCGCTGCGCTGCGGGTCCGCGCGGGTGAAGTGGCCCAGCGCCGGACGGACGCCATGTTGCACGAGCGTGGGCACGATCCAGTCGAAGCCGGGATGGCGCGCGAGCACCTCGCCGTAGAAGTCGGAGGCGAGCGTGAACGCGTCGGGCGACATCACCATGTAGACCAGGCCCAGGTTGCCCAGCCGCGCCAGGCGCTCCCATTCATGTCTGGTCGGGGCCCATACGGTCGCGGCGGGGGTGCCACCATGGCTGGCGAGCAACGGACCCTCGAGAGCGATGCCCCCCACGTGCGGCAGCCGGCCCGCCCGGCGCAGTGTCGCGAACCGGTGCATGAACCGCTCGAAGTCGTCGAGCCGGTCGCGGTGCAGGTAGAGCGTGGGGATGCTCACCACCGACTCGGCGATGCACATCTGTTCCAACAGCTCCAGGTCGAGCTGGGCGAACTCGGAGAAGTCCACCCCGGCGAAGCCGTGGCAATGCACTTCCACCGGCAGCCCGGTCAATTTGCCGAGCTCCTCACCTGAAATTTTGTCCATTTGTCTCACATCGATTCGGCAAGCGTTGGCGACAGGCACCGCCGGCGGCGTGACGCATGCTGAACCCGCCATTGACTCCACCCGTGACAGCCCCTGGACGTTGTTCGCTCGCCATCCACGTCATTGTGGATAGCCGAGCGCCTACCGACGACACCGGAGCGCGAGGACGGCTGCACGGATCATCGATAAGTCGGCATCTATCTTGCGCTGCATCCTACTCACAGCGCAACGCCGTTTGTGACCCCGCGATGACCCGGCGATCACACTTTAGGTGGGTTCCGTGCCGGGTGGCGGGGTGGCACGCAGGGCCATTGCGTGTTCGGCGGCAGCGTCCTGAGAATGGGGTAATTGGGACGAATAACCTTTGTGAAGACAATCGTGGCGGGTGGGCCCACATAGGTGATCGTCGAGATCTTCACGCTTCCGGGCGCCTCTGATCAGCAGTGGTCCGGGGAGGCGGGAGTTTGCCGTGGTGATCGTCGTGACCTCGTGTGTGAGGCCTGCATCACATGCAAGACCCTGGACTGATTCGGCAGGATCTGCGTATGCGCACTGGCCAGGGTCGCGGTGATGCCCGCGAGCGACTGTTGTGATCAATCAACCGACGACACTGCTTGTATGTCGAGGCCCTTCAATCTTGCCGGTGCGGAATGGTTGACGATCGCAGGCCCGTCATGAACGATTGTCGGGGCGCCACTCGAGGGCTGCCGAAGTACGGGGGAGATACGCCAAATGGGCTTACCGACCAACGTGGACGCTTTCGATCTCGACTGTGATCTTCTATCCGTGGAGACAGAGTCCGGCCGGAGCCGGGCCGAATCCACGATATTTCGCGAGCACGGCCAAGAGCCCGGCGATGGCCAGAAGCAACTGCTCGTCGGCCGTACGCTGGAGGCCGGCGGCGACGCGACGACGGAGTGTTTCGGCCTTGCCGGCGCTGGACCCGCGCTGGCCGCGCACGTGGCCGATCTCGCGCGGCAGGGGCTCAAGACGGGCGCGCTGGCGCCTCCCGGGGCTCGGCGCAACAGGACGCGGGAGATTTCACTCTCCCGGCGAAGCCACTGTGACATGTCGATGGGCGGACGGGGTCTCGTCGTTCCCGTCGACGAGGCCACGGACGACATGGCCGAAGTGCTCGGGTAGCTCGCCGAGCCCGGCCTGGTCCAGGTGGTGGGATGACGTCTCCCTGGCTCACCCGGACCGCACCCGCCTCACCCCGCTACGCACCACGGAACGCTTGCTGGAAGGGACGTGTGAGCTGATGCTGGACGCCTTGAACCGCATGACGATCGACTGGTCCGACCTGCCGAAGGCGCGACAGCAGACCAAGGAGGTCCTGCTCGCGCTGGCCGAGGACAAGCAGGCTCTCGGTGAGCTGCTGGCACGTGCCCGCGAGGAGGAGGACCTGTTCGACAAGTGCGAGCACCACAAGCTGCTCGACAAGCTGGTCGTCTACGACGCTCTTGACCGCGGGTTCCGGATCCGGGTCCACGTCTCCACCGATGATCATCGGGACCGGCCGCACGACCACCGGTTCTCCTTCACCTCGCTGATCATGCGTGGGGGGTACCGCCACGTGCGCCACCAGTTGGTCGGGCGGGCCGAGGACATCCCGGACGACGTGCAGAACGACTGGGAGGCCCGCGACACCGACGTGCGGGTCGTGCCGCTGTTCGTGACGAACGAGGTCGAGGGAAACTGCTACACGCTGCACCACAACGAGATCCACACGACGTTCACCACGCCGAATACGGTGTCGCTGTTCCTGCGGGGTCCCGCCGAGAAGGAACGGTCCATCATCACCGAGCGGGAGACCGGCAAGGTCTGGTGGCGGTTCGGTGAGGACAAGGAGAAGGAGTCCCGCCGGGCAAGCAAGCGCATCTCCAAGGAGTACTTCGACGATCTCGCGCAGCGGCTGCGTGCGCTGGAGGTGCTGTGATGGCCAGCCTGACGAGCACGAGCACGAGCACGAGCACGAGCGTGGAGGCTGACGCCGTCGCGTTCATGGAGTCCCTGCCCGTGGTGCGCTGGGACGACATCGAAGCGGCCGCCGAGGTCGCCGAACGCATCGCCCGCCGCATCGGCGAGGACAAGGAAGTATTGCGTCTGCTCGTCGACCGAGTGCTGCGCACGCCGGAGCTGCGCGAGCAGTGCGCGTGTCATGCGCTCGACGACAAGATCGTCATCTGGGATGAGCCGGAGAAGGGCCTGCAGATCCAACTGCGGTTGGCCAACACCAGTCAGTACGAGCGTGTGCACAACCACCGGTACAGCTTCACCGCCCTGATCCTCGCGGGCGCCTACAACCACACCCTGTACGCCACGGACCAGCCATTGGACGAGACGGCCGACGTGACCCGGTTCTGGCCGCACTTCCTGCGCGAGGAGCAGGCTGGTCGGTGCATCACGCTTGACCATGAGCAGTTGCACACGACGACCACCGAGCCGGAGACCGTCTTGCTTGTCATCCAGAGCACTGCCCAGAAGCAGCGAGCCTTCGTGCTTCGCCAGGACGACGGGACGGTGTCGTACCGCCACGGCGCCGCGGAAGAGACTGCTGAACGCCGGGCCGAGATGCGTATGAGCGACGAGCGGCTCCAGCACTGGATCACCCGCCTGTACGCGCTTGGCGTCCTTTGAGTATCACGGAGGGCGTGCTCCGCTACGGCGGCTCGCCGTGGCAGCGCATCGACATCTACCGGGCTGCGGAGCGCGAGGATGGTCCGCGGGTCGTCGTCGTGCACGGCGGATTCTGGCGCCACGACCGAACGGCTCGCGACTTGGAGCCGCTGGCCGTGGCCATGGCTCGGCGGGGTTGTCAAGTGGCGGTCGTCGAGTACCGGCCGGCGTGGGACGGCGGTACGTGGCCGGGCGTGGCCGAGGACGCCACGGCTGCCCTGGACACGCTCGTGCACGACGACAAGGAGTGGGCGAACGGCCGCTTCGTCGCCCACTCGGCGGGAGCACACGTGCTGTTGTCCGGGCTTGCAGGCCGGGCCGGCGGGCACCGGGCCGTCCTGCTCGCGCCGGTCGTCGACGTGGCGCTCGCCGCAGCCCGTGGGCTGGGCGACGGCGCGGCGGTGGCGCTGACGGTCGCACACGTGCGAAAGGGGGGTGCGATTGGCGACGCCACTCCGCGACTGAGCCCGGCCGATGTGTCGATGTTGGACGTCGTCGTGGTCGTCGAGGACCAGGTGGTGCCTCTCGACGTGGTCACGACACAGGTGGCGGCGTGGACGGCAGCGGGCCTGCCCGTACAGGTGCGCGAGATGGCCGGCGCCGGGCACATGCATCTGGTCAATCCGCAGCGACCGGCTGGTGCGGAGATCGTCGCCAGCCTGGCTGCGGTCTAGCTCTCCAGGAGGGGAGAACCACGGTGGACTCGCCGCCTTCGCCACAGCTGACCGATACCGTGCGTGTCAATGGCCCGGATATCGAACGCCGCTGCCCGAACGTCGTGCTCGAAGCCTGGCAGGAGGCGGTATGAGCACTCATATCTGCGTCTGTAACCGCGTCACTGAAGACGAGATCGTCAGCTGGATTCAGCGAGGTGTCGTCACGATCGACGGCCTCGGCGAGTACTGCGACGCCGGCACCGCCTGCGGCGACTGTCAGGACATGCTCGAAGAGCTGATCGAGGACTTTCGGACCGACGAGGTGACCTCGCGACGCGCGCCGGAGGAACTGATCGGTTCCCGCTGACGGCGTGCTGGACAGCTCTGGCGAGAGGCTGTCCAGCAGGCTGACGGACATCCCCCGGCCGTGTCGTGCGTCGCGACCGCCAGCCTCTGCGGCGGATACGTCACGTCGCTTCGGGCGCACCGGACCGACTTCTGCTGACACGGATCCCAGGCTCGGGAGGAACCATGAACACCGACCCGTTCGCCGTGCCTGAGAACGGCGGCACAAGTCTGGGCTGGAGGTGCGTTCGCCGGTGGCGGCTGTGGCTCGGGTCGACGTTCGAGTGTGCGTCTGAGCATGCCGACGAACTAGCGGGCCGCCTCCGATCGCGCGGCGCGGCGGATGTCGAGCAGGTGGTGTTCGCCCTCGTGGATGGTGTGTCGGCCGAGCCACAGCAGCGTGCGGGCCTGCGGTCGCGGCCACGGGTAGACCCCGGTGCGGGCGAGTTCCGCGGGGCCGAGCACGCCGATCCGGGCGGCCAGGTCCTCGGCGGTCGCGCCCAGCGCCGCCAGCACGGTCGCGGGATCCTGCTCGTTGTACGCCTCCGCCACGGCGCGCTCGTCGCGTCCCATCGGGGCGAACTCAGGCTCCTCGACACGCAGCGCCAGCGCGAGGCGTTCGGCCTGCACGCCGAGCACGTCGCGGACGTGGCAGGCGTACTCCAGCGGCGACCACACCCCCTCGGCCGGTCGCCGGCGCACCTGCCGCACCTCGGCGAGGGCGGCTGAGTATCGCCCGCCGAGCGTGCGCAGGAGCGGCGGCAGTTCGTCGGCGGAGACCCCGGCGTAGTCGAAGCCGCACTCGTCGCACCGGTCCACAGGCCGAGGCTAGCGGCGTTGCCGTCCGCCGTCACACCCCCGGCCGCCGCGCGGCGGCCGGGGACGGACCCGTCCGGAAACGTGGCGGCCAGCGCCGCCGACAGCCGCCAGAGCCCGGGCTCACCCGGTCGCGCGGTCCGGTAGTGCGCCCAGGACGGCGGGGAGGGCGCGGTACGGCCCGTGCGGTACGGCCCACCGCATAGTTTCCTCGGCCCACCCGGCCCGACCGGTCCGACCGTTCGGTCTGACACTCAGTCACCATGCCGACACAGGCGTTGTGAGTATTTCCCGCGATCGATGTGCTGGCGCGGACCAGCGCCGTCGGTGACGGCCATCGGACGAACGAGGTGTCTCATGGTGGCTCTACGACGGCTGCTCGCCGTGGTGGTCGCGACGGCGGTGACCGTCGCGTTGGGGTTGGTGTGGACGGCGGCCCCCGCCCAGGCCGACGAGGCGTGGGAGAGCGCGTTCAAGAACCTGATGTCGCGTACGGCCACCTGGGCCGACGGCGGACTGTCCCAGCTGGGGCTGCTCGGTCAGCCGCTGCCCCTGCTCGGCGTCAGCCCCGGCGCGCTCGTCGACGCCGACACGCTCGTGGACAAGGCGTCCGACGCGCTGGCCAGCGGCCTGACCAAGGACGACATCGATCTCGGCGGCGGCACCCGGCTGACCAGCTCGGTGAGCACCAGCGGCGGCGACCACCTGCTGGACGTGCTGCTGACCACGAAGCGCGAGGTGGTCGACAAGGACCTCACGCTGGCCGGGGT
The DNA here is from genome assembly GCF_040643815.1 of Micromonospora sp. NPDC047074. Lineage (NCBI taxonomy): Bacteria > Bacillati > Actinomycetota > Actinomycetes > Micromonosporales > Micromonosporaceae > Micromonospora > Micromonospora sp. NPDC047074. The sequence continues at coordinate 232,318 of NZ_JBEYVB010000003.1, forward strand.
GACGCTGGACAAGGCGGTCAGCGTCACCGGCTGGGCCACTGTGCACCTGCGGGCCCGGCACACCGCTGCGGGGGAGACCTACCTGGTACGCGACGGGGACACCCCGCGCATCGACATCGACGCGGCGGCGCGGCTGCGCGCCGACCTCGACCAGGCCACCGCCTCGGTCGGCATCCTCGGGGTCACGCTGACGGCCGGCAGCACCCTCACCGCGCGTACCCATCTCAAGGTCACCGTGACCGACCCGGACGGCGACGGCCGGCTCGCCTTCGACTCGGCCGCCGGCGCGAACACCGGCGAACTCGGCGCGGCGGGCTCCCTCGCCGGCCTGGTGCAGGTGGCCCTCGACAACTCCGGCGGGGGGAAGATCTCCGACACCGAGACCGAGCCCGGCCCCGGTTCGGTGCACGGCGTGGTCAAGCTCGGTGCGGCCGTCTCCGGCGCGCCCTTCGCGCTGCCCGCCGTGGCGGCGACCGTGAACGTCGACTGGAACGACATCTCCGTCGGCGCCCCCACCGTGACCACCAGCGGGCTGGACGAGACGATCGCCAAGTTCCGCAACATGAGCCCGCTGGATCTGGCCTCCGGGCTCGCCCAGCTCGCCGCACTGCTCAGCGGCGTGCAGCAGAGCGGTCCGGCCGGCAACCTCAACCTGCCCTTCCTGCGCGGCACGTTTGCCGATGCGGTGAAGGTCAACGAGAGGCTCACCGACTTCCTCCGCGAGCACGTCCACCCGCGTCCGGACGACCCGCGGTTCGACCCGGACACCGACGACCCGGCCCTGGCCGGACAGCCGAAGTTCAGCTCCGTCCAGCAGCTGCTCGCCCTGCTCGCCGCCGAAGGGCTGCCGGTGGACAACCTCTCCTTCGACGACGACAAGCTGGTCTTCCGGGTCAAGCTGGAGCGGGAGTCCACGGTGGAGGTGCCGCTCGATCCGGGTGCCGCGGAGCTGTCCGGGCGCGGAGCGACCTTCGCCGCCAAGGGCTTCAGTGTCAGCGGCAACCGGTTCGCCCCCGGCGCGCTGGTCGGTCAGCGGGTGGTCGCCGGCACCTCCGCCGGTACCGTCGCCGCCAACACCGCCACCTCCGTCACCCTCACCCAGGACTGGATCGGCGGGCAGCCGCCGAACGACAGCGCGTGGGTGATCAGCGGCTCCAGCCCGAACATCGGCGCCGTCGAGCTGGCCGGCACCCTTGCCAAGCCGGTCGGCGGCGACAAGACGGTCGGCCTGCGGGCGGCGAACGCCCAGGCCAGCTTCGCCGAGGTGAAGCCCCGCTACAGCGCGTCCGTCACGCTCGTGCTCGACCTGCGCGACGACCTCGGCAGCCCGGAGGCGAACGCCGACCGGGTGCTGCTGCGCACCGACCCGGCGACGCCGCTGTTCGCCGCCGATTTCCCGATCACCACCGGGATCGACTTCTTCGCCACCGCCGGCTTCCTCAAGGTCAAGCTCGGTGGCGACCTCTCCGTCGGCCCGGCCGCCGCCGGCGAGCGGATGCTCCAGGTCAGCTTCAAGCAGGCACAGGACATCAGCCTCGGCACGCTCTTCGCGCGCTTGAAGTCCGACCCGGGGAACCTCCTGGCCGTGTCGTCGTCGGTGAAGACCACCGGCCGGGTCACCGTCAGCGTGCCCGGCGCCACCGGCGCCCTCGGGCAGGGCATCGGCGTCGACGTGAGCTGGAAGGCCGGAGGGCAGCCGGTGGTGGACACCTCGGCGCTGGCCGGGCTGATCGCCGCCGACTTCGACTCCGACGATCCGAAGGCGCTCTTCGCGGTCGTCGTCGAGGCGCTGCGGCTGGTGAACGCCGCGCTGTCCCAGCCCGGCGGCGGAAGCGGCCCGCTGGACAAGGAGATCCCGCTGCTCGGCCGCTCCGCCCGGCAGTTGCTCGGTGGCGACGAGAGCGGCGTCGGCAAGGACGTCACGTTCGTCGCCGACGGGGCGAACTTCCTGCTCAAGGACGCCTCCCGGGACGGTGACTCCGGCTTCGACGCCCGGCTCGCCGGGCGGACCGTCGTGGTCGGCAGCAAGGCGTACCGGGTGTTGGCGCGAGTCGACGGGCAGACCCTGCGCGTCGACGCGGCCGGCACGCCGAAGCCGGCCGACGGCAGCGCGTACGCGCTGCGCCCGGAGTTGGCCGACGCGCTGGACCGGCTGCTCGCCTCGCCCCCCGACAACCTCCAGGACGCGCTGGACGTGCTCAACGGCGCCATCGGCGAGGACAGCGGGATCAGTTTCACGCTGGACGAGCGCGCGGGCGGGCCGTTCCTGCGGCTCGGGCTGGACTGGAAGCGCAAGTTCCACACCGGTGGCCCGCTCAACTTCGCCTGGGACGCCCACCGCGAGCTGGTCACCCTGGACAGCTCCGGCACGTTCGCGGTCGACGTGGACGCCCGGGCGCAGCTCGGTCTGCTACTGCCCCTGCGGCTGAACACCGCGCCGTTGCTGGACCACAGCTCCTCGGCCAGCGTCACCGTCGCGGGTGGGGTCACCGACGCGGCGATCGCCGCGCGCGTCGGGCCGCTCGCCCTGGACCTCGGCAAGGACCCGGACTTCGCCACCGTCAAGGCCAACCTCAGCGTCGGCCTGGGCGGGCTGACCGAGGACGGGCCGATCAGCGGCCTGCTCGGGGTGACGCCGCAGTTCACCACCGCCGGCGTCGACTGCGGCGACGGGGTCGGCGGCGCGAACGTGCCGCTGTGCGCGAAGGCACCGCTGTTCGTCAACAACTGCGACCCGGCCGACGACACCAATCTGCTCACCCTCACCGTCGGCCTGGACCTCACCCCCACCCCCGGCCTGCCGAACCTCGACTCCTGCTTCGCCAACCTGTCGCTCAAGCTCACCGACTTCAACGTCGGCATCGACGGGTACCTGGCCAAGGTCGAGGAGGCGTTGCGGCTGGCCAGTTTCGACGGCAAGCTGCCCCTGGTCGGCGACGACCTGCAGCAGGGCCAGCGGTTCGTCGCGCAGCTGCGCGAGGACGTCAAGGCCGCGATCGGGCCGGTGCTGGCCAACGCCACGCTCGACAGCGCGGGCGTGCAGACGGCCCTCAACGAGGTGCTCGCCGACCTGGACCCGGGCGTGAGCGCGGTGGTCAGCTGCCGCGGCGGCGTCGCGGCGCCCTGCGCGTCCGAGGACTTCCAGGCGATCCGGATCAAGCTCACCACCTCCAAGGGCGCGCCCTCCGCGGCCGACGGGTGCAAGGCCGCGAGCGCGTCCGACGAGTGCCTCAACCTCAACGTGCCGCTCGACCTGGGCATCCCCGGCCTGTCGCTCAAGGCGAAGAAGGGCGCCCCGGACGGCATCCAGGCCAAGCTGGGCTGGAAGCTGCACCTGGACCTGGTGCTGGACCGGGAGGAGGGCTTCTACGTCCCCACCCACGACGGTGACACCTCGCCCGAGGTGCAGGTCGGCGCCCAGTTCGACATGACCGGCGACCTCGCCGCCCAGCTCGCCTTCATCCAGGTGAAGGCGACGAAGCGGAGCACCGACCCGCTGGTGAAGGCGTACTTCGGCATCGACCTGAAGGGCTCGACGGGGGAGAAGAGCTGCTTCGACCCCACCGTCACCGCCGACTGCACGGCCAACCCGGACGACCGGCTCACCCTCGCCGAGTTCGCGGACCTGGGCTCGCTGCTCGCCACCGACCTCACCGCCCAGGTCAAGATCGACTGGAAGCTGGCGGCGGCCGTCGACACCGGCGGCGAGGACTCCGCGCTGCCCGGCATCAGCGCCACCTTCGGGCTGCAGTGGGGCCTGGAGCACAAGCGGGGCGGGCTCACCGCGACGGGCGACGGCGTCACCACGCCGCTGAAGGTGACGTTCACCGACATCGCCCTGGACGCCGGCGCCTTCTTCGACAAGATCCTCAAACCGGTGGTGGAGAAGCTCAAGGCGGTCACCGGGCCGCTGCAGCCGGTCATCGACACCCTGTACGCGCCGATCCCGGTGCTGTCGGACCTGTCGAAGGCCACCGGCGGCCCCGACATCACCCTGGTCTGGCTCGCCAAGACCTTCAGTACCCTCAACGGCGGGCCGAAGCTCGACTTCGTCGACACCGTGCGCGCCGTGGTCACGTTCGTCAACCGGATACCCGACTGCGACTCCGGCTGCTCCATTCCGCTGGGCTCGTTCAAGATGGACAGCGCCAAGGCGCTGACCACGGAGGTCTCTCCCGCCTCCGCCGAGGGCCTGATCGACCGCACCTCCGAGTACCACCCGGCCTCCGGCGCACAGGTGAAGGCGAAGGTCGACGAGGCCGCCGGCGACGATGGCGAGAAGCTGTTCACCCCCGCCGCCGACGGCAGGAGCAACGCCCAGAAGACGGGCTTCAGCTTCCCGGTCTTCGACAACCCGGGCTCGCTGTTCGGGCTGCTGCTCGGCCAGGACGTCGAGCTGGTCAGCTTCGACTCGGGCCCGCTGGAGCTGGGCTTCAGCTGGCGGCAGTCGTTCGGCCCGGTCTACGCGCCGCCGCCGGTCTTCGTCACCCTGTCCGGCAGCGCCTCGGTGACCGCCCGGTTCATCGCCGGCCTGGACACCGCCGGCATCCGGCACGCGGTCGAGGCCGCCACCGACGGCACGTCCGTCGACGCGGTGAGCCTGCTCGACGGGTTGTACTTCAAGACCTCCGACAGCAGCGGCAAGGCCGTCCCGGTGGTCACCCTGCGCGGTGAGATCGCCGCCGGGGCCGAGGTGAGCGTGTTGATCGTCAAGGTCGGCATCGAGGGCGGCATCCAGCTCACCGTCGGCTTCAGCTGGAACGACCCGAACAACGACGGGAAGTTCCGCACCCGCGAGTTCCTCCAGGCACTCCTGGTCAACCCGATCTGCCTCTTCACCACCAGCGGGCGGCTCTCGGTCTTCCTGCGGGTCTACGTCACCATCGACCTGTTCCTGTTCAAGAAGAAGTTCGCCTTCACCCTGGTCGACGCGACCCTGCTCGACTTCCGGGCGCAACCGGACTGTTCCCCGCCACCCCCGGAACTCGCCGGCACCGTCGGGGACACCCTGGTCGTCTTCGCCGGCAAGTTCGGCAAGAAGGAGCAGCGCGGGCACGAGGTGTGGGACAACGACGCCGACACCTACGCCGGTGACGTGGTCAAGGTGTACGCGCTGCACTACGCCGACGCGGGCACCCCGGGCGCCACCGACGACTTCGACGGCTTCGCGGTGGAGGCCCTGGGCCGCCGGCAGGAGTTCCTCGACCCGGCCCTGACCCGGGTGGTCGTCGACGGGCGCGGCTACGAGGTCGCCGACCCGGACAAGAGCTCCCTGTCGGTGCTGCTGCTCGGCGACGGCGACACCAGCGGCGACGGCACCAGGACCTCCGCGTTCGACAGGACCGCGGTGGTGCTCGGCTCCGACGGCAAGGACCGGATCAGGACCGGGACCGGGCCGGCGTACGTGGACGGCCGCGGCGGCGACGACGTGATCGTCACCGCCGAGGCGGCCGGCGTGGTCAGCCGGGTCGCCGGCGGCGCCGGGAACGACAGCATCACCACCGGCGACGGCGACAACGTGGTCGCCGGCGACAGCGGCCTCGGCGGCACCGACCGGGGCGCCACCACCGTGCGCACCCCGGCGGGCGACCGGACCCTCGACGGGTTGGTCGACTGGACGACCCTGGACGCCCCCACCGGCGCGCAGGCCGGCGCGGACGACCAGGTCACTGTCGGGCACGGCGCGAGCACCGTCTACGGCAACGGCGGCGACGACACGCTCGGCGTGGTCGTCGACGACCGGCCCAACGGCGGGAACACCATGGTCGGCGGCCCCGGCGCGGACACCGTCAACGGCGGCAGGGGCGACGACACCATCCACACGTACGGCACCGACGTCCCCGCCGATGCGGACCAGGCCGGCACCGGCGACGCCGGGCTGGTCAACCAGGTCGACACCGGCGCCGGTCAGGACACCGTGCACGGCAGCGCCGGGGTGGACCTCGTCGTCTCGCACTCGGCCAACGGCCAGACCGGCCGCGTCTACGGCTACGGCGGCGACGACGTGCTGGTCGGCGGCTACGGCACCGACGAGCTGTTCGGCGGGCCCGACGAGGACTACGTGATCGCGGAGCCCGCCCAGGTCGGCGAGCCGGACGGCTCGGACGGCTACGGTCCGTTCCGTCAGGTCGTCCACGAGCCGCTGCCGGCGGGCACGCAGCCGCAGACCAAGCTGCTCGTCGGCGGTCTCGGCAGCGACCACGTGATCGGCGGCGACGGCGGCGCGACGGTCTTCGGCGACCGGCACCTGCCCGCCGAGACCTGCGCCGACGCCACCCTCGCCGACGCCCAGCCGGCCCCCGCCGACCAGGGCGCCGCCGACCTCGTCCTCGGCGGCGCCGGCGTCGAGGTGGTGTCGGCCGGTGGCGGCAACGACCGGGCCGACCTCGGCGGCGGCGACGACCGCGCCTGCGGCCAGCTCGGCGACGACACCCTGCACCTCGGCGGTGGCGCCGACCGGGCCTGGGGCGCGGCGGGCGTCGACCAGCTGCACGGCGACGACGGCGACGACCTGCTCTTCGGCAACGCCGGTGACGACGGCCTCTTCGGCGGCACCGGCGCGGACACCGCCGAGGGCAACGCCGGCCGCGACCAGGTCTTCGGCGGCCGGGACGGCGACGTGATCTACGGCGGTGGGCGCACCGCCGGCGCGACCGACGGTGCGGACCACCTGTACGGCGAGGAGGGGCCGGACCGGATCGTCGGCGACAACGGCACCCCGCGCCTCGGCGACGTCGGGCCGTACCCGCTGGACCTGGCCGGCGACGTGGCCGGGGCCGGCGCGGGGGACGTGATCTCCGGCGGGGGAGACGACGACCTCGCCTACGGCGGGCTCGGCGACGACCGGATCGACGGCGACCTCGGGCACGACCAGCTGGAGGGCAACAACGGCGCCGACACGGTCCACGGTGGCCACGGCCGGGACGAGATCGTCGGCGGTTCCTCGCAGGAGCCGGCCGCCGGCGCGGGCCGGCCCGACGTCGGCGACCAGCTCCACGGCGACGGCGACAGCGACCTGATCGCCGGGGACAACGCCCGCTTCGCGCCGGCCGACGCCGACGCGACCCGGGTGACGCAGGGCCGGGCCGGCCCGCCGCGCAAGGTCACCCTGTTCGACCTCGGGTTCACCCCGGCGGCCGGCACCAGCGGCGGCGACCTGATCTTCGGTGGGGACTCCGACGACGTCATCTTCGGCCAGGGCGGGCCCGACCGGGTGCACGCCGGCGGTGGCGCCGACTTCGCCGAGGGCGGCCCCGGCGTCGACTGGGTCGAGGGCAACCACGGCGACGACGACCTCGTCGGCGGTTCCAGCACCGCGTACGACGGAACCGGAGCGGCCACCACGGGCCAGCCGGACGCCGCGGACGCCGTCTTCGGCGGACCCGGGTCCGACGCCGTCATCGGCGACAACGGCGCGGTGCTGCGCCCGCTCGCCGGTGAGCAACCGACTCCGGTGACCGTCCGGGTCGGTGCCGGCGGCGTGCCGTTCGGCCCGCGGATCGTGGTGCTGCTGGACCGGGCGGCGGCCACCGCCGGCCGGTACGGCGACGACCGGATCAGCGGCGGCGACGGCGTCGACACGCTGTGGGGTCAGGACGGTGCCGACGCCCTGACCGGTGACGGTGACGGCGACTACCTGGAGGGCAACGGCGGGACGGACGTCCTGCGCGGGGACAGCGCCCTCGGCGCGGCGGGACGGTCCACGGTCGCCCCGCTGCCCGACCCGGGCTGGCCGGGCGACCCGGCGGCCCCCGCCGACCTCGTCGGCGACGGCACGCCGGCCGGGCAGGACGACCTGATCGGCGGCAGCTCGGCCCCGGGCTTCCGCGACGGCGCGGACGTTTTGGAGGGCAACGGCGCCGACGACGTGCTCCTCGGCGACAACGGCTCGCTGCTGCGGAGCGTGACCACGGTCGACGGCAGCCCGACCGAGCGGGTCTACACCGAGCGGTACCCGACCGGTGCCGTGCCGGCCGACGCCACCCGGGCCCGTACCCACGATCCGGCGCTGCCCGGCCCGTCCACCCGGTTCTGCACCACCGCCCAGGCCACCTGCGAGCCGGCCGGCGCGTTCGGCGGCGACCAGCTCTACGGCGACGCCGGCAACGACGGCGTCTGGGGCCAGGACGGCGACGACGCCATCCGCGGCGGCGACGGCGACGACGACCTCTTCGGTGAGCTCGGCGCCGACACCCTGTACGGCGACGACGGCCGGGACGCCATCCTCGGCGACCGGGGTGGCGTGGTGAGTCAGTACCTCAACGCGGACGACGTGGCGGCGCTGGGCTTCACCGTCACGCTGTCGTCGGTGCCGCAGGAGACGTACACCGGATTCCGGGCCGGCGACTACGACCGGCGCGTGGATCTGTCGCACGACACCGACGGGGACGCCTGGATCGGCAGCGCCACCTCGGCGCCGATGCCGCACTCGGGGTTGACCGCCGGCTCGGGGGACCGGGTCCGGGGCGGCGCCGGGGCGGACAACATCCACACCGGGTTCGGTGACGACGTCGCCAACGGCGACAGCGGCGGCGACCAGCTCTTCGGGTCGGCGGGGTCGGACGTCCTGTGGGGCGGCAAGGGCTGCGACCCGGTGCTCGACGCGGCCAACCCGCAGTGCCAGGTGAACGGTGTCTTCAGCGCCGCCGCCCGGGGCGACCGCGACCAGTACGTCGACCACCTCTTCGGCGGCGCCGGAGCGGTCGACGGCCCGGCCGTGACCGCGGTGCTCAGTTCCGACCTGCTGGACTTCCGTCCCCGTGGGGCGTACCCGGACAACTGCGCGGCCGGGGCCTGGCCGGCGGACCTGGCGTCGGGCACGGTCGACCCGTGCCTGTGGTTCGAGATGACGAACCTGGACGACGCCGCCGTGGCCGACAACCAGCACCACCACGGCACCGACTGGATCTACGGCGGCTGGGACCGGGACGTGCTGCAGGGTGACGTGACGGCGAACGGCCCGAACAACGGCGACCGGCTCTTCGACTGGAACGGCGCCTACAACCTGTACACGCACTGCAACGCGGCCAACGGCGGGTTCAACGACATCCGCCAGCACAGCCCGGCCATGCAGAATTTCCTGACCCGGGTGGCCTGGGCCTCCGGCGCCGGTCGCAGCCCGACCGACGTCACCACGGCCGGCACCTCGGCGTTCCTCGAGTTGTCGTACGTCTATCCACGCGACACCCGCGAGGGGGGTGCCGGACCGGCGTTCCCCGGCACACCGGGGCACTTCGACCAGCCGTCCTGCACGGACTGATCGCGCCGATCGGACCGGGCCCGGCTCTCCGTCGGGAGGGCCGGGCCCCGTCGCCGGTCCGTGCTACCCGCGGAGGCGACGACCTACCCCCAGGAGTCGGACGTCAGAGGCGGACCCTGCTGAGGTAGTGCACACCGGTTGCCGCCTCGGCGATCGCCCACTGCCGGGCGGCCCGGTCCGGGTCGTTGCCGGGCGCCACGATGGGTGCGAAGTGGACGCGCTCGTCCCACTTGCGCTGGGACGGTCCGTGGAAGGCATCGGACCGGGCCCGGGGGTCGGTGGCGGCGAAGAGGATCGGCAGCGCGCCCGCCTCGGCGCTGCGCGCGACCAGGGCGCCCAGCGCCGCCACGAAGACCCGCTCGGCGATGTTGCCCGGGTTGTCCTGCATCCCGGTCCAGGCCATCCCCGGGTGGGCGGCGAAGCTGCGGACCGGCGAGCCCGCGGCGCGCAGCCGGCGGTCCAACTCCTGGGCGAAGAGCAGGTTGGACACCTTCGACCGGACGTACTGGCGCAGCGGCTGGAACGTTCCCGTGGCGGCCAGGTTCTCGTCGTCGGTGCCGGAGCGCACCTGCCGGTAGAAGTTGGAGCCGACCGTCACCACCCGGGGCAGCCGGTCCGGGCGAAACCGGTTCAGCAGCAGCCCGGTCAGTGCAAATGGTCCCAGGTGGTTGGTGGCGATCACCCGCTCGTACCCCTCGGGGGTGAGCGCGCGCTCCCGGGCAGGGGTGCCGGCGTTGTTGATCAGCGCGTCGATCCGGCGGTGGCCCAGCGACTCCGCGAAGGTACGGATCGAGCGTGGGTCGGCGAGGTCGAGCCGGTGCACCTCGACGTCCCCGCGCATCTCCGCGCGGACGCGCTCGCCCTTTGCGGTGTCGCGTACCGCCATCAGCACGGTCGCACCCGCCTCGGCCAGCCGGGTCGCGGTGATCCTGCCGAGCCCGCTGGTGGCACCGGTGACCACGACGGTCCGTCCGGTCTGGTTCGGCATGTGGTCCAGGGTCCAGGTCAGCGCCATCGCCATCTCCTTAGCGGATGAACTATCCGTTCCTGCCGCAGAAGCTAGCACGAGAACGGATAAGTTATCCTCCAGGTGTGTCTCCCACCACGAACGCGGAGAGCCTGCGCGCCGACTCGGCCCGGGTCCGCGCCCGCATGCTCGCAGCCGCCCGGGACCGCATGGCCGCTGGCGGCCCCGACCTGTCGATGAACGCGGTGGCCAAGGCGGCCGGCGTCGGCGTGGGTACGGTCTACCGTCACTTTCCCACCCGGCAGGTCCTGCTGGAGTCGCTCGCCGCGCAGAGCCTGGAAACTCTGGTCGCCGACGCGGTGGCGGCGTCCCGCGAGCCGGACGTGGGCACCGGCCTGGCCGCGCTGCTGCGGGTGGGCCTGCGGATCCAGCTCTCCGATCCGGCGCTGGCCGAGGTGCTGGCCACCGCCGACGCGGCCTGCGACGAGACGGTGGACCTGAGCCGCGACCTGGCCGCGGCCATCGCCACCCTGCTCGACCGGGCCCGCGCCGAAGGCGTGATCCGCCCCGACCTGACCGCCGACGACCTGCGGCGCCTCCTGTGCGGCCTGCAGCACGCGGTGCGGATCGGCGGCACCGACGACGCGGACCGCTACCTGGACATCCAACTGGCCGGGCTACGCCCCTGAGCCGGCCAGTTGGTGCTGGCGGTGGCAATGCCGGTGCCATGGCGGAAGGCTGGCGCACGTCCGGACCGTCCTGATTGGTCAGAGGGATCGCCAGGTGGCCTACCCGGTGACGGTGACCTTTAATTGGGCGACATTCAAGATCACAGTCACCCTGAAAAGGGCGAGGCTAGGATCGGGAGATGCCCTTGACCGCGGAGGACGTCGACCGGTTCGAGGCCTCCAGGCCGCGCCTGGAAACCATCGCCTACCGTCTTCTCGGCTCCGCCGGGGAGGCCGAGGACGCCGTGCAGGAGACGTTCCTGCGCTGGCAGGCCGCCGACGTCGACCGCATCGGGGTCCCCGAGGCGTGGCTGACGAAGGTCCTCACCAACCTGTGCCTCAACCAGCTGACCTCCGCGCGGGCGCGCCGCGAGACCTACGTGGGCCAGTGGCTCCCCGAGCCGCTGCTCGGCGGGGACCCGATGCTCGGCCCGGCCGAGACCGTCGAGCAGCGCGAATCGGTGTCGTACGCGGTCCTCACCCTGCTGGAGCGCCTCGCCCCGCGGGAACGGGCGGTGTACGTGCTGCGGGAGGCCTTCGACTACCCGCACCGCGAGATCGCGGAGATCCTCGACATCACCGAGGCCGCCAGCCAGCAGATCCTCCACCGCGCCAAGAAGCACGTCGCGGACGGCAAGACCCGTACCGAGATCGACAGGGCCGCCGCCCGGCGGATCGTCGAGGAGTTCCTGGCGGCCGCCACCAGCGGCCAGACCGAGCCGCTCGTGCGCCTGCTCACCGCGGACGCCATCGCGATCGGCGACGGCGGCGGGAAGGTCCCGGCCCGCGCCAGGGCGTTCGAGGGCGCCGTCGCTGTCGCGAAGTTCCTGCGGGGCCTGTTCAAACCCAGCGAGGCCAAGCGCGCCATCGTCGGCGGCTCCCCCGAGGTCCACGCCTGGACCGCCAACGGCGAACCCGCCGTCGTGGTCGTCCTGGACGGCCGGGTCGTCGGCGTCATGTGCCTGGAGGTCACCGCCGAGGGCATCGCCGCGTTCCGTAACCAGGTCAACCCCGACAAGCTCGAACGCGCAACCGCGCAGTGGGCGACCTCCGGCCACGGGGAGCCCCTGTTCCACGCCTTCTGAACGCTCTGTGAGGTGCTTCACGTCGTTCCCTGTCAGGAAACGGCGGGCCGCCCGGTTCAAGTGGCAGACCCGCAGAAGACAGGAGCAGCGAAATGCCGCACCGCATCCTCGTTCTCGGAGCCGGATACACCGGAGCCATCGCCGCCGGCCGCCTCGCCAGGCGGCTCCGCCGCGAGGACGTCGCCATCACCCTCGTCAACTCCGAGCCCGACTTCGTCGAACGCGTCCGCATGCACCAGCTGGCCGCCGGCCAGGACCTCAGGCTCCGGCCACTGCGCGGAATGTTCGCTGGCACCGGCGTCGAACTGAAGCTTGCGAAGGTCACCGGTGTCGACGCCGACCGCAGGACGGTCGCCGTCGTCGACGCGAACGGCGCCGGAGAACTCGCCTACGACACGCTTGTCTACGCCCTCGGCAGCGGCTGGAACACCCAGGGCGTCCCCGGGGTCGCCGAGCACGCCCACGAGATCGCCAGCCGGCCGGGAGCACTCCGGCTGCGCGAGCGCCTGGCCCACCTCGATGCCGGGCTGGCCGTGGTCGTCGTCGGTGGCGGCCTCACCGGCCTGGAGGCCGCGACCGAGATCGCCGAGGCCCGCCCGGACCTCGACGTCGCCCTCGCCGCCTCCGGCGGCCTCGGCGACTGGCTCTCGCCGAAGGGCCGTAGGCACCTGCGGAACGTCTTCGACAAGCTCGGCATCACCGGGTACGAGCACTCCGCCGTCACCGCCGTCGAAGCCGATCACGTCGCCACCGCCGACGGCAACACCATCCCGGCCGCGGTCACCGTGTGGACTGCCGGCTTCGCAGTCCACCCGATTGCGAAGGCGACCGCCCTGGAGGTCACCGGGACCGGCCAGATCGTGGTCGACCGGACCATGCGCTCAGTCTCGCACCCCGATGTGTATGCCGTGGGCGACGCCGCCTACGCGATGGGGCCGGCCGACAAGCCGCTACGAATGTCGTGCGCCTCGGGCAGCCCGGGCGCGTGGCAGGCCGCCGACGCGATCGCGGCGCGCCTGACCGGCGGAAAGCTCCCGAACGTCTCGATCCGCTACGTCAACCAGTGCGTCTCGCTGGGCCGCAGGGAGGGCTTGATCCAGTACGTCACCGCCGACGACCGCACCAGGCGGGCGGTCCTGACCGGACGCCTCGCCGCCGTCTACAAGGAGTTGGTCTGCAAGGGGGCCGCCTGGGCCGTCGCCAACCCCACGCTCGCACTGCCGACCCGGCGCCGCCGCGTCGAGCGGGAGCAGGCCGCGTCGGCCTCGACCGTCGAGAGGCTGGCGTAGCGCCCGAAGCGAAGCGGGCACCCTCCGATACGGGGGCGGGCCCGCTTCGCCGCCGGTTGACCCCTTCCAGGGGTGGGGGATCATGGGAGGGTGACGTTCGCGGTGCATTACCTCGTGCCGGCGGCCGGTCTGCTGCCCGTGCCGGCCGGCGACGATGTGCTGGTGTTCGACGTGACGCTCGCCGTCGAGGCGGGGGAGCGCAGCGTCGTGTTCTCCGTGTTCGCCGAGGGCGCCGGCCTGCGGATCGCCACCGACCTCGACCACACCGCGCTGCTGCGCCGCGAGCCGGCCGAGGTCGCCGCCGTCGCGGCGGTCGACGCGTGGGTGCTGGAGCGGGCGCCGCGCGCGATCCGGCTGCACGAGCTGCTGCTCGACGTGCTGCCGCCGCGGGCGGACGCCGAGCGCTGGTTGGCCGCCCGGGACCCGGCCGGCGACTACTGGCGGGCGCTGGTGCGGTCGCGGTGAGGCTCCGCGCGGGTCAGATCATGCCGGCCCGCAGCGCGTACGCGACCGCGTGCGAACGGTTGCGCAGCTTCAGCCTGTGCGTGACGCCGTAGATGACGTTCTTGACGGTCCGCTCGGAGTAGCAGAGCTTGCCGGCGATCTCGCCGGTGTCGAACCCGTCCGCCATCAGTCGCAGCACATCGACCTCGCGCGGGGTGAGACCGGAGGCGTTCAGGCCGTTCGGGGCGAGCACCTCGCGCTGGAGCCGTTCGATGTGCTTGAGCAACTCGCCGACCAGGTTCGGCGGCATGACGCCTCCACCGCTGGCCGCGGCCAGCACGCTGTGCGCCAGTCGCTCGGCGGTGACCGCCGCTCGCGGCAGGATGGCCACCACCCGGCACTCCACCGCCGTGAGCAGCTCGCTCTCGGTGATCTCACGGAGCACGAGGACCACTGGCAGGCCGGTCTCCGCAGCCGAGCGTCGCAGCGTCGCCACCACGTCCACGGTCAGCTGCTCGCAGCCGAACACCAGCACCTGCGCACCCGCGCGATCGTCGGCCGGCAACAGCTCGATCGCCGGACGGGACCGCAGGAAGCTGTCGAGCCCCGCATAGCTGAACGGGTCTGACGCCTGCAGGACAAGCCGAACCTTCTCCACCGGAACCTCCGCGTCTCATGGCTGCGGCGAAAGTCTGCGAAACGACCCTTCAGAAAATCTCCACGCCGTCTTCACGGCTGGTCGCCGGCACGTGAAGGGTTGCGGCCACCGCGTTCAGCGGTCGGTGGGCCGAGGAGTCCCGGGCGGCACCACCCGGGCCCGGCGCAGCGCCTCGATGTACTTGGGAATCTCCGTCGCGGCCAGCTCCAGCCGACCGGGCGCGAGCTGGTCGGCGAAGACGGCGTCGACGACGTCCAGGGCGAGGTCGTCGGGGATCTCGTCCACCCGCTGGGTCGGCACGTGCCGCCAGATCCGCAGGACCCGGAGCCGGGCCCGTACCGCGGAGAGGGTGCGTTCCAGCTCGGCTATGACCTGGTCGGCCTGCGCCGCGTCCAGCACGAACCGCCCCTCACGGGCGAGGGTGAGCAGAAGCTCACCGGCGAACGGGTCCGCCGGTGGATTCGGATCAGCCGACACCGGTCGAGTGCAGCAGGCCGCCGGCGGAGGCGGAAGGCACCGCCTCCGGGTGTGCCCGGACTCCGGTCCGATCTGCCCGGTCTTCCGCCCGCCGTGCTCCGGCCTGCCGGGTGGACGGCGCGGGCTGCCGTCAGCCCGACGATCATCCTGACTGGCAGATGCCGTCACGGATGGTGGACAATCGGCAGGTGGGGAGTAAGCGGGTGGGGCGTTCAACGAGATTCCGCCGGTAGCGGGGTGCCAGACGCCCCCGACCGTTTCGCGGGGCTTCAGGCACTCGAAGCAGCGAGCTAAGGGCAGCCATGTCAGCGGAGCAGGTGGGGATCGACCTCCGTTTGTTGGGTCCGGTGCGAGCCTTGCGGGACGGGGCCGAGCTCGTGCTCGGCTCGGCACGTCGCACAGCCGTACTCTGCGTGCTCGCCCTGCACACCGGGCAGGGTGTCTCCCGCGACCAGCTGGTCAGCGCCGTCTGGGGTGCGGACGCGCCGCCCAGCGCGACCGGCAACATCTACACGTACGTCTCCACGCTGCGTCAGATGCTTGAGCCGACCCGGAGCCGGTGGACGGCGGGACGGCTGTTCAGCTCGGGCGGCGGCACCTACCAGCTGCATCTCTCGCCGGACTCCGTCGACGTCCTCAGATTCCAGTCGCTGCGCGAGGCGGCCCAGCGGCAACGCTCCGCCGGGCACACCGACGCCGAACTGGCCACCGTGGCGGCGGCCCTGCGCCTGTGGCGTGGCGAGGCGCTCGCCGGGGTCCCCGGGCCGTTCGCCGAGGGACAGCGGCTGCGCCTGGCCGAGCTGCGGCTCGCCACCACCGAGCGGTACGCCGAGCTGCTGACAGGCAGCGGCCGCCACGGGGAGGCCGCCCAGCTTCTGCGCGAACTGTCGACGGCCCATCCGCACCGGGAGGACCTGCGGGACAGACTCGCCGGGCTGCCGGCGGCGGGCCGGCCCGCGAGCCGATCCGTCGTGACAGGCGGCGGTGTGCCGGCCGTCGGCGTACCGGTCGCCAATGGTCGCGTCGAGCCGGCCGGCGGGTCGGAGCTCCCTACCGGAGGCGTCCCGGTGGCCAAATCCGGGCCCGGTGTCCGGACCGGCGCCGACCTGCTGCTCGGCCGCGGCGCGGTACTGCACCGGCTGCGCCGGGCCTTGACCGAGGTCGCCACCGGGCGGGGCGGCAGCATCCTGCTCGAAGGTCCGGCCGGCATCGGCAAGACGGCCCTGCTCACGGCCGCGCTGCCCACCGCGCCGGAGGGGTGCCGCATCGGCTGGGCGGTCGGCGACGAGGTCGCCCGGGATACCCCACTCGGCACCCTGCGCGACTGCGTCGAGTTCGCGCTGGCGGCCGGGCCGGAGCATCCCACGGTGGAGGCACTGGTCGCCGTGTCCGCACGACCCGAAGGGCCCGACGCCGATCAGTCCGCCGGCGCCCACCTCGCCGATCGTGCCGGTGCCGACGGGACGGACGAGGTGGACGCCGAGCGCCGCCGGGCCGCCCGGGCGGACGCCGACGCGGCGGCCCGGGCGGTGGAACTGGTCCGTCGCGCCACGGCCGAGGCACCGCTCATCCTCGTCGTCGACGATCTGCACTGGGCCGATCCGACCACGCTGCGGGCCTGGGCCACGCTGGGCGGGCAGGCGAGCGAGCTACCGCTGCTGCTGGTGGCCGCCGTCCGGCCCGGCGCGGGATGGGCGGCCGAGCAGTCCGCCGCCGAGGTCGTCACGTTGGGCCCGCTCGACTCCGGCGCGGCGGGCGCACTGGTCCGGGCGGTCGCCCCGCAACCGCCCGAGCCCCAGGAGCTGGCCCGGATCCTCGACGATGCCGGCGGGCATCCGGAATACCTGCGGCAGCTCGCCGCGGGCGGGATCGACCCGTTCCCGGAGGCCGGTCTGCTGGCGGCGGTCAGGGCGCACCTCTCGCCGTACCCCGAGGAGACCCGCCAGGTGCTGCGGGCCGTCGCGTTCCTCAGCGCGTACGAGGTGCGGGCGCCGGGCACGCAGCCGGCCGGCTGCACGGTGGCCGAGGTGGGCGCGGCCACCGGGCACCACCTCGACGATCTTGCCCGGCTGCTGGCCCCGGTGCGGGCCGCCGGGATCCTCGCGCCGGGGGACCGGCTGCGCTTCCGGCACCGGGTCGTGGTCCGCACCCTGTGCGGGAGCACGCCGGCCGCGCTCCGGGTCACCCTCTGCCGCCTGTACGCGGGCCGGCTCGCCGCGGCGGGCACGGCGCCCGAACGGGTGGTGGCGCTGATGCTCGCCGGGGATGTCCCGGTCGACGACTGCACCGGCGGCTGGCTGGCCGAGCACGTCGAACGGGTCGCCGAGGCGGCACCGCAGATCGCCATCGCCGCGCTGGCGCAGGCGCATGCCCAGCACGCTCTCGACCCCGCCCGGCGGCTCACGCTCACCGCCTGGCTGGCCCGGCTGCTGCTGCGGGAGGACCGCAACGCCGCCGCCGAGGCCGGCTGGGTCGCCGCGCGTACCGCCGATCCGGAGCTGGCGGGTGAGATGCGCTGGATCGCCGCGCACAGCCACGAGCGGCGGGGCGACTTCGAGACCGCGGCAGAGATCGCCCACGTGGCGTTGCGGGAGCGCCGGATCGGCCCGCGGTGGATCGACCGGCTACGGGCCCTGCTCGGCCGGATCCGGCCGAGCCTGCCGGGCAATCCGACGGAGCCGCACTTGTCCCGGTCCGGGCTCCTCGGCGAGGGAAGGACCACCGTCCCGTGACCGGTGGCCCCGTCCGTCGCGAGGTCCGGTTCCCGTACCCCAATTCGAAGGGTCGATGGTGACCACCGCGGAAGAGCCGCTGCGGGTGTCCGTCCTCGGGCCGGTCCGGGCCTGGCGCGGTGATCGGGAACTGTCGTTGGGGCCGGCCCGGCAACGGCTGGTCTTCGCGTTGCTCGCCGTAGCCGTCGGGCGCGACGTCGGGCGCGACGAGCTGATCGCGGGGGTGTGGGGACCGACGCCGCCGCCCACCGCGGTGGGCAACGTCTACACGTACGTCTCCGGGTTGCGTCGTAGCCTCGGACCCGGCGCGCTGACCTCCGGTCGGGGCGGTTACGCCCTGCGCCTGCGTCCCGAGGACCTGGACAGCGAGCGGTTCGAGGCGCTCAGCGCCGAGGCGGAGCGGCTGGGTGCGGCGGGCGACCGGGCGGCCGCCGTGGCCCGGCTCGACGAGGCGCTGCGGCTGTGGCACGGCGAGGCGTACGCCGGGCTCACCGGTGATCGTTTCGACGCGGAGCGGATCCGGCTCGCCGAACGGCGACTCGGCGCCGCCGAGCGGCGTGCCCGGCTCCTCGTGGAGTTGGGCGACGACGGCGTGGTGGCCGACCTCGCCGTGCTGGTCCGCGACCACCCCCTGCACGAGCCCCTGCACGAGCTGCTGATGCTCGTCCTGCACCGCAGCGGCCGGCGAGCCGAGGCGCTGGAGGTGTACCGGGCGGCCCGGGACACGCTCCGTGCCGAGCTCGGCGTCGAACCGGGCGTCGCCCTCGCCCGGCTGCACGAGATCGTCTCCGGCGCCCCGCCCGGGTCGCGCCCCGATTCTGGGGCACCGGCCCGATCCGAGCCCGTGCACCGGGCGGCGCCGGACGGGCCGCGTCCGCCGGTCCTTCCCGGCCGGGAGACCGAGCTGCGTCGGCTGCGGGAACTGGTGGCGGCGGTCGCCGCCGGTCAGGGCACCGTCGTCTGGGTCGAGGGCGAACCCGGCATCGGCAAGACCGCGCTGCTCCGCGCCGCGTTCGACGACGCGGCCGAGCGAGGCTGCCGGGTCGTCTGGGGGCTCGCTCAGGAGCTGGACCAGGACGTCCCGCTCTCGGCGGTGATGCGGGCGTTGGGACTGCCGGCCGATGCCGCCGCCGGTCACCCACCCGCCGCCGGGCCGGGCGGGATCGCCGGGGTGGCCGGGACCGTCACCCCGGCGACGTCCGAGCGGGTGCTGGCCGAGGTGCGCGCCGCCTGCGCCACCACTCCTCTCGTGCTGGTGCTCGACGGTCTGCACGTCGCCGACCGGTCCGGTGCCCCGTTCTGGGAGCGGCTGGTCGCGGTCACCCGCCGGTCGCCGCTGCTGTTGGTGGCTGCCGCCCGGCTGGAGCCGGGCGCCCGGGACCTGGCGCGGCTGCGCCGCGCCGTCCAGGCCCGGCAGGGTCACCTGCTCCAACTGGAGGCCCTGCCCGAGAGCGTGGTCGAGCAGGTGGTGACCGGTCTGGTGGGCGTGCCCCCCGGGCCGAACCTGGCGAAGGTGGTCGCCATCTCGGCGGGTAACCCCCGCTACGCCCACGAGCTGACCACGGCCCTGCTGCGACGGGACGCGGTGCGGGTGGCCGACGGTAGGGCCGACATCCCCGACTCCACCCCGATCGACGCTCCGCGCCCGCTGCTCGCGATGATCCGCGCCGCCATGGACAGCCTCACCGCCGACACCCAGGAGGTGCTCCGGACGGCCGCGCTGCTCGGTGCCCGGTTCTCCGTCGACGACGTCGGCGCGGTGGCCGGTCGCTCCGCCGTCGACCTGGTGTCGAGCCTGGAGGAGGCGCTCGCCGCGAGGGTCGTCGTGGACGCCGGCACCGACCTGGCGTTCCGGCACCGGTTCCTGCGGCAGATGCTGTACGAGAGCATCCCCGCCCCGGCCCGGTCGGCGCTGCACCGGCACACCGCCGAGGTGCTGGCGAACGGCGGCAGCCCGGTGGGTCGGGTGGCCGAGCAACTCGCCGCGGCGATCTCGACGGTGGACGGCTGGGTGGTGTCCTGGCTGGTAACCCATCACGTCGAGCTGGTCCGCCGGGCACCAGGGCTCGCCGGCGCGCTGCTCCGCCGGGTGCTCGACACCGACCTGCCCGACCCGGGGCAGCGGGAGCGTCTGCTGGTCTCGCTGGTCCGGCTCGAGTTCCGGCACGGTCGGCCGGCACTGGCCGCGGCGCGGGAGGCGTTCCGGCTCGCCTCGGACCCGGCCGACCGCGCCGAGATGCGTCACCTGCTCGCCGCGATGACCCATCGCAGCGGTGACGTCGCGACGGCGCTCGGCATCCTCGAGGAGGCGCTGGCCGACCCCGCCGTACCCGCGCTCTGGCACACCCGGCACCGGGTGCTGCTGGCCAACCTCCACCGGGGTCCGCTCGACGACCTGGACCGGGTGGACCGGACGGCGACCGCGCTGCGCACCGCCGCGCTCGCCGCGAACCAGCCGTACGACGCGGCGTTCGCCCTGCAGACCACCTGGTTGACCAACACCATCCGGCGCGACCACGAGCGGGCGCTGGAGTACGTCGATCGCGCGCTGGACATCATGCGCGACAACCCGGCCTTCAGCGGCCTGTACCTGGACCTGCTCGACAACCGGACGTTCACGCTGCAGAACCTGGACCGGCTGGACGAGGCCGAGCGGACGCTGCGCGAGGCCGCGCTCCTCGCGTTGCGGCACCGGCTACCGGCCGGACTGCACGTCGCCGCGGCGGTGCAGCACTACTGGTCGGGCCGCTGGGACGACGTGTCGTCCGTGGTCAGCGCGGTCACCGAGGACCCGGCCGGGTCCACTCTGCTGGGCACCCGGGAGCCGGGTGCGGTCGCCATGCTGCTGCACGGCGCGGCCGCGCTCGTCGCCGCCCGCCGCGACGACGCCGTGTCGGCCAGCGGGCACCTGGACTCGACCGACCTCACGCCGGCCACCGGGGCCGAGCGCGAGAGCTGTGACTTCCTGCTGGCCGCCCGCGCCCTGATCGCCGAGCAGCAGGGCCGCCCGGAGCAGGCCCTGCGCATCCTCGACCCGCTGCTGGTGCCGGCGTACGCCCCGTTGCTGCTGCGGCACCAGTGGCTGCCCGACACCGTCCGGCTCGCGCTGGCGCTGGATCGACGCGACGTGGCCGAACAGGCGGCGGCCGTCTGTGCCGACGAGGCGGCCAGGGAGGTCCGGCCGGTGCGGGCGCATCCGGCGGCGGCACGATGCCGGGCGCTGCTCACCGGCGACCCGGAGCCCGCGCTGGCAGCGGCGGCGCACTACCGCGCGGTCGGCCGGGTGGTGGAGTTGGCCGCCGCGCTGGAGGACGCCGCGGTGCTGCTCGCCGCCGGTCGGCGTCCGCACGCGGCGGCCCGGGCCGGCGGCGAGGCGGCGGACCTGTATGCCGTGCTCGGCGCCCGGTGGGATCTGCGCCGCGCCCGTCGCCGGCTGGGCGGGTACGGCGTGGACCTCTCCGCCGGCCGGCAGCCGGAGGGGCGGGACGCTCAGCGGACCTCGATCTCGTACAGGGAGTAGCCGTAGTTGCCGGAGCGCTGGGTGCCGTACATCCGGATGTAGCGGCCCGCCGCGCCGTCGGTGGCGATCCGCTCGACCCCGCCCTGTCCCGCCGAGGTGCGGTGCACCGTCGTCCACCGCCGGCCGTCGGGGGAGACCTCCAGCCGGTAGCCGGTGGCGTACGCGTGTTCCCAGCGCAGCACGACCTCGTTTATCTGCCACTGCGCGCCGAGGTCCACGGTCAGCCACTGGTTGTCGCTGAACTGGCTGCCCCATCGGCTCAGGTGGTTACCGTCGACGGCGTAGCCGGCGGCCCACACGTGACTCTCCACGCCGGAGGAGGTCGCGGGTCGACCGAGGGCCAGATTGCGGCCAGAGGTGTTCACCGAGGCCCGCGTCGCGGGGCTGGCCGCGGGACTGGAGGGCTCGTTCCCGGCGGCCGGCGCGCTGCGCGTGCGGGCCGGGGTGGGTACGGCCGAGGGCGGCGGCGTCGGCTCCGGGGCCGGCGTCTGCGCGGACACCGCGCTCGTCGGCGACGGCGGCAGCGGCAGCGACCCGGTGGGCGGCGACGTGACAGGTTCCGCCTCCGGTCGGAGGTCGGTGGTGGCGACCACGCCGGCGACCGTCAGACCGACGAGCACCGGCAGCGCGGCGAGGGCGATCAGCGCCGCCCGCCTGTGGCGGGCCGGCCGGGTCGGACGTTCGGGCACCGCCGCCCGGGGCTGGTCGACGGTGGGCGCCGCCGCCCCGGACCGGGTGCCCAGCAGCATCGCGAGCAGCTCCGGGGCGGTCGGCCGGTCGGCCGGCTCCTTCGCCAACGCCGCGCGTACCGGTTCCTGGAGGGGCTCCGGTAATCCGTCGAGCTGCGGCGGCTGGGTGAGGATGCGCGCCGCGGTGGCGGATGGCGAGTCGCCGTGGAACGGCGTCCTCCCGGTGCCGGCGAAGGCGATCACACAGCCCCAGGCGAACACGTCGGCGGCAGCGGTGACCGGCTTGTCCGACTCGCCCGAGAATCGCTCCGGGGCCATGTAGGCCACCGTGCCGACCATGACGTCGGTGCGGGTGTACTTGCTGGTGACCTCGAACGATCGCGCGATGCCGAAGTCGATCACCTTGGGGCTGCCGGGTGCCAGCAGGACGTTGTCCGGCTTGAGGTCGCGGTGGATGATGCCCGCCCCGTGGATGCCGGTCAGCGCGGTGGCGATCCCCACCGCGAGCGACTGCAACGCGCCACCCCGTAACGGACCGCGTTCGGCGACGACCTCGTCCAGGCTCGGGCCGTCGATGTACTCGACGACCAGGTACGGCGGGTCGTGGTCGAGGTCGGCGTCGAGGAACTCGGCGGTACAGAAGGGTGGCACCTGCCGGGCCCGCTCGACCTCGCCACGGAAGCGCCCGGCGAACTCGGGATCGGTCGCGAGGTCCGGATGGATGAGCTTGATCGCGGCATAGCTGCCGTCGTCACTCTCCGCGAGGTAGACCAGGCCCATGCCGCCCCGGCCGAGGCGGCCGACGAGCAGGTAGTCACCCATCCGCTCGGGGTCGGTCGAGTGCAACGGGCTCACGCGGTACGCCGTGTCGATTGTGTCTCCCTCTTGGACGGATCCGACGGATCCGCGCGAGCGCCTACGCCGGCATCGTCAGGTATATCAAGACATCGACCCGTCGACAACGACACGTACCGTGGCCGGCCAGCGCTCCCGCCGGCGCGGCGGGATGCCGCGCGACGCTGATGCCGACGACCGAGTTTGGCTACGCTCCGTCACGCGATGCCTGGGAGGTGGGTGAGGCGGGGCACCGTCGCCTCGCCGACCCGGCCACGTCGGCCGGTCGCCGTCCATCGGTCGTGACAACGGAGCAGCGAGGTGAGCGCGAGGTCGTCGAAGGGACCGCGCTGGCGGACCGGTTCTTCGGCGGTGAGTTCACGCAGCAGCAGGCGGCCGGGGCGATCCCGATCCGGTTGCGCCACCTCCAGCACCTTGAAGCGGGTACCGGGCAGGAACAGCACCCGGCTGGCGGCGCGATGGTCGTCCGCCGGCTCCAGCAGCCGGGTCCGGCGGGCGGTCATCGACCAGAGCAGCACGTCGACGTTTCCCGGGACGTTCATGGGCGGCTCGGTCAACGCGTGGGTGAACCCCCAGTCCGTCAGCGTCTCCCGCGCGGCGATCTCCCGCAGGTCTTCGCCGGAGAGCGTGGCGGAGAGGCAGGCGGCGCCCCGGTGCGACGGCAGCCGGGCGACCCCGGCCGCCACGCACCGGGCGAAGTACACCGCGTCGCCGGCCGACCCGGCGCGCAGCGCCCGGTCCACGGCCTCGCCCCGGGCCGACAGGTAGAGGCGTACGGCGACCGTGTCGACCAGGGAGTCGCCGCCGGCGTGCAGACGGGGATGCTCGGCGAGCAGCCGGGAGATCGCGCTGGTGGCGCCGTCGAACTCCTGGCCGAACCGTTGTCGCAGCCACGACCGCTCCGCGTCGAGCCCGGTCGAGGTGGTTAGCCCCTGCGCGTCAGGCGCCGGTGTGGTCTGGAACCGCAGGGGTCGCCGGGCGGCATCCGGTCCGCGGGTCGCGCTCTGTGCCGGAACCGCGGCCGGCGGCTCGGCCGGACCGGGTCGGGTGGCGGGATCCCGGTGCGGGGCGGCCGGGCCGGAGGGGGCGGCAGGCAGCGGGTCCGGCCGCGCGGGCAGCCTCGGGCTCGCCGCCGGTGTGGCGGCCGACGGTTCCGGCGCAAGGGGTTTGCCGGTGGGATCGTCCGCCTGTGCGGGCTGGTCCCAGAGCGGGGCGACGACGGCGGGGTCCCCCGGACGGCCGGGCGCCACCCGGACCGGGACCGGCAGATGCGACACGACGACGGGCGGGCGCGACGGGGACCCGACAGGCAGACGCGGCGGGGACACGACGGGCGCGCGCGACGGTGCCGCGACCTCGCCGAGGCAACCGCCGGCCGTTCCCGCCGGCCGGCCGCCGAGCGCCTCGGTGCCCCCGGTGGTGGCTGCGGCGGCGGCCTGCGCGGTGGCGGTGGTGGCGGGCGGCCGCACCGCGACCGGGCCGGGTCCGGCTTCCGGCAGGTCCGCGACGGGCGCGGTCAGGAAGTCGGCGGCAGCGACGTTCGGTCCGCCGGCCACCGCCCGGGTGTCCGACGTCGGCACCCAGGACGGGGACTGTGGCCCGGGAACGGACATCATCGCGAGCGCCTCGGCGGGCGGGGGCGCCACCTCGATCGACTCTCCCAGAGCCAGGTCCGCGGCGGTGAACCGGTAGGTCCGGCCGTCACCCAGGTCGCCCTGGGCGCTGCCGCCGGATCGTCCTCGCCGCCCGGCCGCCACCGCCGACGCGAGGTGCAGGGTGCTGCGGGCCCTGGTCGCCGGATCCAGGCGCGCGGCCAGGTCCTCGGCGAGCTCACGCAGGCGCGGGACGCGGGACGGGACCGTGTCGTCGACGATGAGGGCGTGCCGGGCGGGATCGGCCGGACGGGCCCGGATCCGGCCGGCGGCGCGCGGCGGGTCGTCGGTGCGGATCCAGAGCCCGGACTGGACGATCTCGACGACCGCGTCCGTGGCGTAGCGGTGGACCAGTGGGCCGACCGGGTCTCCGAGCAGCGCCGGGGCGCGGTGGCTGAGGATCCGTGGCAGCTTGGCGGCGGCGCCGGGGGTGGGGCGGGGGGTGAAGGCGAGTTCCCGGACGAGGACCTGCCAGCCGAGGCGTCCGTCCGGCGTGACGGTGTGCATGTGCGTACGGTCGGGGCGCCCGACGGGGACGCCGCCGAAGCAGACGACCGGCGTCTCCAGCACGTCCGCCAGCCGTTGGCCCAGAGCCTCGCCCGCCGGCAGCTGGACCGGCCCGTACTGCACGAACCGGGCGTGTCGCCGGCCGTCCGGGTCGAGTCCGCGCCAGAAGCGGGCGACGTCGTCTATGGCGAGGGGCGGCGTGCCGGGGCAGCCGAGGACGACCGTCATCGCCTCGGGCTGGCAGGGCAGCACGGCCACCAGCCACTGCCAACGGGAACTGACCACGGCCGGATCGCGGGTGTCGCGGATCCACACTCCGCCGGGGATGGGTTCGACGGCGGCCACCGCGCTGGTCGGCCGGAACCGCGTGGCGGCGGCGTCCCAGGCCGGGGCGGGGAACCGCTGGGACTCCCAGGCCGGCGTCCGGCCCGGCCGATACCGCACCCAACCGCTGCCCTCGGCGGCGTGGGCGAAGATGGTCCCGGCCGCCGCGCGGACGGTCCGCCCGTGCGGCGTGACGACCGGACGGCGTAGCCGGTCGCAGAGCCACTGCGCGGCGAGGGCACCGGTGTCGGCGGACGCCCCGCAGACGACGAGCCGGATGCCCCGCCGGCTCCGTTTCAGCGCCGCGGCGACCGACCCCCAGGTGCCGATCGGCAGGTCGTCGTGGAGATCGAGTACGACGATGTCGTTGTCGGGGTCCTCGGCGACCGCCAGGGCCAGCGACCGGGCCTGGACGCTGATGCGCTCGTCGGCGTGCAGGACGAGCGCGTTGCCGACCCGGTGCCGGAAGACCCCCGCCGGCGCCTGGCCGCGAGGGGAGTGCATCATCCTCATTCGACTGGTCCCCTCGTACGCCCGGCACCGCGCCGGTCAGTAGAGATTGATCTCGACTGCGCCCATCTTCTCCTCGGCCAGCGTGGCCGCGTTGGCGGCGGCGGCCCGGATCGACTGGGCGATCGCGTTCTGCAGGGCCGTCACGTCGCGGGTGTCGAACACGGCGGGACTGACCTGCACGGCCCTGAGCTGTCCGAGGCCGCTGGCCAGCACGACCACGGTGCCGTCGGCGGAACTGCCGGTGACCAGGGCGTGTTCGAGACTGGCCTGCGCGCTGCGCAGCCGCTGTTCGAACGCGCGGCCAGCCTCGATCATCTCCTCGCGCGAGGGCTGCGGCTGCGACATGACGTCTCCTCTCAACTGACCGCGGCGAGGCCGCCGTGGTGGCGGGCCGCCAGGACGGCCGGATCGTTGCGGCTGACCAGTCCGTTCAGGTCGGCCAGCGCGAGGGTGCGGGATCCGGTGGACCGGCTCAGGCTCCGGGAGAGCAGGTGGGCGGCGCGTACGGTGCGCTCGGGCGCCCGCGCGGCCAGCCCGGTGAGCGCGGCCCGGACGTCGTCGGGGATCTCGTGGCCGCGCCGCACCAGGTGCCGTGCCACGACCTCCGCCAGTTCGGCGACGGTGAGTTCGGGGATGCTCCACTGCTGCCCGAACAGATCGGTGAGAGTGGGCACCGCGGCCCCGAGCCGGGTCAGCACGGCCGGCTCGGCGGCCAGTACGACGACGGGGTCGCCCAGCCCGGCACGCAGCTGCCCGATCAACGCCTCGACGATCTCCGGTGCGCCGCCGGTGCCGTCGTCGACGTAGTCGATCATCAAGGTGCCGCCGGTCGCGTCCTGGAGCGCGGCCCGGACCAGGCTGTGGACCTGCCCCGGCCACTGGGGCGCGAGGTGCTCGACGGTCGAGACCCGCACCACCTGGCCGACCGCGACCAGGTCCAGTTCGGACAGGGCGGCGGCGTAGAGCCGGACCAGTTCGCCGCGGCCGCTGCCGGGCCCGCCGGCGAGCAGGACGTTGCCGTGTCTGCCGTAGGAGCGGCGGCGGTTACGCAGCTCGCACAGCCGCAACAGGGTCGCGCCGGCAGCCTCGCGGGCGTCCACCGCACCGACCAGCCGGCAGATCCGCTGCCAACTCTGGGTGGCGTTGATCGCGCCGGTCGGGTTCTGGCTCGGGTCGGGGCGGCTGTTCTGCTCGACGGGCAGATCGTCCAACAGCTCCAGTTCGGGGGCGAGGTCCTCGACGGTGAGCCGGTTGATCTGGGTCTCCTTGGTCGGCGGAGTGACCGCCAGCCGGGACGCCTGGTTGTTGATCATCGCCTCGAACAGCTTGCGGGCCACCCGACCGTTGCCGAACGTCGAGGTCCTCGGGGTCCGCTCGAAGTAGGCGGTCAAGCCCTCGACGGCGTCGTCGGTCAGCTCGAAGTAGTGCTTGCGGCACAGGTTCGAAGTGATGGTGACCAGCTCGTCGACCGAGTAGTTCGGGAACTCGATGGTCCGGGTGAACCGGGAGGCCAGACCGGGGTTGGAGGCGAGGAACCGCTCCATCAGTTCCGAGTATCCCGCCACGATCACCACCAGCTCGTCGCGCTGGTCCTCCATGATCTTCATCAGCGCGTCGATCGCCTCCTGCCCGAAGTCCGGGCCCGACCCGCCGGAGCCGGCCGACAGCGTGTACGCCTCGTCGATGAAGAGCACCCCGCCGATCGCCTTGTTGACCAGCTCGGTGGTCTTGATCGCGGTCGAGCCGATGTACTGGCCGACCAGGTCCGCCCGGGCCGCCTCGATCATGTGGCCCTTGGCCAGGATGCCCAGCTCGGCCAGGACCGCGCCGTAGAGCCGCGCGACCGTGGTCTTACCGGTTCCGGGCGGGCCGGCGAAGACCAGGTGCCGGCTCATCGGTGGCATGGGCAGGCCCATCCGCTGCCGGACCTGCGCCATCTTGATCAGGTTGATCAACGCGGTGACCTCCTGCTTCACCCCGCGCAGACCGATCAGGCCGTTGAGTTCACGCAGCGGTCCGCTCAGCTCCCCGTCCGTCGGTTCCGATGCGGCGGGCCCGTCCGGGTCGGGAACCTCGGGGGCGTACCCGGAGCCGACGGGGGCGGGGGAGGTGGGCGCCACGGACTGGGCGGCCCGTCCCGTGGTCAGCGCGGTGACGGTCAGGTGGGCGTCGTCGGCCTGGCGGACGTCCTCGCCACCGCTGTCCCGAGCGACACAGCGGGTGATCGACACCGGCTCCGTGGTGTCCACGTCGAAACCGGCGGCGCCGCTCTCCAGCACCTCGCAGTCGGTGAAGGTGCCCCGGGAGCCGCGCTCCAGCCGTATCCCCGCCTGGCGGGCCCGGCGGATCCGCACCCGGTCGGCGGTCACCGCGCCGGACGCTCCGACCTGAAGGCCGTCCCCCGTCACGTCGGTGCACTCGGCGTCCTGCAGCCGCAGGTCCGCGTCGTCGGCCACCCGCACACCGGCTCCGTCGAGCGCCGCCGACCGCAGGTCCAACGTCGCGCCGGAGCCGACCACGACGCTGGCGGCCGCCGTACCGCTGAACCGGGCGTCGCGGACGGTGCCCCGCGCCGAGTCCCGCAGGTCGAGCGCGACGGCGTCGCCGGCGTCGATCACCAGGTCGGCGCCGTCGAGGCCGGCACCCTCGGTGACCAGCAGCCCGGAGCCGGCGGTGACGGCGAGGCGCAGCCGCCGCACGGTCGTCGAGGCCGCACCGGTCAGCACCGCCGCCAGCTCGCTGCTGCCCCGGATGGTGATCCCCTCGAACCGGGGCGCGCTCCTGTCCTCGACGGTCACGCCGACCGGCGAGTCCAGGAAGACGCAGTCGGTGAACGTCGGCTCCGCCGCACCGGTGACGTGGGCGGCGCTACGCCCGGCGGAGCCGAACGTGCAGCCCCGGAAGGCCGGGGCGGCACCGCCGGCGACGTGTACGGACTGGAAGAGCGCGCCGGTGAACTCGGAGTCCGTGACGACCGCGTCGATCTCGCCGCGCATGAACACGTCGACGTTGGCACTCTCCCGCACCCGCAGGCGGTTGATCCGGGCGTGACCGCGCTGCTCGACCACGAGCGCCGGTTTGCCGGCGGCGGTGATCTCGCACTGCTCGACGACGAGCCGGCCGTCACCGTTCACGCAGATGCTGTTGGCACCGGTCCGCTCCACCGTGCAGCGGCGCAGTGTCAGGGATCCCTGGTCGCTGACCACGATCCCGGAGGTGGCGACGTCGCGGATCACCGTGTCCTCCACCGTGCTCGCGCCCGGCGCGGTCACCACGATCGCGGCACCCGAGGAGGAGCTGACCTCGCAGTTGCGCAGCGCGATCGTGCCCTGCAACCGGGCCAGCAGCGTCACCCAGGCGGTGCCCTCGACGCGACAGCCGTCCAGGGCCGCCTCACCGGCGTACGCGTCGACCACGGCGAGCTTCGGGTCGGCACTCGACAACGAGATTCCCCGCACCTGGGCGCCCTCACCGTGCACGGCCAGGACGCTGCCCTCCTCCACGTGCACCTCGACGTTGGCGCCCGGCTCGGCGGCGATGGTGATCCGGTTGCCGACGACCAGCTTCTCGGCGTACCGGCCGGAGTGGACGGTGATGGTGGCACCCGGCTCGGCACGGGCGACCGCCGCGCCGATCGTGGCGTACGCGCCGGGCTGTCCGCCGCCCACCGTCAGGACCTGTCGACTCATCGCGGAATCACCCCTTCTTCCCGGCCGGCGGGCGGACGAGGCCGGGCAGCGTGCCGAAGCGGCTGGCCGAGGCGGTGCCGATCCGCGTGCGGGCGTCCGCGCCGGCCCACCGGTCGAGGCTGCGGCGCAGGGACGTGACGGCCAGATCGTCGAGCGACAGCCGCTTCTGGTCGACCCGGCCGTCATCGTCGATCTCGTTGGCGCCGATCTCGCGGAGCAGGATGACGCCCCGGCGGCCACCGGCCGGTTCCGCCGCCTCCAGGATCTTGAAGTGGGTGCCGGGCAGGAACACCACCCGGTCCTCGACGCGCTCGTCACCCTCCGGCTCCAGCAGCGCGGTACGGCGGGCGGTCATCGACCAGATCAGCACGTCGGTGTCGCCGTCCTGACCGGCGCAGGGTGCGGTCAGCATGGTGACGAAGCTCCAGTCGGTGACCAGGCGTCGCCCCCGGTACAGGCGCCACTCGTCGCCGCCCGGCGAGGCCCGCACGACGGTGCTGCCACGGAACGACGGCAGCCGGGAGAGGCCGGAGACCGCGCAGCGGGCCAGCGGGACGTGCGGACCGGTCGCGCCCGACCGCAGCCCGGCGTCGATGCCCGCGCCCCGGCGGGTCAGGAACAGCCGGGTCGCCACCGAGTCGACGAGGATGTCGTCGGCGGCGTTGTCACCACCGCCCTTCATCCCCGGGTGTTCCGACATGATCCGGGCGACCGAACTGGCCATGCTGTCGAAGTCCCGGCTGAGTGAGCGGCGCAGCCAGGCCCGCTCATCCGCCAGCCCGTGGCTGGGCACCAGGGCGCAGGCGTCCGGCGTCACCACCGGCTGGAGCCGATGACCGGCCGGGTCGTCTTCCGTCGGCGGCCCGACCGTGCGAACGGACGCCGTCTCCGTCGGCACCTCCACGACCGCTGCCACCGACACCTGCACGGGCACGGCTGGCGGCGGCGCGGGCGGGACCGCCGCCTCGGCCGTCCGGGGCGTCTCCCCGGGCGCCGGAACCGGCGCGACGTGGGGGATGGGACCGGCGGGCGCCGGCACGCTGGGCGGGGCGACAACGACAGGCGGCGCGGGTACGACAGGCGGCGCGGGAACAGGAGGCGGCGGGGGGATGACAGGTGGCGCGGGTACGACAGGCGGCGCGGGCACGACGTCGCCGGTTGCTTCGATCGAGGACTCGGTCGGAATCTCGACGGGAGCTGGTGGGACCACCGGAGCGGGCGCGGCCATCGGGGTGGCGGGCGCGACCGGCGGGACCGGGGACAGATCGAGCGGCTGGGGGATGGCCGTGACGCCGACGGTCGGGGGTGCCGCCGGCACGTCGGGAGCGGCGGGTGGAGCGGCTGTCGGCGGCGTTGGCGGCTCCGGCGCCAGGTTCGCCCCCGCGTGGCCGCCCGGCTTCTGCCCCGGCACCAGCGCCGAAGCCGGGAACAGTGCGCTGGACTGCCCCGTGCCGTGGTCGATCCGAGCCGCCAGGTCCTCGGCGAGTTCCCGCATCCGCGCCTTCCGGGGCGGCGCGGTGTCGTCGAAGATCATCGTGATGCCGTCGGGGTCGAGCGGCGTCGCCCGGACCCGTTCCGAGTTCCCCGGCTCCTCCGCCGGGCGGACCCACAGCCCGGCCTCGATCACCTCGACCACCGCGTCCGGGGCGTACCAGTACACCCGGGGCGCGATCTCCTCGGTCCACTGCAACGGGCCACGGTGGCTGAGCAGGAGCGGCCGGCGGGCCAGCGAGTTGGGGTGCGCCCGTGGGGAGTAGCCGAGTTCCAGGGCGAAGGGCGGCCAGCCCAGGACGCCGTCCGCGCGTACCGTCCGGATCTCGAACCTGCCGGGCGCGCCGATCGGGACTCCCGGATAGCAGACGACCTTCGTGGCGAGCACGTCGGCGAGCGTCTGGCCGAACGTCTCACCCTCGGGCATGCGCACCTCGCCGTACTGCACGAAACGGGCCCGCAGCCGGCTGTCCGGGTCCAGGTCGCGCCAGAACCGGACCACGTCGTCGAGGGAGAGCGGCTCGGTGCCGGGGCAGCCGAGCAGGACGGTCATCGTCTCCGGCTGGCACGGCAGGTCGGCGACGAGGCGACCACGGTGCTCGGCGACGACCTCCGGCGCCCGTACGTCGTGGATCCACACCCCGCCGGGCAGCGGCTCGATCTCCCCGGTGGAGCTGGAGGCCCGGCGCTCGGTCGCGGCCGTGTCCCAGACCGGGGTCGGGTACCGCTTGGAGTCCCAGGCCGGCGGCTTGCCGGGCCGGAACCGCACCCAGCCGCTGCCCGGCTTCGAGTGCACGAAGAGCGCGCCGGCCGAGCCCCGGATCAGACTGCCGTCGGGCGCGATCACCGTACGGTTGAGCCGCTCCGACAGCCACTGCCCCGCCATCGCCGCCGTGTCGTCGCGTTGCCCGCAGGCGATCAGCCGGATACCGCGACGGCGGCGCGGCAGGACACCGGCCATCGACTCCCAGGAGCCGATCGGGATGCCGCTGCCCAGGTCCAGCACGACCAGGTCGTTCTCGTCGTCCGCCACCACGGAGAGCGCGAGGGACTGCGCCTCGCCGCTGATCTCGTCCGGGTGGTGCAGAACGAGCGCGTTGCCGACGGTGTGCTGCACCACGTCGCCGGGCTCTCTCCGCCCGCCGCGCAGCAGATCTCGGATGGATGCCATGCGCTACCCCCTAGCAGGACCATTGACGGCGGTACGGCTGAGCACCGGGCCCTGCGGCACGACCGCCAGCAGGTCCCTCGGAAACGGAACGGCGGGCGCCGAGGTGAGCTTCAGGGCGGCGACCGTGTCCGGGTCGGCGAGCCGGTACGCGATGCCCTGATCCGAGATCAGCACCACCTCGCCGGCGGGGCCCGCCTTGGGCACCGGCGTCACCGTCATGCCGGAGCCCGGCTCGGCCAGCACCACGGACGTGCCGTCGGCACCGACCCCCGACGCGTGCCGGTCGGCGAGCACCAGCTCGCTGACGACCCGTTCCGCGTCGACCGGCCGCTGCCGAAGGCAGAGCACCCGGCCGCCGGGATCCTGCCACCGGTGGCCGGTCAGGTCGGGCAGCCGGTCGGTCAGCGTCCGGTCGCCGGAGCGCGGTGCCCCGGCGACGTCGGCCGCTTCCACGGTCACCGGCGCGTCGCCACCGCGCACCGAGGCGAGGACGAACTCCATCCGGTTGACCGGTGCCAGCCCGTCCTGGCGGAGCACGAAGAGCTGCTCCGCGCCGGCGGCGGGTTGCTGCCGGAACAGCGTGCCCACCGGGTGGACCCGCCCGCCGACCCGTGGGCCCGGGCTGCCCGCGCCCGGGATCCGGGCCGGACCGAGCGTGACGCCGGTCGGCAGCCCGTCCAGCCAGGCGGTCGGCGCGACGGCCGCCCGGGCGTTGGCGGCGCCGAGGGCGACCAGCACCGAGTCGTCGGCCACCGGGAACTTGTACGGCCCGGCGAGCAGGAACGTGCCGCCGCCCGCGTCGCGTACCACCGCGAAGGTGTTCCCGGTCAGCGGCGCGGCTGCGGCGCGCGGATCGAGGTTCACGCCGAGCCCCGCCCGGGGTTGGTCCACCACCGAACCGGGCAGGCAGACCAACCACGGGCCCCGGAGCAGCGCGGCGGCGGCGGGAACGGCCTGCGGCGCGCCGGCGATGCCGATCTCCGGGCCGCGGGGCAGATCCTTGAGCGAGTTGCGCGAGATGAGCTTCACCGTGGCCGACGGGCCCTGCAACAGCATCGCGGAGGTCAGGTTCGGCGTCGGGTACAGCACGCCGTCGCGGTAGACGTACCGGACGCCGCTCTCCTTCTCGACCAGGATCGCGCCGGCCTGGCGGTACGCCCGGCTGCCGCCCGGGACGAGCCAGCCGTAGACGGCGAACCCGCCGCCGGCCAGGAGCACCACGATGATCCCGATCAGCAGGCCGGTCAGGGCCCGCTGCCCGGGGATCTGCGCGCTGGTCGGGTCGCCCTGCACGAGCGCCGAACTCAGGCGCCCCATCATGAAGCTGTGGGCGTGGACGTGGTCGCGCTGGGTCTGCATCGCGGCTACCCGAAGAGCCCGCGAGCCCAGGCGTAGACGCCGAGGACCTGCGCCAGGATCGGCAGGACGGCCACGCCGGTGGCGACGTCGAAGAAGGTCGCCGCGTACTCCCAGAACGGCAGCATCCGCCGGGGCCAGGGTCGCAACGCCGCCATCACGAGCGGCACCAGCAGCCCGACCAGGGCGCTGAGCAGCACCCAGCGCCAGGCGGGCGACAGCATGTCGGCAAGCTTCGTGATGACCATGAGGCAGCCGACGGTACCGGCGGCGACGAGCGCACAGCGCTGCCAGAGACCGAGAAAGGTACGCGAGCGCAACAGGATTGCACTGGCGACCACCAGCACGAAGCTCCACCCCGCCCAGCCGCGCACGCTCATGGTGAAGTGGAACAGCACCGGCAGCACCAGCGCCGCCGTGACCGTCGCGACCGTCAGGTAGGTGTCCGCGTCGTCGGTGCGCCGGTGCACCTGGTCGGACGGCGCGGGCGCGATGTCGTACGACATGTCCTCGCTGGTCTTCGGCAGTTGCGGACCGCGCAGGCGGGACAGCTTCACCGCCATCCGGGGGGCCAGCACGATCACGACGAAGACCAGCAGGACGGCGACGGCGGCGGCGCGTGGCATGCTCATCCCGCTGCCGTCGCGCATCAGCAGGATCACCACGGTGACCAGGCCGGTCACCCCGGTCACCAGCACCGGCGGGGCCGGCAGGTGGGGCGCGAAGGTCCGTTGCGCGAGCAGCAGGGCGGCGGCGACGGTGAGTACGGCGACGGCGGCGGCGAGGATCGCCGCGCTGGTCACCGCGATCCGCTCCGGATCCCCGTCGACCGCGCTGGACGCGGCGACCGCCGCGAACCCGGCCGCGCCGCCGCCGAACAGCAGCGAGAACGCGCCGTCGTCCAGGCGGCGGCCGCAGAACAGCGCCGCGGCCAGTGACGCGGCGCCCAGCACGGCACCGGCCACGACCTGTGGCAGGGCCGGGCCGTGCGCGGTGAGCACCGCGGCGACGGCCCCCATGAGGACGACCGACAGCAGGATGAACAGGATCCGCCGGTACTCGGGCTGCCAGCGGTCGTGCCGCCGGTTGACGGCGATGGCGATCCCGTCGGCGAGGTCGTCGAAATCCAGCTCGGGCAGCGGGTCCTCGGCCGGTCGGAGGTGCAGTTCCTCACCTTCGAGCCAGTCCAGGCTCTCCGGGGTGCCGGCCAACTCGAACGGTGCCTGGCCGAGGCGCTGCAACACCCAGGCTCCCTCGCCCACGCCCGAATCGGGCCGCTGGCCGCTCTCCGTGGTCTGCTGCACCAGAAGCGGCAGCAGGGCGGCCACCGTGGTGGTCGCCGGGACCGCCAGATCGACCCGGCGGGCCGGACCGACGATGGTGACCCGGCAGAGTTCGGCGCTGAGCGTGGCGCTCACCCGTGCTCCTCTCTCATGCGACATGTCCGGTCTGGATCAGCTTCACGCTGCGGCGGGTGACCAGTTGGGCACGCCCGGGCGGCAGCCTGCGCGGCACCGCCTCGCCGAGGAACCGGCCCTCTTCCTTCGGGTACGACAGCAGCGCGGCCGGGGTGCCGAGTTCCCACATCCGGCGCAGGACCGGGTCCATCATGGCCCGCATCGCGCCCGAGGTACTGCGCGCGATGATCACGTGTAGCCCGATGTAGACCCCCTGCGCCAGCAGCGGCAGCACCGGGTCCAGCGCGGAGCCGGGAGCCGTCGAGCGGGTCATCAGGTCGTAGTCGTCGACGACGACGAACAACTCCGGCCCCTCCCACCAGTCGCGCCGGCGCATCCGCTCCGAGGAGATGTCCGATCCGGGCACCCGACGGTTCATCGAGACGGCTGTCTGCCCGGCCAGCTCGTGGAGCCGGTCGCCGGTGAAACCGAACCCGACCTGGTAGTCGGGGGTGATCGCGGTGTCGAGGTCGCGCCGCGAGTCGCCGAGGACGACCTTGGCCTGCTCCGGCGTGTAGTGCCGCTGGATCGCCCGCAGCACCAGCCGGAGCAGGTTCGACTTGCCGGTCTCGTTGTCGCCGAGGACCAGCAGGTGCGGGGTGGTCATGAAGTCGTGCCACACCGGCGCCAGCCGCTGTTCGTCCCGGCCGAGACACACCCTGAAGGCCGGCTCCGGCACCGGCAGGCTTTCCACCGGCAGCTGGGTGGGGAGCAGCCGGACGCCCGGGGCGCCCGGGCCGGGCCAGAACGTGGTGATCTCCTCGACCGTCGCCTTGGTCGCCTCGGCGAGGTCGTCGACGGACGAGCTGCCGTCCATCCGGGGCAGCGCCGCGAGGAAGTGCAGGCCGCCGCTGGTCAGGCCCCGCCCCGGCTGGTGCGGCACGGTGGCCGCCCGGCGCGAGCCGACGTCGGACTCCATCGAGTCCGCGAGCCGCAGCTCCAACCGGGTGCCGAGCAGGTCCCGCAGCCAGGTGCGCATCTCCGACCACCGGGTGGTGGAGACGATCACGTGGATGCCGAACGACAGCCCCCGCGAGGCCAGCTCCTGGAAGCGGGTCTCCAGGTCGCCGAAGTCCTGCTTCATCGTGTACCAGCCGTCGACGACCAGGAAGACGTGCCCGTACGGGTCGTCGATCTCGCCCCGGGCCCGGGCCGCCAGGTAGGTGCCGATCGAGTCGAGGCCGCGGTTGGCAAACTCGTACTCGCGGCGCTCCATGACCTGCCAGACCTCCTCGACGGTCCGGACCACCCGGTCGCGTTCCATCCGGGTGGCGATGGAGCCGATGTGCGGCAGCCCGGCGATCGAGGCGAGCCCGCCGCCGCCGAAGTCGAGCCCGTAGAACTGCACCTCGCGCGGGGTGTTGGTGAGCGCCAGCGCGAGGATCACGCTGCGCAGCAGCGCGGACTTGCCGCTCTGCGGCGCGCCGGCGATGCCGACGTGCCCGTCCGCCCCGCCGAGGTCGACGGTGAGCAGTTCGCGTAGCTGGTCGGCGGGGCGGTCGACGAGGCCGACCGGCACCCGGAGCCGCCCCTGGGCGCTCGGGTCGTCCACGGTCATGCCCCGCACCGGGTCCGGTACGACGCTGGGCAGGAGCGTGTCGAGGCTGGGCGCGGTCGACAGCGGCGGCAACCACACCTGGCGGGCCGGCGGACCCGAACCGGCGATCCGGTCGAGCAGCACCTCGACGAGGCTCGGCCCGGTGACGCTCCCGGTCTCCTCCGGCTCGGTCTCCTCGACCGGTTCGGCGGTCCGGACCCGGCCCGGATCGTGGCGGACCGCGACCTGCCCGGTGACGAACGGGACGACCTCGGCGAGGATCCGTTCCTCCTGGTCGTCGTCTCCCTTGCGCAGCCCGCTGCCCTGGTACGGCCCGGACACGTAGGCGGACTTGAAACGGA
This sequence comes from Micromonospora sp. NPDC047074, assembly GCF_040643815.1. Classification (NCBI taxonomy): domain Bacteria; kingdom Bacillati; phylum Actinomycetota; class Actinomycetes; order Micromonosporales; family Micromonosporaceae; genus Micromonospora; species Micromonospora sp. NPDC047074. Next base: position 269,080 of record NZ_JBEYVB010000003.1, read on the forward strand.
CCAGGTTGGAGGTGTCGATCTTCAGGTAGCCGTTGCCGGGCTCGGGCGGCAGCTCGTACGCCTTGCCGACGCCGATCACCGAGCGGGACTCCATCGACGAGAAGGTCCGCAGGGCGAGCCGGTACGACAGGTGGCCCTCGACCCGGTTGATCCGGCCCTCGTCCAGGCGCTGGGAGGCGAGCAGCAGGTGCACGCCGAGCGACCGACCGAGCCGGCCGATCGAGACGAACAGGTCCATGAACTCGCTCTTGCTGGAGAGCAGTTCGCTGAACTCGTCGACGATGATCAGCAGGACCGGGAACGGCACCAGCTGGGCACCGGCGGCCCGGGCCTTCTCGTAGTCGAACAGCGAGGCGTACCCGCTGGCCCGCAGCACCTCCTGGCGGCGGGTCATCTCCCCGTTGAGCGCGTCCTGCATGCGGTCCACGAGCGGCAGCTCGTCGGCGAGGTTGGTGATCACGGCCGAGGTGTGCGGCAGCTTCTCCATGCCGAGGAAGGTCGCCCCGCCCTTGAAGTCCACCAGCACCAGGTTGAGGATCTCCGAGGAGTGGGTGGCGGCCAGCGCGCAGACCAGGGTCCGCAGCAGCTCACTCTTGCCGGAGCCGGTCGCACCGATGAGCAGTCCGTGCGGTCCCATCCCGCCCTGCGCGGACTCCTTCAGGTCCAGCTCGATGACCTCGCCGCCCTCGGTGACACCGATCGGCACGGTGAGGCGGTTGCGCTGCGGCGCGCGGGTCCGCCACAGCGCTGCGACGTCGAAGGTGTGCGCGTCGCGGATGCCGAGCAGGGTGGTCAGCTCGAAGTCGCTCTCCAGCGGCTCCTCGACCGCGTCCAGGACGCCGCTGGTCCGCTTGGGGGCGATGATCCGGGCCAGCGCCGCACACTCGGCGACACCGAGCCCGTCGGGCACCGCCGAGCCGGTGGTCTCCCCGGCGGGGAACGTCACCAGATCGCCGTCCAGGGTCAACCGCAGCACCTTCGGTCCGCCCGGCATCCGGCCGGTCAGGTCCAGCAGGACCATGTTGCGGATGCCCGCGCCGAGCAGCCGCGAGCCGTCCGGCAGGTCGGCCAGGTGCGCGACGATCACCACGAACGGCTCGGCGGACGACGGCCGGGCATCCCGGTCGTGGTCCCCCCGATCGGCCATCTCCAGACCGATCAGGTCCATCAGCTCCTCGTGGCCGCCCGCGAACAGCCGTACCGGACCGGCCGCGTCGAACGCGGTCGGGTGGGCGTTGTGCGGCAGCCACTTGATCCAGTTCCACGGGCCCCGGTGGACCTCCGGCGCCAGCACCGCCACCCGCAGCTCGTCCGGCGCGTGCAGGGTGACCAGCGCGGCGACCATGGCCCGGACCAGGTCGACGGCCGCGTCGGCGTCCCCCTCGAACTCGACGCTGGTGAAGCTGCGCAGGCCCACCGAGGTCGGGACGCCGGAGACCGTCCGGTACGCCTCGGAGAACCGGCGCAACGAGATCGACGCGAGCGGTTCGAGATCCTCGATCGGCTTGGTCTGCGGGGGCAGGAACCGCAGCATCGCGTTCTGCCGGCCGAGCCCGATCCGGACCCGGCCGAAGTCCTCGTGGCTGGGCCGCCGTTCCCAGAGCCGGCTGCTCATCGCCACCGACCAGAGCCAGTCCGGCTGCGGGTGGGTCCAGATCACCGCCTGACGCTGCTGCTCGGCCGCCGTGCGCGCCTGCCGGCGCAGCTGGGCGATGTACCGCAGGAAGTCGCGCCGTTCGCCGCGCATCTGGCGCTTGCGTTCGGCGGCCGCCCGGCCGATCTGCAGCAGACCCATGAGCAGCATCCCGGCGGCCATCGCGCCGCCCATCACGTACATCACCGGGGCCCGGCTGTAGAGGCCGAACATGGCCATCATCGCGCCCATGCCGAGCCCCATCGGCACGATCATGGCGAACGAGCGGAAGTCGAGCGGTGCCTCCTCCGCCATCAGCGGTGGTTCCTGTAGCTCGATCTGCCCGTCCGGGGCCTCCGGGCCGGTCGCGCGGGGCGGGCGTTTGACCGTGACCGTACTCATGCCGGTGTCCTGTCTCCACTCACCCGAGCACCCCCGATCCCGCGCCGCCGCCGCCCCAGGCCGAGTCGTCCTGCCGGAGCAGGTTGACCGCGTACCGGTCACGGCGGAGCCGCTCGGCGGTGAGGTACTCGTCCTCCTCGTCGGTCTGCTTCGCGTGGCGGCGCCTGGCGGCCTCGCGCGCCTCGGCCTCCTCCCGCTCGCGCCGGGCCTCGTCCATCGCCCGCTGCTTCTCGCGCATCAGTTCGAGGCGTTCCGCGGCGGTGTAGTCCGGGCCGCCGCACATCGCCGGCCGTCCCACGCCGGGCGGCGTCGTCGGGCGTTCCCGCTTCCACGCCTTCATCGGCATCGAACCGATCTCGTCAGCCACCGGTCGTCCTCTCCGCATGCTCGACGTCGCCGTACAGCCACCACGCGCCGCCGGTGTCGTCCCAGCCCGACGTGTCGGCACCCGCCCCGGCCGGCCGTACGATCGGTACCCGGTCGGCGTCCGGGGGCGGCTCGGTCCCGGTCCAGGTCGGCTTCTCCTCGCGGAGCAGTTCGGCGGCGTCCGGACGGTCGACCGGCGTCCGCTTCTCGTCCCCGGTCCCGGATACCGGAAGAGGGACGCCGACGACCGCGGCCGGGGCCGCCGGGGTGACGTGGAAACCCGTCCCACCGGACGCCGTGTCGGTCAGCGCCGCCGGACCGGCGGGCGGGTCAACGCCGGCGGTCGCCCAGTCGGCGCTTTCCCCCTCGACCAGACCGGCGGCATCCGGACGCTCCGGCGTCGAACCGTTGCCGGCCCCCGCCCCCGGCGCACCGGGAGCACCCGGCATCGGCGGCAGTCCGGCGATCGGCACGGGCCCGGTGACGGGCACAGCCGGCCCGGGCCCGGTGACGGGCGACGGCGGAGCCGGCACCGGCGGATCGCCGGGTCCGGGCCGCTCCCCGAGACCGGCACCACCGGCGGCGGCACCTCCCGGAGCATCCGGAACGTCCACACCTCCCGTGGCCGGCTTCCAGTCCGCCTCGTCGCCCTCCACCAACCCGGCTGCATCCGGACGCTCCGGCGTCGAACCGCCCCCGGTGCCCGTCCCCGGCGCACCGGGAGCACCCGGCATCGGTGGCACCAACGGCACACCACCACCCGGAACCCCGCCGACCGGCGGCAGCCCACCCGGCACCTGCCCTGGCGGAGGCCCACCCGTCCCCGGGCCGCCGGGGGTGGCACCGCCGGGGGCGAACGGGTCGCCGGGTTTGGGGCTGCTCGGGGCCCAGTCGTCCTGGTCGCCTTCGACCAGGCCGGAGGAGTCCGGACGCTCCACCGGCGATCCGCCGCCCTGACCGGCGCCGGGCGACCCGGGCATCCCCGGCATCGGACCCGGCACCGGTGCGCCGGGCAGCAGCGGGGTACCGCCGGGCAGTTGGCCCCCACCCGGCAGATCACCGCCACCGGGCACACCACCGGGCAGTTGACCCCCGCCCGGCAGACCGCCCCCGTCGGGCAGGTCGACACCGCCTGGCGGGTCGACACCGCCCGGCAGGTTGCCACCGCCCGGCACGCCGTCGGGCAGGTCGACCCCGTCGGGCGGCGTGGGCGGGCCACCGACGCCGCCCGGTACGTCACCGATGACCGGCGGGGCGGGCCGGTCCCGGTCGTCGTTGCCCGAGTTGCCGGCGTTCGGCGGGGGCGGGATCACCGGCGGGACCACTCCGCCCGGTCCTCCACCACCTCCGCCGGAACCGCCTCCCGGCGGACCTTCGAGCACCGGGGGGTTGAGGCTGGGTAGGCCACCGCCGGGCAGACCGGCGCTCGGCGGAGGGCCGAGGGACGGTCCGTCGTCCAGTCCCGGCGGATCGAACCGCATGTTGCCGGGCGGGTCCGAGACAGGCGGGTCGTCCGTGGAGAAGTCGGAGTCGCCCGAGACGGGCGGCGGCTCGTACGGGGGTGGCTCGTACGGCGGCGGATCGGGTGGAGCCTCGTACGGCGGCGGATCGGGCGGCGGCTCGTACGGCGGCGGATCGTACGGTGGAGGATCCGGCGGCGGCTCGTACGGCGGCGGATCGGGCGGCGGCTCGTACGGTGGAGGATCGGTCGGGGGGTCCACCGGGCCGAGGCTGCCGTCGCCCTCGGGCACGTTGACCGAGCCGTAGTTCAACCGCGCGTACTGCTTCGCCAGTTGCTGTGCGACCTGGAGCATCTGGTCGGTCATCGGTCGGGCGAACCGGGTGGAGCTGATCGCCACGTTGCCGCCATCCGTGTGGTTGGCACCATCGGCAGCGGCGATCTGCGCCCACGCCACGTCGAGGTAGTCGAGCTGCTCCTGCGCCCATTTGAGGTAGCTGGCGTTCATCATGAGCTGGTGCGGCACGCTCGCGGTTCCGGGCATGCCGTCACCACCGAGCAGCCGTTCCGCCTGGTTGCCCAGGAACTTGCTCAGGTAGTCCATCTTCGCCAGGAACGCGTCGGCCGCCGTGCCCTGCCAGGCCCGCTCCTCGCCGGCGATCGCGTGCGCGTGGGAGCTGATGAAGGTCTCCAGCCAGTGCAGCAGGTTGTACGCCTGCTGGAAACCGTTGGCCGCCTCCATCAGGCTCGGATAGCTGACCAGGCCCTCGGCGTACGCCTGCCCCGCCTCGTTCTCGATCGCCGACCCGCCCTTGACGGCCGCCTTGATCCGACGCCACCCGGGTGGGTCCATCCGCGCCCAGGTCTCCAGGTCGTTGACGTCGTCGATAGCCGTGTTCGGCGGAGGAAAGGTCGCCGGCGGGTCCACGGAGTTGGTCCAGTCGTCCTGCTCCGAGTCTGAATCTGGCATGCCCTACACCAAGCCCCTAGATGAATTCGAAGACGCCGCCGTGCGGCACCGGGACGTCCCGGCCGAGCGCGACGTCTAGTTGTCTCCGCCGCCCGATTCGTCCCCGCCACCGGGACCGTCGCCGTCACCGCCGTCGCCACCGCCGTTGCCACCCTCGCCCGAGGAGTCGATCTGGCCGAAGTCGTCGATGCCGTTGATGTGCCCCCACGGATCGCTCAACGCGTCGCCGAGTTCCTCCTCGGTCATCGCGTTGAACTCGGCGGTGTGCTCCTCGAAGTCCTTGCCGGTGCGGACGTTGCCGTCCTCGGTGAGTTCGTAGGAGTCGGCCATCTCGAGCAGGCTGAGCCGGAGGGTGTAGAGCGTCTGGTGGATCTTCTCCAGCAGGCCCTGGGTGTCGCCGACCAGGCCCACGCTCTCGCCGCCCCCCTGGATCTTGCGCCGCATGATCTCGGCCACCGCGAACTTCCCGGGCCGGACGTCCAGGGTGGCGAGTTCGTCGCCGACCCGGAGCATGAGGCTGCCGCCCCGGCCGTTCGGGTCGTCGAAGAGCTCGCCGATGGAGTTGGCGAAGTACCGGATGGCCGCGGTGCTGACCAACAGGTCCCCGGCCGTGTTGTCGCCACCGCCGGTGTAGACACTGACCTCCGGCGGGTCGATCGACCCGTCGATGTCGAGGTGGTCGGACTCGTCGAACTCGTCGAAGTCGACGGAGTCCTCGTCCGGGACGTCGTTCTCCTGGAAATCCGCGACCAGCGCGTTCCAACTGTCGATGTCGACCACTTCCGCCTTGTACCAGTCGTAGGCGGCCTTTTCTTCGGCGGTGTACTCCGACCAGTCGACCTTGTTGAACTCGCTGTCGCTCGACATGATGTCGGCCTGGACCCGGTCGATGACCGCCTGGATCCAGCCGTCCGGATGCTCCTGCGGGAACCCGTCGACCTCACCGTTGTTGAACTTGTCGAGGATGCCGATGTGATCGATGGCTCTGTCGTTGGGATAGCCGAAATCGATGGAAGCCACCCGTCCACAACCTTTCCGACGTGGCCGACTCTAGGAAATTCGGTGCCCGGGGAGCGCCGGCCGCCGGGGGACACCGGCCCCGGCAGCCGGCCGGCGATCAGCCGCCGCGAACGTCGTTCCAGATCTTGGTGTGCCGCTGCTCGGTGGTCCCGTAGTTGTCCGAGATCGCCAGCAGCGTCTGGCGGGCCTGTTCCAGGTAGACCGTCATCTGTTGGGCGGCGGCACGCCACTCCACCTTCGCCACGTGGTAGGCGCCGCGGGCGTCACCGCTCCACTGCTCGATGCTCCGCTCGACGTTGCGCTCCATCTCGTCCAGCGAACCCGAGATTTGTCCGTTGATCCGATTCATGTCGTAGAGGGTGGCGTCGGCCTGGTTGAAATCGAACCGGTAGTCGGACACGGTCAGATCCTTTCGGGGTGGGGGATACGGGGTCAGACCCCGGGAAGCGCCGTCATGAAGTTCTGGGCGGTCTGCGAGGCCTCGTCCTCGGCGGCCCGGTAGCCGGCGGTCGTGGCGCCCATCACGTCCATCATGTGCAGCAGTTTCTCGATGATGGTCTGGAAGGACCTCTCCCAGTTGTCCATGGCCTGGTTGAAGTTCTTCGAGGCGGCACCGTGCCAGCTCGCCTGGAGGGTCGCCATCTGAGAGTTGACGGCGCGCAACTGGTTGGTGAACTCCTGGGCCTTGTTGGCGAACTCGGTGGCCGCCGCCTGCATGCCCGGATCGGCGGTCTGGACCGTTGGCATGGTCACAACGACACTCCTTTCGTCGTACGTCAGAGAATGACGACGTCGAACTCCTCTGCTCGGCGTCCGCCGTGCCGAAGATTCCTGGCGAACGACCGTTCCCGGCAAGGCTCCGGCCCGGTGGATGTCCGAACGACGGGCGAACTCTGCCTACTTCCCCCTTCACTCCTTCCGCGCGCCCGGCCGCCGCGAGACAGCAGCGGCCGTGCGGTCGGGAAAAGGCCCTGCACGTTCGTGCCCGACCGGCACCACGCCCCTTCCGTCCCGCGCAGCGGCGGACCTGTACTGGTAGCCCGTGCAGAAGGGAGCCGACCGATGAGCTTCGACGATCGCGTCGAGGAGCTGTTCGCGGAGTACCAGCGTCAGCGCAGCAGCGTTGCCACCCTCCAGGAGCGGATGAGCAAGGTGCAGGGTTCCGCCACCTCCCCGCGCCGCGAGGTGACGGTCACGGTCGGGCAGAACGGCGTACTGACCGAGATCAGCTTTCCGACCAGCGCGTACCGGCGGATGACTCCCGCCGAGTTGCAGGCCACCATCATGCAGACCTTCAGCGAGGCGAAGGAACAGGTCATGGAGCAGGCGGCGGCACTGATCGCGCCGCTGCTACCGCCCGGAATGGACGCGGCCAAGATGGTCCGTGGGCAGGCCGGCCCCGACATGTACCTGCCGCCCGAGGGCCCCCGGATGACCAGCGGTGTCCGTGCGCTGCTCGGTCTCGATCCGGAGCAGCCGTGAACCAGCCGCACGGCGTCGTCTGGGTCGACCCCGAAGGCGTCATCTCGGTCGGCGACTCGTACGCCCAGCACCTCGCCCGCTACGACGAGTGTCTCCGCCGGCTGAACCTGCTGCGGGCGCGGTACGCACCCGCGTGGGGCGACGACGAGATCGGCCTCCAGTTCCAGCAGCAGTTCAACCAGACGCTGGACGGCGTCGAGGGCGCCATCCTCGCCGTCCGGGGTTATCTGGAGTACGCGGCGGTCGGGCTGCGGATCAGCGGCGAGGGCTACCAGCAGGCGGACGAGGACGCGGCCGTCGGCGGGCAGATGATCGCCGCGGAGTTCGCGAACCTGCCCCTACGGCCCGCTGTCGGGGACGCCGTGCCCACCGAGCGCGCCCAGCGCATTCCCTTGGAGCCGGTCGTCGGCGAGCGTGCACGGTACGCCCTCCGGAAACCCGTCGACGGCGAACTCGGCAAGCTCACCCCCCGGCTGCGCGTCGCAGGCCCGATCATCGACCCGGATTCGGTCGGGTCACCCACCAGCTTTCTGGCGTCGAGAAGGCCGACGGAGCTCACCGAGGCGTCTCCCGCGATCTCCGCCTTCCGGCGGTACGACACCACCGGCGTCCTCGTCGACGGTGACCCGGTGCCCCCCGGTTACGAACTGCGCACCCTGACCACGTTCCCGGACGGCACCGCACGGATCGACGCCAACGGCTACGACTCGATCGTCCCGCTGGGCAACCGGGTGCCGACCACCGCCGACGGCCAACCCGTCGACGCCGACGGCGACCAGTTCTTCCTGCTCAAGCCGAAGGAGGACGCCGTTGTCGACCCCACCGTCCCCGGTTACCGTCCACTGCTGATCAGCTTCGGTCCGGACGGCTCGGCGACGCCGTTGTTCGGTAATCCCGCCTGACGCCGTTCCATGGGCGACTTCCACATCCCCAACGATCCCAACTGGCAGTGGGCGTACGACGCGATCCTCTACACCGTCGGTGAGGAGTTCCCCAAGGGCGACCCGTCGGAGCTGAAGGCGCTCAGCATCGAACTCGAGCGGTTCAGCGCCAACCTGGCCAGCGGCATCGCTGCCACCCAGGCGCTCGGCCTCGGCCTGCAGGGCAACCTCGACGGTCCCGCCGCCGACGCGTTCGCCCAGTTCCAGCAGATCATCACCCGGCCGCTCCCCGGGGGCATCCGGACCACCCTGATCGCCGGCGACGTCGCCAACCGGGCCAACCAGCAGATCGACTACGGCCAGACCCAGATCGTCGTCGCGGCGTTCATGATCGTCCTGGACATCGCGATGGCGATGGCGTCCGGTTTCGGCGTCTCGCTGGTTCCCGCGTACCTCAAGATCGGTCAGGAGATCACCGAGGCGCTGCTCGACCGGCTGGAGAACCGGCTGCACCAACTGATCGCCCAGCTCGCGATCCAGGGCGCGGAGGAGGGCCTGGAGGAGGGCGCCGAGAGCGTCATCGCCCAGACCATCGTCATCGCCAAGGACAACAAGGACGACGGTTTCAGCTGGTCGGACCTCGGGGAGGCGATCGGCGCCGGCGTCGCCATCGGCACCGTCGCCGGCGGCGTCATGATCGTCGGTGGCCGCTACTTCCCCAAGCTCTCCGACACCACGCACGGAAAGGCCGGGCTGGGCGCGATCGGTGAGACGCTCGGCGAGTTGGCCTACCTGGCCATGGTCGGCGGGCTCGGTAACTTCAACGCGCTGGCCACCGCCGTGTCGTCCGCTGTCGGGACCTACGCCAGCCAGTACGCCCACGACCTCGGCAAGGCCCTCGGCGGTGGCCCGGCCGCGCCCGATCCGTCCGGTCTGAAGGGGGGCCCTTCGAAGGACCTGGCGGCGACGGGTGGCGGTCCCGGCGCCGGCGGAGCGGATGTCCACGACACCGGCGAGGAGGTCGGTAACCGGCCCCGGCCCGACGGCACGGACCTCGACGTCGACCCGCTGGAGTCCGGCGACACGTCGACCTCCGGTTCCGGAGGCGCTCTGTCGGGCGGGCTCGGCGCGCCGCCGGTCGCCCCGCAGGGTCCGCAGCCGCCGCGCCCCCAGGCCGCGCCGGCCACCACCATCCCGGACGGCGGCCTCTCGTCAACGGGGCGCCCCGGTGATCCGTCCGGAAACGCATCCACCGTGCCACCGCCCCCCGCGACGGACCTGGTGCCCGGCCCGCCCACCGCGACCGGCCTGGTGCCCGGCCCGCCCGTCATCCCGGGCCCGGGACTGCCCGGCTTCGACGCCCCGTCCACCACCGATACGCCGGACGGCGCCACCCAGCAGCCCACCGGTGGCCCACCGCCCGTTCAACGGCCGGAACCGGTACCCGGTCCCCACGGCCAGCCGACCGACCCGATCGGCACCCCGCCGCCGATGGCCGCCCAGCCCGGTCCGGTGGGCGTTGTCCCCGGCACCGTGCAGGGCGTCCCGACGGACCCGATCGTGAACGGTCCCAGCACACCGGAACCGCTCGACCCACCCGTCGTCACGCCGCTCGACCCACCCGTCGTCGCCCCGGCCGCGCCGCCTCTCGCACCACCCGTGACGCCCCCTCTCGCGCCACCCGTCGTCCCCGGGTCCACCTGGACACCCGACCCGACCGGCGCCACGCCGGTCCCCCCGGGTCTGGAGGTCGGCGCGACACCCGTCGGCCAGCCGACCACCCAGGCCCCGCCCCCGCCAGCCCCGCCGTCCGCCACGGGGCCACCGGGAACCGCCCTGCCCACCACGGCCCCGAGCACGCCCCCACCGGTCACGACCCCACCGAGCACGATCCCCGCCGGCCCCACCTCCGGCGGTGCCCCGCAGGCCGGCACCACCCCCACCGGCAACCCGCAGGCCGGCGCCGCCTCCTCGCCGCCGGGCCCGACGGACACGAATACCGGTTCGACGTCGGACACGACCGATCGCCCGGCACCGGCACCGGCGGAGGCACCGCCGTCGTACCTGGACGTGGTCGGACCGGTGGAGCCGGAGGCACCGCCGTCGTACCTCGACGCCATCGGACAGGTGGAGCCAGAGCCGGAGGCACCGCCGTCATACCTCGACGCCATCGGACAGGTGGAGCCGGAGGCGGAGGCGGATCTGGAGCCCTCTCCCCCGCCCTACGAGGTCGAGCAGGGCCCGCCCCTGTCCACGCCGGCCGAGCCGGGCCAGCTCGCCCCCGGTAAGGAGGTGTCACCGGGCAGGCGCTCCGACCCGAAGGCCCACGCCACGTCTCCCGACCCCGCGCGGACGCCGCCCCCGCCGGTGCCGGCGAAGGTGGAGCAGTCGACCACGCCCCGGCCGGTGACCGCACCCCGGACGACGACCACGGTCGAGGGGCCCGACGTCAAGATCCCGTCGAGCGCCGATGCCAAGGTCGTACGCGACGCCGACCGCGCCGGACGCACGGTGGTGCCGCCGTCCGGCGGTGAGAAGGCCCGTCTCCGCGCGGTCGTCGCTCCGGTGCCGCCGTCCGGCGGTGAGAAGGCCCGCCTCCGGTCGGTCTTCGCTCCGGTTCCGCCGCTCGGCAAGGGGCCGTGGCTGCGGGACGTGCCACCCGCCGTGTTTGCGAAGTCGACCGCCGAGACGGTCTGCGTCGGCGACCCGATCGACGTGACGACCGGCCGGATGATCTACACCGAGACCGATGCCAACCTGCCCGGCCTGCCCTTGGAGCGCACCCACCGGTCGGACTACCGCTGGGGCCGGTCCTTCGGCACCACGTGGGCGTCCACGCTGGACCAGCGCATCGTCGCCGACGGGAACCGGGTCTGGTTCCTGGCCGCCGACGGTTCGGTCCTCACCTACCCGCTGCCGGCCGAGGGCGGGGAGGCGCTACCGCTGCTCGGCCGTCCCGCTCCGCTGCGCCGGCTGGTCGGCGGCGGCTGGTCGCTGACCGATCGGGGCGCCCTGCTGCTGTTCGCCCCCGGCGGGGACGGCCACGAGGCGTTCCTCTCCGACGTCGCGACGGTACGCACGCGGTGGCACGTCACCCGGGACGACGACGGCACGCCCAGGCTGCTGGAGTCGTCGTCCGGCGACCGGGTGGAGCTGCGCACCCACGCCGGCCTGGTGACCGGCGCGCTGTTCGTGCCGGCCGACGCCGGTGACGAGGTCGAGTTGCCGGCGTTCGACTACGACGACCGGCACCGCCTGGTCGCGGTGCGGAACTCGTCCGGCGATCCGGTGCTGCTCGACTACGACGACGACGGCCGGATCACGCGGTGGGAGGACCGCAACGGCGAGTGGTACACGTACGCCTACGACCGGGCGGGCCGGTGCGTGCTCGCCGACGGCAACGGCGGCCACCTGCGTTACGCGTTCACCTACGGCGACGGCGTCACGGTCGTGACGGACTCGGTCGGCGGCGTCCACCGCTACGAGCTGAACGAGCGCCTCCAGGTCACCGCGGTCACCGATCCGCTCGGCGCCACCACCCGCGAGGAGTGGGACGCGGCGCACCGGCTGCTGTCGCGGACCGACCCGCTGGGGCGGGTCACCCGGTTCACGTACGACGAGACGGGCCGGCGGGTCGCGACGGTCCTCCCGGACGGCAGTCACCGCCCGGTCACCTCCGACGACGGGCGGACGGACGGCGTACCCGGAACGGATTTTGATCTTGATGGTCTGGGGCGGCCGAGGTCGGCGCGGCTGCCGGACGGCGCCGTCACGGAGTTCGGCTGGACCGCCGAGGGCGATCTGGCCTGGCGCACCGGCCCGGACGGCTCCACGCAGGAATGGCATTACGACGGCGAAGGGAATCTGGTGGAGAGTATCGACGCCCGAGGGCGTTCCGTGCGGATCGAGTATGGTTCGTTCGATCTGCCGACCGCCCGGATCGACGAGGCGGGCAACCGTACCGAGTTCGCCTACGACACGGAGTTACGGCTGGTCGCGGTCACCAACCCGCAGGGCCGGGTGTGGCGGTACACCTACGACGCGGCCGGGCGGCTCGCCACGGAGACCGACTTCGACGGGCGCGCCCAGCATTACGCCTACGACGCGGCGGGGCAGCTGGTCGCCCGCACGAACGCGGCGGGCGAGACCACCCACTACGCCCACGACCTGCTCGGTCGGGTGGTCGAGCGCCGGGTCGGCGACGTGGTCACGCGGCTGGAGTACGACGCCGACGGTCACCTCGCGGGGGTGGAGAGCCCGGACGCGGTGGTGCGGTTCGAACGGGACGCCCAGGGCCGGGTGGTCGCGGAGACGATCAACGGCCGCACCGTCCGGACCTCCTACGAGGGTGACGGCGCGATGGCCCGGAGGACGCCGTCGGGCCGCTCCAGCCGGTGGACGCTCGACGCGCGGGGCCGGCCGGTCATGCTCGTCACCGGCGGGCACGTGCTGCGGTTCGGCCACGACGCGGCCGGGCGGGAGATCAGCCGGACCGTCGACGACGTGGTGGCACTGCGCCAGACGTTCGACCCGGCGGGCCGGCTGGCGGCACAGCACATCGCCGACGCCGCCGTGCGGAGCTTCGACCACGACGCCACCGACCGGGTCGTCGCGATCGCCGACACGCTCGACGGCGACCGTTCGTTCCGGGCCGACGAGACCGGCCGCATCCACAGCGTGGCCGTCGACGGCACCGAGCGGGAGCGGTACGACTACGACGCGGCCGGCAACCTCGTCGGCACCGGCGGCGGGCGCTGGGAGTTCGCCGGCAGCATGCTCCTGCGCTCGGACGACGCGCGGTTCGAGTACGACGACAGGGGCCGCCTGACCACCCGGGTCGACCCGGCGGGCACCTGGCGGTTCACCTGGGACGCCGAGGACCGGCTGGTGCGGGCCACCACGCCGGCGGGCGACCGTTGGCGTTACCGCTACGACGGCTTCGGCCGCCGCGTCGCCAAGCAACGCCTGGCCGACGACGACACGGTCCTGGAAGAGACCCACTTCGCCTGGGCCGGCGACGTCATCGTCGAGCAGACCGACGCCACCGGCACTGTCTCGTGGGACTACTGGCCAGACGGCTCCGCCCCGGTCACCCAGACCGACGGCGACGACAGGCTGCACACCGTCGTCACCGACGCCATCGGCACCCCCACCCACCTGGTCGAGCCCGGCGGCCACCTGCGCTGGTGGTCACGCGGCGACCTGTGGGGCCGCACCAGCGACCCGGTCGGCACCCCGCTGCGCTTCCCCGGGCAGTACCACGACGCCGAGACCGGCCTGCACTACAACCGGTTCCGCTACTACGACCCGGCGACCGCCCGCTACCTCAGCCCCGACCCGCTCGGCCTGGCCGGCGGACCCAACCCGACCGCGTACGTCGACGATCCGCTGACCACCTCCGACCCGCTCGGCCTGGCGCACTGCAAGGGAGGCAACAGAAGCAGCAGCAGATCGTCCGAGAGCTCGCAGGACTCACACCGGTCGGGCCGTTCGCATCGTTTACACGGCTCACAGCGCTCGCACGGCTCACACCGCTCGCACCGTTCGCACGGCGAGCCGAGCAACCTGCCGCCGCAGCCGGCCCCGCCGACGCCGGAGGACCTGGTCGGCGATCCGCAGTCCGAACTGGACGCCGCCTTCGACCCGCTGGTCACCGAGGACGACCACTCGCGACAGCACTCGATCAGCCAGCTCTCGTCGGACAGCTCGTCGTACGACGACCTCCTGGAGAACCTCGAACCGCTGCTCGGGGACGCCCCGACAGTCGACTTCGTGCACTCCCAGATGGACTGGGAGAGTATCGAGTACCGCTCTTCCCGGTACCACAAGCTGTGGAACAACCCGCAGGTGAAGAGTGCCTACTACGGCTTCAAGGAACAGCTGGTCTTCGAGCTCAAACTGAAGGCCAAGGGGCTCACCGACGACGAGATCGACGCCAAGGTCATCAAAAAGTTCGGCGACGACCGGGTCGCCCCCTTCGCGCAGATCCTGGCGGAGAACCACGCCTTCTCCGTTCCGGCCGAATGGTGGGTCGCGAACCAGAACGAGCCCAACTTCGACCAATCCCTTCAGGAAGCGGTGGAGGACTACCGCCCGAATCTCGCCCTCTGGGGCAAGATCGGTCCGGCGGTCGCCGAGCGGATCACGAAGGAGGACCACAAGCGGATGCTCGAAGCATCCCCCGGCGGGGTGATGTTCGACGCCAAGACGCTCGGCACCAAGGACTTCTACCACTACCCGCCCGGGTACAACCGCATGTGGGTGCTGTTCTCCCACCACCTCGTGGACCGCACCTCCGGAATCGTCGACGCGCATGTGTTCCGCGGGGTCATCAAACCGAGCGTCCTGTACGACACCGAAGCGAAGACGCTCTTCAGCAGCCCCAACATCGAAGCCCTGCGGGTCGTCATCTGGGATTTCGTCCCCGGGAAGAACGGCATCCAGAGGGTGGGCGAATACGTCGTCCGCTCCCAGGGATCCCTGGACGGGCGGGTTCCGATCCTCGAGGCCAAGAATCTCTCGCAATCGTTCAAGGATCACCAGCAGAAACTCTACGAACAGCTCGTCTACCGCCGGGAGAACTACAACCGGCTCGGGCTGCAGAACTCCATGGACGATTTTCCGGCGGTCGAACGAAGAGACAGCAACTACATCTTCATCGTGTCGGACGCGTCCCAGCCCAAGTTCGACGAGAGCCCGGCAGCCATCACCCGGAGATGGTCGCTGGCGCGGGACCACGCGCCTGCGGACAACCCGCTGGCCCGGGTGGACCAGATCCTGGCCGTGCTCGAGTACCAGCAGAACAACCCGGACCTGTCGGGGAGCGAATCCCCGATCGAGGAACTCATGGACGAGTTCTCGGCCATGAACGTGGACCCGACCGGCAGCCGGTCCGGCTCGGTCGACAGCATTCCCGTGCCCCCGGCCCGGCACAACTCCGCCTACGACCCGGCTGACAACCAGACCGGGCCGTTCCCGGAGAACCCGAACCTCAGCCCGCGCGGATCCGACTACTCACCGACACTGGACGCCGTACCGGAGGATGGCGCTGCCGTCGAGAATCCGGACTGGGACAACTACGACTTCTCCCAGGCAACCGGCAGCGGGCGCCGTGACTCCAGCGACGTGGGGCCGACCCAGCGCAGCCACCGGTCCACCGGATCGTCCCGCAGAAGATCCAGCAAGCACTCGGGCAAGAGTTCCCGCAGCAGTTCCTCCAAGTCCAGCAGTTCGCACAGTTCCCGCCGCAACGCCCCCGCCCCGGTCCCCACGGACACCACCTGGGACCACCAGAACGACCCGGCGTACGGCACCGGGGAGGCGACGTACGCGGAGCCGAGTTTCTTCGCGGACCGGATCAGCTACTCCGACCGGATCACCGACGACCAGGTCGTCTACTCGAACCTCCACCAGGACCAGTCGCCCTACACCGGCGTGCCGTTCAGCGACCTGTCGCCGACGGCGTCGGTGAAGAGCACCGACGAGACCTACTGCGAGTCCGACCCGATCGACGTGACCACCGGTCGCATGATCCTCACCGAGACCGACGCCACGCTGCCGGGTCTCCCGCTGATACGCACCTACCGCTCCGACTACCGCTGGGGCCGGTCGTTCGGCCCGGCCTGGGCCTCGGCGCTGGACCAGCGGATCGTCGTCGACGGCGAGCAGGTGCGCTACCTGGCCGAGGACGGATCCATCCTGACCTACCCGCTCGTCGCCGAGGGCGAGACGGCGCTGCCGACGCTCGGGCGGGCGCTGCCGCTGCGCCGGCTGGTCGGCGGCGGCTGGCTGCTGACCGACCCGGCGTCCGGCCGGGCCTGGGTGTTCGCCCGGGAGCGGCGCGGCGAGTCGTTGCTCAGTGACGTGACCGACGGTGGACTCCGGTGGTCGTTCGCCCGCGACGACGCCGGGACCGTGACGACCCTGCGTTCCTCGGCGGGCGCGACGATCACCTTCACCTCGGCCGAGGGCCTGGTGACGGGGATGCGGCTGCCGGACCACAACGGGGTGCTGGTGGGGGCCGCCCGGTTCGGCTACGACCAGGACCGCCAACTGGTCGAGGTGGTCAACTCCTCGGGCGACCCGGAGCACTTCACCTATGCCGACGGGCGGCTCGTGCGCTGGGACGACCGGAACGGGGAGTGGTACACCTACACCTACGACGAGGCCGGCCGCTGCGTCGCCACCGACGGCAAGGACGGCTACCTGCGCTACCGGTTCGCGTACTCGGACGGCCTGACGGTCGTCACCGACTCGCTCGGCGCGGTGCGCAGGTACGAACTGAACGACCGCCTCCAGGTGGTGGCGGAGATCGACGGCCTCGGCGCGACGACCCGGCACGAGTGGGACGACGCGTACCGGCGGCTGTCCCGGACCGACCCGCTCGGCCGGACCACCAGCTACGGGTACGACGCCGACGGGCGGCCGACCGTGGTCACCCGACCGGACGGCAGCCGCTCCACGACCAGCTACGACGAGCTGGGTCGGGTCACCTCGTGGACGGACTTCGACGGCTCGACCGGCAGTCGGGAGTTCGACACCGACGGCCGGGTGCTGGCCGAGATCGACGCCAGCGGTGAGGTCGTGCGGTTCGACCGGCCGGCCGACCACGGCCGGGGAACGGCCATCCAGGTCGGTCCGGCGGTCGTGGTGCGCAACGCGGTACAGCAGGTCACGTCGATCACCACCGGCGACGGCGACACCCACTACGAGTACGACCGCCTCGGCCGGGTCGTCATGATCGAGACCGATCAGGGCATCACCGAGGTCGGCTGGACGCTGGAGGGCGAGCTGGCCTGGCGGGAGAACCCGGACGGCAGCGTCGAGGAGTTCGGGTACGACGGCGAGGGCAACCTGGTCGAGACCGTCGACGCCGCCGGCCGCCGCACGTACCTCGAATACGGCGCGTTCGACCTGGTCACGGCCCGGATCGACGACGATGACAACCGCACCGAGTACGCGTACGACACCGAGTTGCGGCTGACCGGCATCACCGACCCGGAGGGTCGGACCTGGCGGTACGCGTACGACCCGAACGGCCGGCTGGTCGAGGAGACCGACTTCGACGGCCGCACCCAGCGGTACGCGTACGACGTTGCGGGCCAGCTCATCGCGCACACCGACGCGGCGGGCGAGGTCACCCACTTCGCCTACGACCTGCTCGGCCGGGTGGTCGAGCGCCGGACCGGCACGACCGTGACCCGGCTGACCTACGACGCCGCCGACCGGATCGTCTCGGCCACCGACGGCGACTCCGAGATCCGGCTGGAACGGGACGCGATCGGCCGGGTCGTCGCCGAGACGGTGAACGGGCGCACGGTGTCCAGCTCGTACGACGAGCAGTTCGGCGCGGTCACCGCGCTGACCCGCCCGTCCGGTGCGGCGACCCAGTGGTCGTACGACGAGTCCGGGCGGCCGGCCGTCCTGGTGGCCGGCGGGCAGCGCCTCCGGTTCGCCTACGACGGAGGACGTGAGGTGAGCCGCAGCTGGGACGCGGGCCTGACGATCGAGCAGGACGCCGACCAGGCGGCGGCGCTGGACGGCCACCCGGACGCCTCGGGCGACGTCCGGTACACGGTGGACGCCCTGGGCCGGCCGGTCACCCGGTCGGACGCCTCCGGTGACTGGCACCTGACCTGGGACCACCAGGACCGGCTGACCACGGTCACCACGCCCGGTGGCGACCGCTGGCACTACCGGTACGACGCGTTCGGGCGGCGGATCGCCAAGCAGCGCCGCAGCGCGAAGGGTTCGGTGCTCGAGGAGACCGGCTTCGTGTGGTCCGGTGACCTGCTGGTCGAGCAGCAGCACCGGGGCCGCGGCGGCAGGGTCACCACGACGGCCTGGGAGTACCACCCGGCCGTGGCGCATCCGGTCGCCCAGATCACCGACGGGACGGTGCACGCGGTGGTGACCGACGACGCGGGCACGCCGACGCGGGTCGTCGGCACCGACGGCAGCGGGCCGGGCGAACCGGGCGGCATCCCGCTGCGCTCCGGCGGTCGCTACCTGGACGCGGAGACCGGGTTGCAGTACGACGGGTCCCGCTACTACGACCCGGTGACGGCCCGGTTCCTGCCGGAGTCGCGGACGGCCCCGGTGCCGGTCGGCTGAGTCACGGTGCCTGCCCCGACCACCTCAGGTGGTCGGGGCAGGCAGCGAGCCGGATGCCGGTCGGATCCGTTCGCCGGACCCGGTCCGGAAGCCGAGCAGCGCGGCGTCGAGAGCCGCGACCATGCGCCGGTGCAGCTCGCGGGGATCGGTCGTCTCCTGGGCGCCGACGAGTCCGGCCGCTTCGACGGCGCCGATGGCGGCGCCGACCATCGGGGCCACCGAGTGGACGGCGGTCATCGTCGACCGGGCAATGCGCAGGGTGAGTTCGTTCGCCAGTGCCATCAGGTGTGCCGCGAGCGATCGCGGCAGCCGTCCGGTCGTCCCGAGGGCGGCTCGGATGCGGGCCTGCCGTGCCAGGGCGTCATCGGCACATGCCGCGTCGATCAGCGCGTGAACGGCACGGCCGACCCTTTCCACCGGGTCGGCCGTGTCCGTCTCGTCGGCGACGCGCCAGGCGATCTCCGCGAAGTCGTACACGTGGGCGAACAGGACGTCTTCCTTGGCGGGGAAGTGCATGTAGAAGGTCCGCTCCGAGACGTTCGCCCGCGCCGCGATCTGGGTGACCGTCGTGGTCGCGTAGCCATGCTCGTCGAAGAGCTGCGACGCACCGGCCAGGATCGCCTCGCGGGTGCGTCGCCGGCGGGCCTCGTGACCGTTCCCGTTCGTCACGGCCCGAGTCTAACCGTGCGGGGTGGAGTTTGCAGATCTGCAAACTTCGGTCAGAATGAGATCATGCAGACCCCGGTCGGGCCCCGTACCTATGTCGTCACCGGCGCGGACTCGGGCCTGGGCAGAGCCGCCGCGGACCGGCTCGCCGGCCAGGGACGCGTCATCACCTGTGGACTCGGCGGCGAGATGGACGTCCGTGCGGACCTCACGACGCCGCAGGGACGTGTCGAACTCGTCGAGCGCGTACGGGGACTCAGCGACGGGCGCGTCGACGGGGTCCTCGCGGCCGCGGGCGCCGGTGCGCCGAGACCGGAGACAGCGGCGCTCAACTACTTCGGCGCGGTCGAAGTCCTCGAAGGGCTCCGTGGCTGCCTGGCTGTCTCGGACGCGCCCGCCGCCGTGGTCGTCTCCTCCTCGTCCACCCTGAACCGGGGGAGTGTGGCCCTCGCGCGCGCGTGCCTGCGCGGCGACGAGGCGGGGGCTCTCGCGATCGCGGGCCGCCTGATCCGCACCCGAAGAGGCAGCCAGATCTACCGCTCCAGCAAGCTCGCGCTCAACCTGTGGGTCCGGTCCGCCGCGGTGACAGCGCAATGGGCCGGTCAGGGCATCGTGCTCAACGCGGTGGCTCCCGGGATCATCGCCACCGAGGCCGTCACGCGTTCCTGGCCGCAGGAGCGCCTGCTGCTGGAGACCGCCCTTCCGCAGCCCCTCGGCTCGCCAGGCCCCGTCGAGTCGGTGGCGGACCTGCTCGCGTACCTCGTCTCGCCCGGGAACCGGTTCATGACCGGTCAGATCGTCTACTGCGACGGTGGCACCGATGCGCTCATGCGGCGGGGACGACCCCAGCGGGTGTTCCTGCGTTACCGGATGCGCGACATGGCGGTCATGTGGCGCGAGGCCAGGCGGCTGGCCCGCGAGACCCCGACACCTTCCCCGGCGGCTGGCGGTCGGGAAGGCGACGCCTGACCGTCTCGGCAATGGCTGGCGTCCGGCGTGGGTGTCGGGTCCGCCCGTTGGCCGGAGAGCGCGTTGAGGCCAACCACCACCCACTGTGACGGCTTTGGCTCGTGATCTCGGCCTGCCTCGTCTGACCAGCCGTCGTCCGATCTACGGCGATCTCCCGCTTTGTGTCGCTTGATCGCGGCCCGGGACATTACAGCGAATTCCCTGTTGGTGACCGTGGTGGCGGTATTTTGCGTGGCTCCCCGTGGGCGGAGGGGCACCGAAAGTGTCGCTCGGAATCTTTGTCGCCCCGATCTCCGCAGAGTTCTTGACTTGTGGCCGGTGACCTCCGAACATTGGCCGCGAACGCGAGATTCAACGTTAAAGTTACTGGGGGTGTTCGTGATGGGTGGCTGCCCGGACGGCGGGTTGCGAGGGGTGGGCGCGGCTGGCGCTGCCTGGGGCTGGGCGGGCGGCCGGATGGGCGCGGCGCGGCGTCTGAGCCCCGGCTCGCACCCGGAGAACTCCTAGTGAGCAAGCCGAGGCGGCGGGAGGGCCGGCTGGCGCTGCTGGTGCTCGCCCTGCCCGGGATCATCTGGTTCGCCATCTTCGCCTACGGTCCGATGGCCGGCCTCGTCGTCGCGTTCAAGGATTTCAACATCAGCGACGGCATCTTCGGCAGCCCGTGGAACGGCCTTGACAACTTCCGCTACTTCTTCACGAGCGGCACCGCCCCGCGCCTGGTGGTCAACACGATCTTCCTGAACGTGCTGTTCCTGGCCGCATCGCTGGCGGCGGGCATTCTGCTCGCGATCATGTTGAACGAGATCCGGGCGCGCCACGTCAAGCGGACCCTCCAGTCCGCGATCTTCATTCCCTACTTCGTGTCGCCCATCGTCGTGAGCATCATCCTCCAGGTGCTCCTGGCCGGCGTGGGCGGCAGCGGAGGCGCCGTCAACGATCTGCTCAGCGTCTTCTCGCTTCCGGAGGTGAGCTGGTACACCGAGCCCGGGCCGTGGCCCTGGATCCTCACCGTCGTCAAGGTCTGGCAGCTCGGCGGGTACATGTCGGTGATCTTCCTGGCGGCGATCACCGCGATTCCCGAGGAGGTCTACGAGGCCGCCGCGATCGACGGGGCGAGTCGGGCCCGGATGGCCTGGTCGATCACGGTTCCGTTCCTCGGACCGACCGCGGCCATGCTCATCGTCCTCGGCGTCGGGCGGATCTTCTACGGCGACTTCGGAACGATCTACGCCATCATCGGCGACAACGGCACGCTCTTCTCGACCACGGACGTCATCGACACGTACGTCTTCCGATCGATGCGTACCGTCGGTGATTTCGGCGCCACGGGTGCGGTGGGCCTGTTCCAATCCGTGGTCGGGTTCGTGCTGGTGACGGTGGCGGTGCTCATTCATCGTCGCGTCAGTCGAGAGAATTCGGTGATCTGATGTCCCTCGCCACCCCGTCCGCGGTGTCAGCCCCGGCCCCAGTCGCCCCGCGAGCCCGTACCCGTAGGAAACGGTCGAGACCCGAATCCTTCACCGTCGTCAGCTACCTCGGTGTCGGCGTGTTCGCGCTGTTCTGTCTGCTTCCCCTGTGGGCGATTCTCGCCGGTTCCTTCACGGCCGAGAGTTCGTTGGCGACATCGGGATACAGCTTCTTCCCCGCCCCCTTCTCGACGGAGGCGTACGAGCAGATCTTCTCCGGCACCGCGGTGTTGGACGCGTACGCGGCGTCGCTGTTCATCACGGTCGTCGGGACCGTCCTGTCGACCTGGTTCACGGCCGGCCTGGCCTGGACGATCGCCCGCCGGGTGCGTGGACTGTCGCGGTTCACCGCCATCTACGCGTACATCCCGATGCTGTTCACCGGCGGCCTCGTGCCGATGTACCTGTTGGTCACGCACGTCCTCCAACTACGCAACAGCTGGTGGGCGGTCATCCTGCCCAGCCTCATGGCGCCTTTCCTGGTCTTCATCGCCGTCGCGTCGTTCCAGCAGATGCCCGGCGAGATCCTGGAGTCCGCCCGCATGGACGGCGCGGGTGAGCTGCGGATCTTCTTCTCCATCGTGCTTCCGCTGTCGAAGCCCATCATCGCGGTGATCGCACTGTTCTACGGGGTCGCCTACTGGAACGAGTGGTTCCACGCGCTGCTGTTCCTGAGTGACACCGAGAAGTTCCCACTGCAGCTGGTCCTGCAGAACCTGATCGCCAACGTCACAAGCTCGGCGGAGTTGCCCGGCTCGATCAACGCCGCGCCGCCCGTCTACCAGATGCGCCTGGCCCTCACCGTCATCACCATCGGGCCGATCATCCTCGCCTACCCGTTCGCTCAACGCTACTTCGTCAAGGGCCTCACGCTTGGGGCGACCAAGGGCTGACGCCCGTGAAGGGACAACAGAAATGTCTCACAAGATTTCTCGACGGGGCTTCCTCGCCGGTGCGGCGGCAATCGGTGCCGGCAGCGTGTTCGGGCTGTCGGGCTGCTCGAACTCCGACTCGTCCGCCAAGGGTTCCAAGAGCACGACGCTGCTCCCCACCTCTGCCGCGCCCGGCTGGGACGCCGTGCTGGAGAAGGTGAACGCCAAGATGCAAGCCGACATCGGCTGCACCCTCGGCGCGGAATACTACAACTGGTCGAACTTCGGGCAGCAGTCCCTGCTCAAGTTCACCGCCGGTGAGAAGTTCGACAGCAGCCTCCAGGCGATGTGGCTGAACATGGCCCAGCTCCAGTCCTCCGGGTCACTGGCCGACCTGACCGGCATGGTCGACAAGTACCCGAACCTGAAGGCGACTATCGACAAGGTCCTCCTCGACGCGAACAGCTGGGGCGGGAAGCTGTGGGGAATCCCGCAGGTCAACGCCGCCGGGCGGCTGCACCACCAGGTGGTCCGCCAGGACTTCGCCGAGAAGCTCGGATTCGGCGAGATCAACGACTACGAGACCTTCGAGCGGTTCCTCTACGCCGTCAAGCAGAAGCAGCCCGGCGTCATCCCGTTCTGCGCCGCCAACGG
Organism: Micromonospora sp. NPDC047074; assembly: GCF_040643815.1. NCBI lineage: Bacteria > Bacillati > Actinomycetota > Actinomycetes > Micromonosporales > Micromonosporaceae > Micromonospora > Micromonospora sp. NPDC047074. Next base: position 292,033 of record NZ_JBEYVB010000003.1, read on the forward strand.
CACGGCCTTCCTGCTCGCCATCCCGCGGCCCACGGCCCAGTTCGACCCGGCGTCGTGGGAGAACCCGAACACGATCCCGCTCTCCTTCGGCGGAAAGGGCGTCTGGTTCTTCCCGGCGAAGGACGCGGCGACCACCGGCTCGTCCCGGCTGGTCCCGTTCTGGGAGGTGCCCCAGGTCGTCGACACGTTCCGGCGCATCCGGAAGTACTACCAGGACGGCATCATCAACGCCGACGCCATCACCGTCGACGCGGCCACCGTCAAGAGCCAGTGGATCGCGGGCAAGTACGCCGCCACCTGGGCCGTCACCGACGGGCTCACCAGCACTGTGCTGACCGCCATGCAGAAGGCCAACCCCAACGCCAGGCTGGCCAACGTCCTTCCGTTCAAGGACGGATTCGCGGCCAAGCCCAACCAGACCTTCCAGTCCGACAACCTCGTCGTGGTCAACGCGAAGGGAGGCGACGTCGAGCGTGCCATGAAGATCCAGGACTGGCTGTCCATCCGGGAGAACCACGACCTGCTCGCCTACGGCATCGAGGGCAAGGACTGGAAGCCGATCGGCGAGGACCGGATCGACGTGCTCTCCGACTACACCTTCCCCGGCTACGCCCTGTGCTGGCGCGCGCCGCTCGAGCGTAAGCCCAAGGTGATGACCGAGACCGAGGAGAAGGTCTTCGGCTGGGCGCAGAAGGTGGAGAACTTCACGCTCGACCCGTTCGCGTCGTTCGTGCCGGACCAGCGTGAGCTCGGCCCCGCCATCGCCCAGATGACCCAGGTCATCACCCAGTTCGGTAACCCGCTCTACTACGGGACCGTCGACGTCAACTCGCAGATCGACAAGCTCAAGCGCGCGGCCGACGCCGCCGGCCTGGACAAGCTCCAGCAGCAGCTCGAGAGCCAGGCCAACGCCTACCTGGCCGCATCCCGTTAAGGACGACGCGACATGTCCGTGCAGAACGTCCTGCTCGCGAACGCTCACCGTAAGAAGATCGTCCACAACCTCGTCTACCGGCATGCCGACTGGAGCGCGGCCACCGCGAAGTGGGGGAGTCTCTTCCCGCAGACCTTCTGCATCGACGAGGTCGCCGGACAGATCTTCACCATCTCCGACCAGCCGTGCGTCGTCTCGGTCTACGACTGGAACACCGGCGCCTACCTCCGCTGCTTCTCCGTCGCAGGGAAGACGGCGCTGTCCCAGAGCGCCGTGATCCGGTACATCAACGGCCGGCGCTACCTGTACCTGAGGGTCGCGCCCGACACGATGGGCCGGGTCGACATCACCACACTCCCCGCGAACCTGACCGCGGTCAGCCCCACGAACACGTACCAGTTTCCCCTGATGTACGACTTCGACTGGCGCAACGGCGTGTGGACCTGCGGCACCCCGATCTCCAACTTCGGCGACACGGACTTCATCAACCGGGGCCGGTTCATCCGCCGGAACGAGAGTTTCGCCGAGGTCGGCCTGATGGAACTCCCGGCGATGCGCTACGGCGGCAACGTCGGCAGCACCAGTCAGTACGCGCTCAGTTACATCCCCAAGGCGCAGGGCTTCTGCGAGGGGCCGAACTGTTTCGCGATCGGCATGGGTGGCGGGTTCCATCCCGACAATCCGCCGCCCGAGGGCGAGACGCTCTTCCACATGCACGGGGTCCGGGTGTTCAACGCCGGCGGCGAGCTGCTGGCGGAGAGCCTGGTGCCGGCGACGCAGCTGATCCAGGCCTACGCCGACCTCGGGCTGAACCCGACCTTCCTCGAATGCGAGGGAATCGACTACGCGTTCGGCAACTTCTACACGCTGAACATCATCAGCCGCGGTGCGGACCCGGGCTCGGCGGTCGGCGGTTTCCTGATCCAACAGGAGTTCGTGCCGGAGGGTACCCCGGGCTCGTTCGAGGTGGACCCCGTCACCCGGGGCTACACCACACCGACGACCCAGTTCACCGGCGCGGGACTGCACCCCATCGGCGACGACCGTAAGCTGCGCAACCAGGTCACGTGGGAGCCGCTGACGAGCCTGGACGCCGCACTCAAGCTGATGAGGAGCATCGGGCAGCACCGGCTGGCCTTCTACACCCCGGTCTCGAACCTCACGGACTTCGCCGGCGGGAACTTCCCGTCGAACAGCTTCGTCGAGATCGTCAACGTGGGAAACCTCGTCTTCGACATCACCATCAAGAGCCCGTCCGACACCCACCGGCTACGGGTCACCGCCAGCAGCCCGTCCAGCGGCTGGGCGACGACCAAGTCGGACACCGGATGGGTCGACATCGCCGTGGCCTCCGGATTCTCGCCGATCTCCACCCAGGAGCGGCCACAGATCAGGCGCAAGGAAGGCGTGTACTACTTCCGGGGCGGTTGGTCGAACGCGGGCATCAGCGCGACCGCCAGCAGCTACAACGTGGGGACGCTGCCGGCGGACCTGCCACTGGCCCAGAACGCCGTCATCCAGGTCGCGTCCAGCAACGGGGCGAGCTCCGCCTGCATCCACCTGAGCGCCACCGGCGGCATCCAGCTACGGACGGGTTCGTCCGTCGGCTCCTACTACAAGATCGACGGCATCAGTGTGCCCGTCAACTGAGGCGGGTGAGTGACGATGTCGGAGAGCGGAATCAACGAACCGGGTCAGCCGAGGGGTGTCACGCTGACCCGCCGCAGGGTCATGGTGGGCATGGCGGGCGTCGCCGCGTCGGGACTGGTGGGCCCCCTCCTGCGCGCACCGTCGGCGTCGGCGGCGAGCGCGACCGTCCAGGTGTCCCTGCCGGCGGACGTCCTGTCGAAGTCGGTCCCGGTCAACCTGGGCTCCGCGCTGCACGGATCGGCCTTCAACCTGCCCCGCCAGGCCCTCGACGTCGTCTCGGACCTGCGGCTACGACTCGTACGCGACCGTCTCGTCCCTGGCGTCCTCAACCAGCAGCGGGCGTTGGAGGGGCTCGCCAAGCTCGGGGTGAAGGTGCAGGGGATCGCGGCCTTCCCGGGCGACGACGAGGAGTGCGTCCGGCGTCGGGTCGCGGTCGCCGCCAGGTGGCCGGGGGTCGTCACCTCCGTCGGCTACGACAGCGCCGTCCGCGACACCCGGCCCGAGTCGGTCGACTGGCTCCGGCAGGCGCTGCGCAGCAGGCGGGAGCTTCGCGGGCACGCGGTCCGGGAGCATCACGCGGCCACCCGCCGCCCCGGTGCGGAGGCGATCTCCGCCGCGTCCTCGGCCGTCGATTTCCCGACCTGGTTCGAGAGCCTCGACCAGACGGACTCCGGCATCGCCGCCCCGAGGGCCTGGCTCAGCCAGGTGAGTTCGGCCGCGACGAGCGGGGAGAATGCGCTCGATTACGACTGGACCCTCTTCGGAGCGCGGAGCGGACTCGTCCGGACGGGCGGCGACGTCACCACCGGCCGTTGGCACCGGACCAGCGCGTACGAGGCGCTCCGGAACCTCCTGCGGCTCGCCGACGAGGAGCCGGGCGACGCCCCGGCCGCCCCACCACCGCGGACGATCACCATCGACACCCCCGCGGCGGTCCGCTCGCTGGCCGCACGGACGTCCGGTGGCCGACTGGTCATCGCCTTCTGGCTGCCGGTGACCCCGGGGCGGCCGGTGACCGGCGGGCCCGAACACACCGTCCGCGTCACCCTGGACGGACGTTCCCGGCTGGAAACCCATCTACCGTCTCTCGGCTCGTCGGCGGTCCGCACCTCCGTCGGCGACTCGTGGGACTTCCCGGTTCGCGATCACGCCGTCGTGTGCACGGCCGGCCCCGGAAGGTCATGAACGTGCTGCTACACATCATCAGGCACGCCGATCCCGACTACAGCGTCGACTCGATCACGCCACGAGGTGTCGACGAGGCCAAGGCGCTGGCTGACCGCATGTCCCGTCGCCCCATCGACGGTCTCTACACCTCACCGCTCGGGCGCGCGATCGCGACGGCCGAACCGGTCGGGCACGCGCTGGGCATGCAGCCGGTCGTCCTCGACTGGGCCCACGAGTTCAGCTCGCCCCTGGTCGACGACGGGGTGGGCCGGACGGGGCTCGCCTTCTGGAACGTGGCCGGGCAGTACGTCCGTGGTGGAGACCTGGACCTCGAACGGCCGGACAGCTTTCCCCTGTACCTCGAAGGGGAAGCCGGGACGCTCATCGCGGCCGAGGTCGAACGCGTACGGGAGGGCTCCGACCGCTGGCTCGCGAGCATCGGCGTCAGCAGGGACGGCGGCGTCTACCGGCTGGCCGACAAGGTGCCGGGTGAGGTGGCGGTCGTCTGCCACGGCGGGCTGGGGGTGACCTGGGTGGCGCACCTGCTGGGGCTGCCGGTGGGGCTCGCCTGGTGTGGTCTCTTCGTCGCGCCCACGTCGGTGACGACCGTCGCGTTCGAGACGCGATCGCCCGGGATCGCCGTGCCCCGGGTGATCGCGCTCGGCGACACCTCGCACATCTACGCCGCCGGCCTCGCCGAGAACCGGAGCGGTTTCCCGGGTGATTTCGGGTGAACCCCTCCGGCGGCGGCGCCGAAACCGTTGTCGTGCACGTGTCGGACCTGCACCTGGAGCCGAGGGAGACCGAACAGTACCGGGGAGTCGTCGAACGGCTCCAGCGGATCCAGGCGACGATCCGCGACATCGGGGCCGGACTGGTCGTGGCGACAGGTGACCTCACCAACCGCGGCGCCGCGTACGCGGACCACTTCGAGATGGCGCGGCGCTGGCTCGACGGGCTGGACACGCCGTATCTGGCGGTTCCCGGCAACCACGACCTGGGGGCGAATCCGGAACGCGGCCGGATGTTCCCGGAGTACGAGCGCTACGAGGCGGTACCGTTCGCCGACACCGGTTACGCCGGGGCGTTCGGTGCCGACCTGGTGCCGCGGGCCACGGCGGGGCCCCTCACCGTCCTCGGCGTCGTTCTCCGCGAGGACGATCCCGACGACGCGCTGTCCGTACTCGCCGCGGAGATCGCGCGGGCCCCGGGGCCGGTGCTGGTCGCCGGCCACTATCCGGTCGTCGAGACCCGGCGGATTCCCTCGATCGAGCACTTCGGCGCGCGTGGTTACGTCGATCGCGCGGCCGAGCGACTGCGGGAACTGCTGGCGGGGTCGGAGAACGTCGTCGCATACCTGTGCGGCCACGTGCACCTCACGTCGCTGCGCGCGATAAGCCCAGGGTGCGCCCAGTTCACCGCCGGTGGACTCGGCCCGGGGGAGGCGAGCTTCCGGATCTACCGGGTCTCCGGTGGGTCACTGCACTACAGCACCAACCGGGTGGAGGGACCTCGGACCTTCTGGGAGGGGGGTTCGGCGGAAGCGCGGTCGATCCCGTACTTCTCCAGCGGTACCGAGGAGGAGCGCCGCGGGGTCCTGCCGGTACCGGCATCGATCAGCCACGGCTGACCGGTCCGGCGCGCACCGACGCGCGCCGGAGCGGTCGCTCGCCAGCCAGGACACCCGCAACAGGAACGAGGTCGTGACCGTGACGAACAACGCCCCATCCCGCCCGTGGCCGGTGCGGATCGCCCGCGACGCCGCTCACGGTGCGGCCATCGAGCCCTGGCACGGGGTGTCGGTGATCGACGAACCGGAGGGCGCGGGGTGGTCCGGACTGACGACGGCCGGTCCCGATCCCCTGCTGCTGCGGGCACGGCTCGACCCGGCCGCCGGCGGACCGACGGAGGGGTACGCCCTGCGTCTCTGGGCCGACTCCGACGGCCGCCGCCGGCTGGAGGCGGTGGCGGCGACCCAGGCGGGCCTGCGCCACGCGCGCCGCACGGCCGAGGCCATCATCCAATCCCGGTACGCCGTGACGACGACCATCACCGATCACCCTGAGATCGCCCGGCGGGGCCTTCTCGAATGCTTCTACGGTCCTGCGTGGAGCGAGCGCGACCGGCACACGATGATCACCGAGGCGGCGGCCTGGGGGATGAACTCCTACTGCTACGGACCGTCCGGCGACCCGCACGTCGGCGTCGGCTGGCGTCAGCCGTACGACGTGGCGAAGCGGGCCGAGTTCGAGCGCCTCGCGGCCCTGGGCGCCCGGACCGGCGTCGAGATCTGTTTCCGGATCTCGCCGTCGGCGCCGCTTGAGCCTGCTGCGGGCATGGTGTTCTCCGATCCGGACGAGACGGCGCTGCTCCTGGCCCGCCTCGACGACCTGCTCGACACCGGCCTGACGACGATCCTCCTCGCCTTCGACGACGTGGAGAACGGGCTGGTCCACGAGGCGGACCGCCGGGCCTTCGCCGCCGACCCGCATCCGGTCGCGGCAGCCCACGCGCGGGTCGCCCGCGCGGTCGGCGAGCATCTCGCCGCCCGGGGCGCGAACCTGGTGATCTGTCCGATCAGGTACTGGGGCACCGAGCCGGACGCCTACAACACCCGGCTCACCGAACTGATCGGGGACGCCCCGGCGGCGGTCGAGTACTGCTGGACCGGGCCGAGGGTCACGTCGGCGCGGATCACGGTCGCGGACGCGGCCGGTGGCGCCGCCCGGCACGGGGGACGACCGCTGTTCCTGTGGGACAACTACCCCGTCAACGACTGGGACAGCGTCGACCCCGCCACCGGCGCGCCCGCGCGGCGTCGCCTCTTCCTGGCACCGATGCAGGGCCGGGCGGGGGGCATCGGCCGCCACCTGGGCAGCTACCTGGTCAACGGCACGGGGGAACCGCTGCCGGGCATCCCCGCGCTGGCCACGGCCGCGCAGTGGGCGTGGAATCCGACGGCGTACGAGGCCGGTGCGGCCTGGCAGGACGTGCTGGAGCGCTACGACGAGCACGGCGGCCTCGCGCAGCTCGCCGCGATGGCGTCGTCGTCGCCGTTGCACCTGACGCCGCCTCACCCGCTCGCGGTGGCCGTCTTCGAGTACCTCGCCGGAGCGCGGGACGCCGCCACCGTCCGGTCCCGTCTGGCCGACGCGCGCCGGCACCTGCGTGGCATGCCGGAGGCCCTCGCCCTGACGCAGTGGGTCTCCGACGTGACCTTCCAGTTGGACGCGGCCGAGTCGGCGGTGAACCTGATCGAGGCCTTCCGCCACGACGACGACCACGCGCTCGCCGATGCCGCGCAGTGGCTGGCGGACCGCCGGCACCGCCTGGACGCGCCCTTCCCACCGGCCCTGCTGGACGGCGCGCTCATCCCGCTCGTCGAACGCGGTCGCGGACTCGCCGGTGGCCCCATTCCGCCACACGATGTGTGACCGCGCCCGGGTCATGTCTGTGGCAACCGCACTCATCGGTCTGGCGACCGTGTTCGTGTTCGTCTGCGGGGCGAACGACGGTGGAGCACTGCTCGCGCTCGCCCTACGCCAGCGTGAGGCCGGCAGCGTGGTGATGATCGGAATGCTGCTGGCGGCGATCGTGGCCGGACCGGCGCTGTTCGGCCTCGCGGTGGCGCGTACGTTCACCGACCGGCTCGTCACGACGCAGGAGCGGGGTGGACAACTGGTCGTCGCCCTCGGGGTGCTTGTCGCGGTCCTCCTCGTGCTCGGATTCACCTGGCGTGGCGTGCCGACCAGCGTCACGCTCGCCGTGGTCGGCGCGCTCGGCGGCGCGGGCCTCGGACTGGGCTCCGCACCGTCCTGGACGGCCCTCGGGCAGATGCTGGCGATCGGGGCCGCCGCGCCGCTGGTGGGCGGTGGGCTCGGCTATCTGGTCGGGCGGCTGGCCCGCCGGGCGCCGACCACCGGGCGCCTTCCGTCGGCCCTGCGCCTGGCTCAGATTGCCGCGTACGGCGGCCAGTGCCTCGCCTATGCCGCCAACGACGGCCAGAAGATGTTCGCCGTGGCCGGCGTGGCGCTGGCCGCGGCGCACGCGGGCCCGCTCGACCTCCCGGTGCTGCTGCTGCTCGCCACCGTGTTCGCCGCGGGCGCCCTCACCAGCGTCCGCCGCCTCGCGCGGGGGAACACCTTCAACCTCGCCCCGGCGCGGCCCTGGCAGGTGGTCTCGGCGGAGGTCGCCTCCTCGGCCGCCGTGTTCGGCACCGCCGGATTCGGGATGCCGGTGAGCATGACCCAGTCCGTCGCGGCCGGACTGGTCGGCGCGGGCGCGAGTCAGGGCGCCCGCCGGGTCCGGTGGCAGTTCGCGGTACCCGTACTCACCTCCTGGCTGGTGACGCTCCCCGCCTGTTTCGGCGCGGCGGCCCTGGCCGGTCTCCTGGTGACGGTGCTGACGTGAGGCTGCCGGGACGGCGACTGCGCAGGCGCACCCGGCGCCTCGTCGACGACCTCTCCGGACGGTCGCACCACCGGATGGTCGAGATTCTGTTGCGCCAGATCGACGCGGCGAAGACCGGCGCTGACCTGGCCGTCTCCGTCGCGAGCGGTGTCGTGCCCTCGGCGCTGGGCCGCGCCCGGATGGCCGAGATCGAGCACGCCGGGGACCGTCACCGTGGTGAGCTCGTCAGCGAGCTGTCCACCGTGCTCACCACACCGATCGACCGGGAGGATCTCTTCCGCCTCTCCCGCTCGGTCGACGACGTGCTCGACAACCTCCGCGACTACGTCCGGGAGACCGACCTCTTCGCCGTCACGGCCGCGCCCGGATCGGTCGCGGCCCTGGAGTCCGTCAACGAGGGACTCGGTCTGCTCCGCCTGGCGACCGCCCGCCTGCCGGCCACCCCGCGCGGCGTCGCCGAACTCGCGCTGGCCACGCGGAAACGCTCCTCACGCGTCCGCCGGCACTACCAGATCGCGATCGCCGACCTCATGTCCGAACCGATCGGCCCGGACACTCTCAAACGTCGCGAACTGCTGCGCCGGGTCGACGTCATCGGCCTCCGCCTGGGCGAGTGTGTCAACGCGCTCAACGACGCGATGCTCAAGCGCAGCGTGTAGCGACCATCGTCGCGCCCGGGCGTGCGGTCGCCGCCATCGCGGTCGGGGTGCCGCTACGACCGCCGCGGCGGCGCGGTCGAGCCGCGCACCGTCAGGGTCACCGGCACGGTGGTGTTGCGTTGGGTCAACCTGCCGCCCTCGGCGAGGGCGATCAACTGCTCCGCGGCCAGGACACCGATCCGCCGGTGATCGGTGCTGAAGGTGGTCAGTGGGGGGCCCAGCAACTGGGCGAACTCCGTGTCGTCGTGCCCGATGACCGACACGTCGGCGGGCACGTTGAGCCCGAGGTCGCGAGCTGCGAGATAGACCGCCAGGGCGAGCCGGTCACTGTTCGCGATCACCGCCGTCGGCCTCGACCCGGCCGGTGTGTCCAGCGTACGCACGAGGGCCTGACGGGCTTCCTCGAGTTCCCATCCGGCGGCGACGAGGACCGGATCGATGCCGTGCCGCTGAGTGGCTGCGCGAAAGGCCTTCGCCCGGGACGGCCCGCTGGGGAAACGTTCGCTGCCGGTCATCAGGGCGACCCGGCGGTGCCCCAACTCGGCGAGGTGTTCGACGGCCTGGTCCACCGAGGCCAGTTCCTCGGCCCGTACGGAGAACGACTTCGGCGCGGTGGGGGATGTGGAATTCGACAGCAGGGCCAAGGGGCGGTCCCCGGTGCGCCGCCAGGCGTTGGTGGCAGCCTTTTCATCCAGTGCGACAATCGCCAGGCCGTCAATTCCGCGGCCGGCGAAGGACTCGATGAGATTGATCTCCCGGTCGGGATCGAGACGTGACGAGCCGAGCATGACGTGATAGCCGCGCGAGTTGCACATCTCGTCGAAGCCCTCGATCAAGCTGGGAAATGCCGGATTGTGGAGATTTCGGTAAATTATCCCCATCATGTGGGAGCGGACGGTGCGCAGGGTGCGAGCCGCGTAGTTCGGCTGGTATCCGAGCTCGCGGGCCAGGTCGTGTGCCGCAGCCCGCAACTCGTCGCCCACGCCGGGTCGTCCGTTGAGCGCCAGCCCGACGGCGACCGTGCTCACCCCCAGCCGCTCCGCGATCTCGGCCAAGGTCGGCCCATTTCGCCGACGCGGCGAACGCCCTGACGTTCCGCCTTTCACCGCCACGGGCTCCTCCGATCCTTGTCCGGGGAAAGCCTACAGGCTGGTAGGTGGCCAAGGTGAAGTCGGGCACCACCGAGGTTACGACCGGGAAGCCCGGCGGTGAATGACCCGATCAGGGACTGCCCGGCAGCCGTCGTGCCGCCTGAATCGGTGGGAGCGAGTTCCGGCCGGGCGTGCCGTCGGTCTGGTGGCTGTTCTGTTACGAATTCCCCGCGAGGACCTCGAAAACCTCATTCAGGACCGCCAGGCATTCCCATGAGCCGAATGTGGGGCCGAACCTGCGGGGTGCTCCCGGGCAGGACGGTCAAGGGTGGCGCGAGGGCTGAACGCGGTTGCCGGAAAGGCTGACACCCGGCCCGGCGGCATTGATGCCCGTCGCGCCCTGTCGCCTTCGAGCCTTCCCCGGGTCGGGTGCGGATGGGAGACTGAGCCGTGCCGCGTGACGACGTCGGGAGCCGACCGGAGCACCATCGCGTCGAGTCGGTGCCGGCGTGATCGACGGCCACTGGGACGTCGTCGTGGTCGGCGGCCGGATCGCCGGGGCGTCCACCGCCTGGGCTCTCGCGCCGTACGCCGAGCGGGTCCTCGTCGTCGACGCCTCCCGGGCCACCGCGTTCTGGCCGCAACAGTCCACCTGGGACCGGTCCGGAAATCTCGCCTGGTCCGAGCTCGGCCTGCTGGAGACGGTCCTGGCCTGCGGGGCCCCGCCCACCTACGGCGACACCCAGCGCGTCGGCGAGGACGTGACCGAACGGGTCTACCCGCGCGAGGACGCGTACTCCTTCCGGATGAGCGTGCCCCGCGAGGTGCTGGACCCGGCGCTGCTGGCCGCGGCGGGCAGCCGGGGCAACGTCACGGTGCTGCGGCCGGCCCGGGTGCGGGACCTCACGATCGAAGCGGGTCGGGTACGCGGGGCGACCGTGCGGCACGGCGCGGTGGACAGCGAGGTCACCTGTGACCTGCTGGTGCTCGCCGACGGCCGGCTGTCCCGCAACGCCGAACGCGTGGGGGCCAGCGCCTACCGGGTCGTCGAGTCGCCATGGTTCGCGCTGCTGGCCTACTACGAGGACCTGCCGCTGCCCACCGACCGTTCCTACTTCTCCCTGCAGGATCGCAGCGTGCTCATCTCGACGCCCTGCGGCGGCAAGCAGTGGTGCGTCGCGGTGGACCTGCACCAGAGCCTGATCGACCAGACCGGCCGGCACCCGGCGCGCTCGTACGAGCGGATGGTGCGTGACGACCCGTGCCTCGGCCCGGCCGTCGCCGCCGGCCGCCGGGCCACCTCGATCGGTGGCGCCGGGCGGCTGCGCATGCTGCGCCGACCGATGAGCGGGCCGGGGTGGTGCCTGGTCGGCGACGCCGGCTACCACCTGGACCCGGTCACCGCCCAGGGCACCCGGGCCGCCCTGGTGACGGCGCGGATCCTGCGCGACCGGATCGCGGGCGCGGGCCGCGTCGCGGGCGCGGACCTGACCGGCCTGACCGACGAACGCGACGCCGCCCTCGACGCCGACTGGGCCTACACCGAGCAGATCGTGCGCGGCTGACCGGCCGCCGACCACCACCCCGGCCGGCGGCCCGACGTCGTGGGCGACGCGACGTCTCCTGCCGCGCCGGCGGCCCGACGACACGAACGGTCACCCGGTCGGCCGGCCGCCGTTGATGGTCACCCGCTGGCCGTAGCGGGAATGGGGGTAGTAGTCCCACACGGCGTGGTGCTGGGTGCAGCGGTTGTCCCAGAACACCAGCGTGTTCGGCGTCCAGCGGACCCGGCAGCTCAGGATCGGCTGCTGGGCGACCCAACCGAAGAGCATGTCCAGCAGTGCCCGACTCTCCACCCGGGACAGTTGCACGATGTGCGAGGTGAAGCCGGCGTTGACGAAGAGCAGCCGACGGCCGGTCTCGGGGTGGCGTACGACGACCGGGTGTTCGCTCTTCGGCACGACGTACTCAGGTGGGGGAGTGTGACCCTGCCACGGGATCAGGCCGTCGTGGATCGCGGTCAGGCCGTCGAGGAAGGCCCGCATCGGCGGGGAGAGCATCTCGTACGCCAGGTGCATGTTCGCCCAGAGGGTGTCGCCACCGACGCCGATCTCCGGGGTTTGGGTGACGTAGAGCATCGAGCCCAGCGACGGCTCGGCCTCGGCCGTGCCGTCGGTGTGCCAGTCCTCGCCGGCCACGAAACGTGAGTTCGGCCCGGCGCTGATCTCCAGGATGGCGGGGTCGCCGCCGTCGAGGTCGGCCAGGGGCTGCTGGCGCAACTCGCCGAAGTGGCGGGCGAAGCGTTTGTGCTCCTCGGCGGAGAGCACCTGGTCGCGGAAGACCAGCACGTGGTGGGCGAGAAAGGCGTGCCTGATCTCGGCCAGTTGCTTGTCCGACAGGTCGGCGAGGTCGAGGCCGGAGACCTCCGCGCCGATCACCGGTGAGATCGGCCGGACGGTGATGGTGTCGTAGTGCCCGGGCGGCCGGGTCGTCGCCAGCTCGACGGCGGCAAGGACGTGCTCTTCCATTCGTTCCCTCCAGAGGATCCGGTGTCACAGTCCCCGGGCCAGCAGGTCGGCCACGATCAGCCGGCCGAAGGCGAGGTTGCCGTGGATGGGGTCGTCCGGCTCGCAGAAGGCGGCCCGCTGCCGGCCCGTGCCGTCGGTCGTCCGGGCTCGCAGGTCCACGATCTCCACGCCGAGCGCGACGAGCGCGCGGCGGATCGTCTCCTGGGCGGCCGCGAAGACCTGCGGGTCGGACATGCCCGGCACCCGTTGCGGCGGCAGCACCGCGAGGACGCGCAGCCCGCGGTCGAGGACGTGGCGGTAGAAGGCCAGCGCGTCGCGGGCCATGGCGCGCACGATGCCGTCGAAGAGCCCGCCCGCCAGGAAGCCCGGCGCGAAGGTGCCGTCGGTCGACCGGTAGATCCGCCAGTTCTCGGTGGTGGCGAAGAAGTGGGCGCTGAGGCCGAACGTCGAGACCAGCGGGACGGTGAGCTGGCCGATGCCGGCCACGCCCAGCTCGGCCAGGAAGCCACGGTGGCGTTCCTGCACGGCGGCGTCCCGGAACACCAGGTCGTCGTGGCGGATGTCGAAGAAGCCGACGTTGAAGTCGCGCCCCGAGCCGACCGGGCCCCCGGCGAAGGGCAGCCCGGCCGCCGTCGCCGCCCGGGCGATGGGCCCGGCGTGCGAGTCGCCCAGCAGCAGGAACCTAGCCGGCGCGGTACCGGTCGAGGACGGCGTCGTCACAGTAGAGGTCACCTCCGTCGGCGGTGTCGGCGCGGCGCTCCGACGCCGGGGCATTGATGTCCGCCGGCCGGGTCGCACCGCGTACGCGGTCGAGGGCGGCGAAAAAGTGGCGCATGACGAAGGCGACCCCGGCCGGCGTCACGGTACGCAGGTTCGGCGCGAAGAAGACCCCCCGGAACGGAAAACCGGTGATCAGCTCGTACGAGGGGAAGTAGTCGACGTGGTCGTCCTCCTGCGCGAGCTGGCCGGCCGCGGCCCGCAGCACCGACTTGGAGTACCCGGTCGCGGCCAGCACGTGCGCCCCGGTCGCCGTCGCGGTGAGCGGCACCGGCGACACGGTCAGCAGGACGGTCAGCCGGGGGTTGGCGGCGCGCAGCAGCGCGACGGCGGCGCGCAGGTCCCGGTGCACCTCGGCCACGGTGAAGTTGTGGAAGACGTGCCGCCCGGCGTCGAAGGTGCCCCGGACGGTGCCCGGGCAGACCGGATAGACGGTGCCGGTGACGCTGTCGCGCCAGGCCTCGGTCAGGCCGAGGGTGAAGATGAGACAACCCGCCTCGGCGACCGCCCCCCGGATAGCGGCCAGGGTGACCCGGCGTGCGGCCAGGGTCTCCTCCGCCGAGGCGTAGCCGTCGGGTTCGACCGACGGGCGGTACGGGTCGAAGTACCGGCCACCGTCGCGCCAGACCTCGTCGGGCCCGGTGTCGCCGGTCAACGCCCAGCCGAGCCACTGCCGCAGGGCGGCGGCGGTGTAGACGGTGCCGGTGCGGAAGGAGAACGCGCCGTAGTGGCGGGCCTGGCGCTCGGCCTCGGTCAACCCCGGCGGGGGCAACTCGGCCGTACGCCAGTTCATCCCCTCGTCGAGCAGGGCGGGACCGAGGTGTCGGGCGAAGCAGGAGCCGGCGGTGAGGACCGGATCGTCCGGGTCGATGGTGAACTTCGGCGTCCACACCTCCTCGATGGCGTGCATCTCCGGCTCGGCCACGGCGCTGCGCCAGAACGACCGCGAGGGCAGCGACCGGTACGGATTCATCGCGTCGCCGCCGGGTCGGCGGGCGGCTGCGCCCCGCTGATGGCCTCGGCCACCGTCCGGACGTGGGGTGCCGCGACGATGCCGTAGTGGGTGGTGTCGACGAGGTGCCATGCGAGCCCGGCGAGGTGCGTGCGCCACTGCCGCGCCTGCTCCTGCGGGGCGGGCAGCGCCGGCAGACCGGCCGTCGGCCGGCCCGCGAGCCAGAGCCGGCCGGGTGTCCCGGCCAGCCGGGGCAGCGTGTGCAGCGCCATGCTCGCCAGGTTGGCCCGGCAGCAGCGGGCCAGCGCCTCCGCGTACGCCGTAGCCGCCGTGTCCGCGCCGGTGGCCGCCCCCAGTTCGTGGGCGAAGAGCGCGGCGAGCCGTTCCTCGTCGTAACCACGGAAGGTGGGCGCGGCGTCCGGCGGCGGCGGGTCCAGCAGGTAGACCTCGTCCGCCGGCTGGCCCGCCGCCTCGGCCTCCGCCGCCATCCCGAGCGCCACCCAGGCGCCGAACGACCAGCCGCCCAGCCGCCAGCGCCACTCGTCGCGGGGGAAGCGCTCGCGCAGCGCGGCGTGGTAGCGCGCGGCCCGCTCCGCGAGCGACCAGGCCGGCTGCTCGGGGCGGGCCAGCGCGGGATCGGCGATGACGCAGACCGTGAGCTCCGGGTCGAGCGCCGACACCAGCGGCCGGTACGCCCGCACGTCGCCGCCGACCGGATGGACCAGGCAGAGCACCGTACGCCCACGACCCGTCCGCCAGACCTCCACCGGCACGGCGGACCCGGTGGGCTCGGCGGCGCGGGCCGGCTCGCCGAGGAGCCCCAGCACCTCGGTCAGGCTCACCCGGTGGCTCAGCTGGGACAGGCTGAGGCTGACGCCGAACTGCTCCTTGACCTCGTCGATCAGGTCCAGCAGCAGGAGCGAGTCCGCCCCCAGGTCGTAGAGGGAGGCGGCGGGGTCGAGCCGCTCGGTGCCCAGCCTGTCACGTAGCCAACCGTCGATGTCGTCGGCGGCCGACCGGGGTGGTGCGGCGGCGGTGGCCACCGGTGGATCGGCCGGTGGCGCGTAGAACTCCCGCGCCCGGTCCAGCGCGGTGGTGCAGACGACCAGGTGGGGCAGCCGTAGCCGCAGGGCCTGCGCGAAGATCCGTAGGCCCTCGTCGACGGAGAGGCCGACCGCGAGGTGGGCCCGGTGCCGGGCGTCGGTGGGCAGGGCGTCGCGGGCCATGCCCACCTCGTTCCAGACGTCCCAGTCGACGCAGACGCGCAGCGTGGTGTCGGCGGTGTTCGCCCGGTGCCGGGCGAAGCCGTCCAGCAGCCCGTTGCTGGCGGCGTAGTCGAGCTGGCCGACCCCGCCGAGCTGCGCCGACATCGACGAGCAGTAGACGACGAACGCCGGCCGGTGGTGCGCGACCAGCCGCTCCACGAGCAGGGCGCCGCGGATCCTGGCGGCCGTGGCCCGCCGCATCGCGGCCGCGTCCCGCCGGCCGATCAGCCCGCCGGCCGCGACTCCCGCCGCGTGGACGACCCCGTCGACGCGTCGGTTGCCGAGCCGCGCCACCAGTTCGTCGGGATCGGCCTCGGCCAGGTCCACCTCGACGAGGTCGACGCGGTCGGCCCAGGGCGCCAGCTCGGCCGGCAGCGGCCCGCGCCGCGCCAGCAGGGTGACCCGGCAGTCGCCCCGCTTCAGCAGCCAGGACGCGATGTTCCGCCCGATGCCGCCGGTGCCGCCAAGGACCACGTACCCGGCCGGGCCGGACGGGGCCGGGGGCGCTGCCGGCCCGGCCGGTGGGCGGACCGGCAGCAGTGCCTGCTCCCACCAGTAGCCCTCGCGCAGCGCGAGGCGCCGGGGCGGTGGTGTTCCCTCCGTCAGCAGCGCCGCGAGCGCCGGCGCCCAGTCGGCCGGATCGGGGCCCGGCAGGTCCACCCAGTGGCTCTCGACGTCGCCCTCCTGGTCCGCGACCGCACCCGCCCCGGCGAGCAGGCCCGACTCGGGCCGGCGTACGTCGCCGGTGACGGGTTGCGCCTGCCGCGACAGCCACCAGGCCCGCAACCGGATCCGGGAAGGCAGCCCGGCGACGGCCGCCAGCAGCGCCGCCGGGGTGTCGACGCAGGCGTGGTACGAGTGGGCGAGCGTGTCCGCGCCGACCGGTCCGTCGACCGCCAGCGGCAGCGCGTGCAGCCACTCCACGCCGCTCTGGGCGGCGGTGGCAGTCGAGGCGGTGTCGGTCAGCGCAGCGAGCAGCCTGCCCAGCGAGTCGGGGTCGGCCGGGTCCACCCGGTAGCTGTCCGGCCCGACCCGGGCGAAGCCGTCGGCAGCGGTGACGGCCACCACCCGGGCGTGGGACGCGGCGAAGGCGCGCAGCGCGGCCGGCGACGGCGGCGCCGCTGCCATGATCACGACCGTCTCCGGACGGCGGGCGCCGGGCTCGCCTCCCGCGTGCCGCCAGCGCACCCAGTGCGGCTGGTGCAACCACTCGGCCTCGGGCAGCCGGGCCGGCCATTGCTGGGCGGTCGGCGGGGCGGGACGGGCGAACTCGTGGTCCTCGAGCGCGAACGCCGGCGGCGGAAAGTCCCAGGGTGGCTGCGCCGGCCCGGCCGGCCAGCGGATCGCCCCGCCGGCCAGCCAGGTGGCGACGAGGTCGGCCGGCGGGGGCGTACCGGCCGGGCCGACGACCTCGACGGGCGCCACCTCGACGGGGGTGCCCTCGACGGCGGTCGCGGTGCGCAGCCACGCCACGGCGGCGGTCACGTCCGCGCAGACGGCCGCCGCCCGCCAGCGACCGGGCGCCCGGCCGGCCTGCAGGTGACGCAGCACCTGGTGGTAGGTCCCGGGCCGGGCCGCCAGGTAGTCGGCGACCCGGTCGGCGTCGGCGCGCAGCCCGGCGGCGCTGCCGCTGGCGAGCACCACCACCGGTACGCCGGCCCCGGGTGGCGTCGCCGGGCAGGTGTCGGCCGGTTCGGCCGCCTCGCAGACCAGATGGGCGTTGGTGCCGCCGATGCCGAAGCTGCTCACCGCCGCCACCCGTGGCCGGTCGACCGGCCAGGGGCGGATCTTCGCGGGAACGTAGAA
The DNA here is from genome assembly GCF_040643815.1 of Micromonospora sp. NPDC047074. Classification (NCBI taxonomy): domain Bacteria; kingdom Bacillati; phylum Actinomycetota; class Actinomycetes; order Micromonosporales; family Micromonosporaceae; genus Micromonospora; species Micromonospora sp. NPDC047074. Next base: position 309,272 of record NZ_JBEYVB010000003.1, read on the forward strand.
GGGGGTGGGATCGGGGCCCAGCCGTGGATTGAGGCGACGGAAGTCGACGTTCGGCGGGATCCGTCCGTGGTGGACGGCGAGCACGGCGCGAACCAGGCCGACCACCCCGGCCGCCGCACCGAGGTGACCGAGTTGGCTCTTCACCGAGGCCAGCGCGGTGCGGCCCGACCCGGCCAGGTCGTACGCCTGGCGCAGGGCGGCCACCTCGACCGGGTCGCCCAGTTCCGTCCCGGTGCCGTGCGCCTCCACGTAGCCCACGTCACCGCTGGTACGCCCGCTGCGCCGCAGCGCGGTGCGGATCACCTCGCGCTGGCCGGCGACCGAGGGCGCGGCGAAGCCGAGCTTCTCCGCTCCGTCGTTGTTGACGGCCGAGCCGGTGATCACCGCGTAGACGGTGTCGCCGTCGCGCCGGGCCAGCCGCAGGGGCTTGAGCACGACCACACCCACCCCGCTGGCGCCGACGGTGCCGGCGGCGTCGTCGCTGAACGGCCGGCAGTGCCCGTCGGGGGAGAAGATGTGCTGCGACTGGTAGCGGTATCCGGCGGTCAGCAGCGGGTCCACCAGCACGCCGCCGACCAGCATCACGTCGCTGTCGCCCTGGCGCAGCAGTCCGGCGGCGACGTGGACCGCCACCAGTGAGCTCGCGCAGGCCGCCTGCACGGTGAAGGCCGGCCCGGTCAGGCGCAGGTGGTAGGCGACCTTCGTGGCGAGGAAGTCCTTCTCGTGGTGCAGTGCCAACTGGAAGGAGTCCGGCAGCCGTGCCGGGTCGGCGTCCCGCAGCATCGTCTGGAAGTAGGTGTTCTCGCCGCAGCTGGCGAGCAGCCCGACCCGCCGTCGGGCGGGATCGGCGATGCCGGCGTGCGCCAACGCCTCGACACAGCTCATCAACAGGTGCCGTTGCTGCGGATCCATCAGCCGGGCCTCCTGGCGGCTGATGCCGAAGTGCCCCGGGTCGAAGCCGAGCAGCCCGGACAGTTGGCTGCGGGCGCCGACCAGGCCGTCGGCGGCGGCGAAGTGTTCGATGCCCCGGTCGCCGGCCTCCACCATCGCCCAGAAGGCGGCGAGGTCGTCGGCGCCGGGCAGCCGGACGGCCATCCCGACCACGGCGACCGGCTTGTCCGGCGGGCCCGCGGCGGCCTCGTCCCGCCCGGCCGCCGCCACCCCGGCCGTCCGCCGCGCCGGCTCGTCTGCCGCAGGTTGCGCCGGCTCGTCTGCCGGTGATCGCGCTGGCGTCGGTCGGCCCGCCGGCGTCGGTTCGCCCGCCGGAAGCGGCCCGCCCGACCCGGGTGCACGCGTGCCGGCCCGCTGCGCGGTGAGGAACCGGGCGAGGCGGCGGATGGTGACGTGCTCGAAGAGGTCGGGGATGGTCAGCGGCAGCCCTTCGGCGACGCAGCGCAGGTGCAGGCGCATCAGTTCCAGGCTGCCCGCGCCGCCGTCGAAGAAGCGCCGGTCGGGTTCGATGGGCGTCCCGACGACCTCCTCGAAGAGCCCGGCCAGCCGCGCCTCCAGCGCCGACATGACCGGGGCCGGCATCGCGCCGGCCGGCCGCAACTCCTCGCCCGGCGCGCGCAACGCCCGGCGGCGGTCCAGCTTCCCGCTGGCGGTACGCGGCAGTTCCGCCAGCCACCGGAACCGGTCCACCCGCGCGTACCCGGGCAGGAGCCCCGCGAGATGGCGGGTCAACTCCTCCGGGGCCGGTGGGTCGGCCCGGAACTGCAGGCAGGCGACCAGGTGCGGATCGTCGCGGACCACCACGGCGTTGAGCACCGCCGGATGCGTGAGCAACGCCGCCTCGACCTGGCCCAGTTCCAGCCGGTGCCCGCTGACCTTCACCTGCTGGTCGTCGCGGCCCAGGTAGTGCAGCAGACCGTCCCGGTCGAACCGGGCCTGGTCGCCGCTGCGGAAGAACCAGCCGAGGCCGGGCAGCTCGACGAAGCGGGCCCGGTCCAGTGCCGGATCGTCCAGGTAGCAGGGCGCCGTCAGCTCCCCGCCGATCAGCAGCTGACCGGGGCAGTCCGGCGGCACCACCTCGTCGGCCGCGTCCACCACCCGCAGCCAGGTGTTGGCGACCGGGCGGCCGATGGCGGGGCGGGCCGGCCAGGCGGCCGGGTCGCCGTCGAGGCGGAGGCTGCTGACCACGTGGGTCTCGGTCGGGCCGTAGTGGTTGAACAGGCGGGCGCCGGGCAGCCCGGCGAACCAGCGGCGGATGCTGTCGGTGCAGATCAGCTGTTCGCCGGCGGTGACGACGTCCCGCAACCGGGAGGGGTACCGGCCGAGGCGTACCCCGTGCTCGGCCAGCAGTTGCAGGGCGACGTACGGCAGGAAGATCCGCTCGATGCCGGCGGCGTCGAGGTGTTCCAGCAGCGCCGGCATGTCCTGCCGCCGGCCGGGCCGGGGCAGGTGCAGGGTGCCGCCGCCGCAGAGCGTGCCGAAGATCTCCTGGAAGGAGACGTCGAAGGAGAGCATGGAGAACTGCAGGGTCGCGGCCCCGTCCGCCAGGCCGCCGTCCTCGCCCTGCCAGCGCAGGAGGTTGACCAGCAGGGCGTCGGATACCTGGACCCCCTTGGGCGTGCCGGTCGAGCCGGAGGTGAAGAGCGTGTACAGCGGCCGGCCGGCGTACGACGGCGCGACGGGCGTGGCCGAGGAGGACAGGACGACCGGGTGGCGGGGGTGACCGCCCTCGTCGATCTCGTCGAGAGCGGGCTCGTCGCCGGGCGCCAGCAGCACGCAGAGCGGATCGACCTGACCCAGGACCTGGCGCAGCAGCGCCGGTGGGTAGGCCCGGTCGAGGGGCACCACGGTGAGGTTCAGCCGGGCCGCCGCCAGCAGCGCGACCACGTGCTCCACTGACGGCTCGAAGAACAGCGCGACGTGGTGCCGGCCGTTGGTCGACACCGGGTGGTGCCGCACCAGCTCGGCGGCGAGGGTGGCGGCGTACCCGTCCAGGTCCGCGTAGCTGAGGCGGCGGTCACCGGCGACGAGCGCGGTCGCGGTCGGCGCCGCGCGCACCCGCCGGGCGAAGGACTCGGCCACCGTGGGGAACTCCACCGGGGTACGCGGGCCCCGCCCCGGCTCGGGCAGGCCTCGGCGGTAGGGGCGCACCAGCTCGGCGAGGGTGCTCGTGCCAGTGCCGGTCAACGCGTCCAGCCCGCGCCGGAACAGGTCGGCGGCCGCCGCCACCTCGGCGGCCTCGAAGTGGTCGTCGGCGTACTCCCAGAGGCAGTCGAGGCCGGCCTCGTGCGCCACCACCGAGAGGGTGAGCGGGCACTTGGCGTCGGTCGGCGCCAGCCAGACCGGGCGGGACGCGCAGCCGGGCAGCGCCAGCGCGGAGAAGTCGGTGTTGTCGAGGACGAAGAGGAAGTCGAACAGCGGCGCGTCGGCGCCGAAGTCGTGGTCGGCGACGGCGTGCGCGAGCGCCACGTCCTGGGCGTCGAGCACCGCGCGTACGGCGCCGGCCTGCCGCCGTAGCTGCGCCCGCAGTTCCTCCTCGGGCGCGAGCACCAGGGGCAGCAGGACGGTGTTGGCGAACATCCCGACGGTGGCCTCGAAGCCGCGTACGGGTCGGTTCGCCACCGGGCTCGCGACGCGCGGGCGGGTGCGGCCGGTCACCCCGTGCACGGCCCAACCGAAGAGCGTCAGCAGCAGCGGGAAGCGGGTCAGACCCAGCTCGGCGCCGAGCCGGTCGAGCGCGTCGCGGCGTGCCGGGTCGATCGTGGTCCGCAGCAGGTGGTCCCCGCCGTCGCCGCGCGGCCGGGCCGGGCGCAGCGGCGCGGCGGTCTCGTCCACGGCGGCGTAGTGCTCGCGCAGGGCCGCACGCCGCGCCCGGTAGGCCGGGTGGGCGAACCAGTCGGCCTGCCACCGGGCGTGGTCCAGCGGGGTCGCGACGGGCCCGCCCTCGTCGGCGGTCGCGCCGTCCAGTGCCGCCGCGTACCCGGCCGACAGGTCGCGGAACAGGACGTCGAGCGACCAGCCGTCGACCGCGACGTGGTGCAGGTGCAGCAGGAGCACCCCACCCTCGTCGCCCGCCAGCCAGTACGCCCGCAGCATGCGCGGCTGCCCGAGATCGAAGGGTACGGCGAACAGGGTGCGGGCGTCCTCCCGCCACCCGGCCGCCTCGCCGTCGGCGGTCCCGGCGCAGCCTGGCCGGGATGCGGTCGTGACCGGAGCGCCGGGAGGCTCGCACCACGGGTCGTAGGGCTCGGCCACCTCCTGACGCAGCCCGTCGGGTGCGGCCCGGAAGGCGGTCCGCAGCGCCGGATGACGCGTCACCACCCGGCGCAGCGCCTGCCGCAGCGCGCCCGCGTCGACCCGGCCCCGAAGCGCGAAGGCGAGCCCCACGTGGTAGGCGGTCCAGGCCGGTGACCGCTGCTGCAACAGCCAGAGCCGCTGCTGCTCCGAGGTGGCCGGTGCGGACCGGGCGCCGGCCGGGGGAGCCGGCACCGGGTAGGGCGAACCGGTCGTGTCGCGGGCCGCCGTGATCGCCGCCGCCAGCTCGGCGAAGTCGCCGTCCAGCACCACCGCCTGCGGCACCTCGCCGCCCCAGCGCCGCTGGATCTCGAAGCGCAGCCGGAGCGCCTTCAGCGAGTCGCCGCCACTGGCGATCCACCGGTCGTCCGGGCGCAGGTCGGGCACGCCCAACACCTCGCCGGCGAGCCCGAGCACCGTTCGCTGCCACGCCGTGACGGGCGCGTCGACCGGGCCGTCGTCGCGTCGGTGCGGTTCGTCGCGCCAGGGCGGGTCGTCGCCGCGCAGCAGCGCGTCGGCGTCCACCTTGCCGTTACGGGTCAGCGGCAGCGCCCGGACGCGGTGCACCCGGTGCGGGCGCAGGTACGGCGGCAGGGTCGCCCCCAGGTGCCGGTCGAAATCCGCGAACGAGAGGTCGGCGGCTGCCACCACGTACGCCAGCAGCTCGGTGGTCCCGCGCGCCGGGTCCCGTCGGGTGCACACGTACGCCTGCCGGATCCCCGGGTGGGCGAGGATCTGCCGCTCCACCTCGCCGGGCTCGACCCGGAAGCCGCGGACCTTGACCTGCCGGTCGACGCGGCCGACGTACTCGACGAGGCCGGCGGCGTCGGCCCGCACGAGGTCCCCGGTGCGGTAGTGGGGGCCGGCACAGCCGTCGAGCCAGGGCAGCCGGACGAAGCGGGCGGCGGTCTCGTCGGGCAGGTTGCGGTAGCCGGCCGCCAGCGCCGCGCCGCAGAGGTGGAGCTCGGCGACCTCGCCCGGCGCGGCGAGGCGCTCGCCGTCGACCACCAGGTGCGCGTCGGTGCCGGGCAGCACCCGGCCGATCGGCACCACGCCCGCGTCGAAGTCGCGGGGGATCGGATGGCACAGGGCGAAGGTGGTCGCCTCGGTGGGGCCGTAGACGTTGTGCAGCCGGGTGCGGCTGGCCGGGTTGTCCCGGTACCAGCGGCGGATCAGCCGGGCGTTGAGCTGCTCGCCGCCGACCAGCACCTGGCCGACCTCGGCGAAGCAGTGCGGCACCTCGTCGACCACCGCGTTGAACAGCGCCACCGTGATGAAGAGCGTGTCGATCCGCTCCCGGCGCAGCGCGGCGTCGAGCAGGTGTGGCGTCGCCACCGTCTCGTCGTCGAGGACGACGCAGCAGCCGCCGGTCAGCAGCGGCACCCAGACCTCGAAGCTGATCGCGTCGAACGCCGGGTTGGCGAGGCTGGCGTAGCGGGCCGCCGGGGGCAGCGCGAGGTAGCCGGGTCGGGCCAGCCGCAGGATGCCCGCGTCGCACACCTGCACCCCCTTCGGGCGCCCCGTGCTGCCCGAGGTGTAGAAGACGAAGGCGACAGGTGCGGGGGCGGCCTCCGGTGCCGGCTCCGGGTCCGCGCCGGGCGGCGCGTCCGTCGGCAGCGGCGCGTCCGGCAGCAGCGCCGCCACCGGCAGCGGCCGGACCGCCTCGGGCAGCTCACCGGGCGCGTCCGGACCGTGGACGACCGCCACGGCGGCCGAGTCGCGCAGCATGTGCCCGCGGCGTTCGGGCGGGCTCTGCCGGTCCACCGGCACCACGGTCGCGCCGAGCTGCAGGACGCCGAGCATGACGCAGACCAGCCGCCAGCCGCGCGGCAGTTGCACCGCGACCGCCTGACCCGGGCGGACGCCGGCCCGGAGCAGGGACCGGGCCACCAGGGCGCTGGCGGCGTCCAGCTCGGCGTAGCGCAGGCGCCGGTCGCCGTCGACGACCGCGACCGCCTCGGGGGTACGGCGGGCCTGGGCGAGCACCGCGGCGCAGAGACCGGGATCCTGCGCCATCACGCCTCCCGCAGCGCCGGCGTCGTCGGACGGGCGTCCGGGATCCGGTCGATCTCGCCGCGCAGCAGCGCGGCGACCCGCGGCACCACCGCGCTCTCCAGGATGTCCCAGTGGTCGCAGTGCACCTGCTCCAGCAGGAAGTCGGCCTCGCCGCGCCGCCGCCAGAAGGCACGCACCTCCCGCAGGAAGCCCTCGTTGCGCCCGGCGGTGGCCTGCAACAGCACCAGCCGGGCCGGCGACACCGGGGTGGGATAGTCGCGCATGGTCGACCGGTTGTGGTTGTAGACGCGGTGGTACTGGTCGATCTGCTCGTCGTCGATGCCCGGGTACATCCCGTTGAACTTGACGAGCTTGTCGCGGAACTCCGCCATGTCCACCGGTTCGATCGCGCCCCGGTGCGCCGGGTCGTCGGTGCCGAGGGTGTCGAGCAGGACGACGCTCAGCCCGCCGTGCCCGGCGAGGGCCAGCCGGCGGCCCATCTCGTACGCGACCAGGCCGCCGTAGGAGAGCCCGGTGAGCACCACCGGCCCGTCCAGCAGGTGCCCGACCAGCCGCAGGTACGCCTCGGCCATCGCCTCGACCGTGGGCAGGAACTCCTCGCCCGGGTTCACCCCCGGGGACTGGATCCCGTACACGCCGAGGGACTCGGGCAGCGCCTTGGCCAGCGAGAGGTAGCAGAACGCGGTGCCGCCGGCCGGATGGACGCAGATGACCCGGCCGGCGCCGGCACCGGCCCGGAACTCGATCAGGTTGCTCGGTGGCCGGCCCGCCGCGCCCCGCCGCAGCCGGCCGCCGAGCGCCTCGATCGTCGGGTGCAGCATGATCTCGTGGACCGGCAGCGGCTCGCCGAACGCCTCGCCGATCGCGTGGGCCAGCTTGATCGCCGAGATCGAGGTGCCGCCCACGTCGAAGAACCGGTCGCCGATGCCGATGTCCGCGTGCAGCAGCAGGCGCTTCCAGATCTGGTAGAGGGTCAGCTCGATCTGGTCGCGCGGGCTGGCCAGGTTGACCTGCCAGGGCGCGTTGGTACGGGCCAGCCGCAGCACCTCGGCCCGGTCGAGCTTGCCGTTGGCGGTCAGCGGCAGCCGCGGCAGCTCGACGAAGAGCGACGGGATCATGTAGCCGGGCAACCGCCGCGACAGCGCCTCCCGCCACTCGCTCACCAGCAGCGGCGTCGCCCCGCCCCGGACGACTCCGGCGACCAGCCTCGCCTCGCCGGCCTCGGAGTCGACAAGCACCGCCGCGTCCCGCACGTCCGGCCGGTCCAGCAGTGCCGACTCGATCTCGCCCAGCTCGACCCGGAAGCCCCGGATCTTGACCTGGCTGTCCCGACGGCCGAGATACTCGAGGTTCCCGTCGGGCAGCAGACGGGCCAGGTCGCCGGTGCGGTAGACCCGTTCGCCGGGCACGAACGGGTCGGGGACGAACCGCTCAGCCGTCGCCCCCGGCCGGCCGAGGTAGCCCCGGGCGACCCCGGAGCCACCGATGTGGATCTCTCCGGTGACCCCGACCGGCACCGGCTCCAGCCGCTCGTCGAGCAGGTAGACGCGGGTGTTCGCCACCGGCCGGCCGATCGGGCACTGCCGGGCCGTCGGCTGTGGGTCGAGGTAGGCGGTGCTGTAGACGGTGGTCTCGGTCGGCCCGTACCCGTTGCGGATGCGCAGCCCGGGCAGGGCCTGCCGGATGCGGTGCAGACCCTGCTCCGGCAGGGGTTCCACCCCGACCAGGAGGTGGCGCAGCGCCAGCCCGGCCAGCCGCTCGGCCGGGTCCTCGTCGAGCCAGCGGACGAAGGCGGGCGGCAGGTAGGCCTGTACGACGCGGTGCTCGCGCAGCCAGCCCATCAGCGCCGCCGGGTCGCCGCGCAGCTTCTCGGGTACGAGGTGCAGGGCGCCGCCGGTGCTCAGCGGCAGGAAGATCTCCTGCACCGAGACGTCGAAGCCGACGCTCGACCAGAGCGCCGCCGGCTCGCCCGGGGCCGCGCCGACCCGCGACACCCAGTCGTCGAGCAGGTTCACCACCGCGCCGTGCGCGACCGCGACGCCCTTGGGCCGGCCGGTCGAGCCCGACGTGTAGATCACGTAGGCCAGGTTGGCGGGGTGCGCGACGACGTCGGGCGGGCCGTCGTGGCGCCCTTCGGCCTCGACGGCGGCCAGGTCGTCGTCGCCGAGCACCAGCGCCGGCGCGGCGTCGGCGACCATGCCGGCGAGCCGCTCCGGCGGCAGGGCCGGGTCCAGCGGCAGGTAGGCGGCCCCGGCCTTGAGCACGCCCAGGATGGCGACGATCAGCCCGGCCGAGCGCCGCGCGTGCAGGCCGACCACCTGGTCGGGGCGTACGCCGCGGGCGATCAACGCGTGCGCCAGGCGGTTGGCCCGCCGCTCCAGCGTGGCGTAGTCGAGCCGTTCGTCCTCGTCGGCCACGGCGAGCGAGCCGGGGCGCCGCCGGGCCTGCGCCGCGATCCGCGTCACCACGTCCGCCGGTCCGGTGCGCGGTCGCGCGGTGCTGTTCCACTCGACCAGCAGGCGGTGGCGTTCGTCCGCACCGAGCAGCCGCAGCGCGCCGACCGGCGTCGACGGGTCGGCCGCCACCTGGCCGAGCAGGTGGACAAAGTGCCCGGTCAGCCGGGCGATCGTCGCGGCGTCGAAGAGGTCGGTGTTGTACTCGACGACGACGTGCAGCTCGTCGGCGTGCTCCAGCACCTCGACCGACAGGTCGAACTTCGCCGCACCGGTGCTGCTCGCCAGGGGCCGCAGCACCAGGCCCGGCAGCTCCAGCCGGCCGCGCGGAATGTTCTGGAGCACCAGCATCACCTGGAACAGCGGCGAGTAGCTGGTGTGCCGCTCCGGGTTGAGCGCGTCCACGAGCTGCTCGAACGGCAGGTCGGGATGGGCGTACGCGTCGAGCAGGTGCCGGCGGACGTCGGCCAGCAGCGCCGCGAAGGACTGCTCCGGGGCGAGCCGGTTGCGGATCACCACCGTGTTGACGAAGTGACCGATCAGGCCCTCCACGTCGCGGTGGTTGCGGTTGGCGAACGGGGTGCCGACGCAGACGTCGTCCTGCCCCGTGTAGCGCCACAGCAGCACCGACAGGGTGGCCATCAGCGTCATGAAGAGCGTCGCGTCGCCGGCCCGTCCCACCTCCCGCAGCCCGCGCAGCACCGCCGCGTCCACCGTCGTGCCGTGGGTCTCACCCCGGTAGCGCTGCACCACGGGCCGGGGCCGGTCGGTCGGCAGGGCCAGCAGCGCGGGCGCACCGGCAAGCGTCCGCGTCCAGTGGTCGAGCTGGCGCTCCAACTCGCCGCCGCCGAGGTGCCGGCGCTGCCACAGCGCGTAGTCCGGATACTGCACGGGCAGCTCGGCCAGCGCGGCGGTCCCGCCCCGCGCGTACGCGTCGTAGAGCGCGGCGACCTCACCGATCAGGATGCCGACGGACCAGCCGTCGGCCACCGCGTGGTGCACGGTGAGCAGCCAGCGGTGCTCGTCGGGGGCCAGCCGGAGCAGGGCGCTGCGCAGCAGCGGGCCGGCGGCCAGGTCGAAGGGCGCCCGCGCCTCGGCCTCGGCGGCCTCGTCGGCGCGCCGGGCCCGATCCGGGCGGGGCAGCGCGGTGAGGTCCGTGACCGGCAGGGCGACCGGCCCGGCCGGCCGCACCACCTGGTGGGGCTCCTCGTCGATGAGCGTGAAGACGGTACGCAGCGCCTCGTGCCGGCGTACCACCTCGGTCAGGGCGCGGGTCAGCGCGGCCACGTCCAGCGCACCCACGACGTCGAAGGCGACCGGGTTGTTGTAGAACGGGTTGCCCGGGGAGAGCTGGTCGAGGAACCAGAGCTGCCGTTGGGCGAACGCGACCGGCACCGGCGCGTCCGGTCGCGGCCGGCGGGGGATCGTGTCCGCGTCGGCGCCGGTCAGGAGCGCGACCAGCTCCTCCTTGTGCAGCTTGATGTCGGCCAGCAGGTCGGCCGTGAGGACCTCGCGGGAACCCGTCAGCCGCAGGCGGTCGCCGTCGACGCGCAGCCCGACCGCGTGCCGGTCGAGCACGTCGAGCAACTCGCGGGCGTTCACAGTTCCACCGTGATGGTGTCGGTGGCCGGGGCCTCGGGTGCGGGGCCGTCCACCCGGGCGCCGCCGAGCAGCGCGTAGACCAGCCGGTGTGAGGGTTCGAGGTCGAACAGGGCGGTCAGCTCGGTGGTGTCCAGTGCGCCGATCCCGCACAGGCCGAGACCGTGGTCGGGGGCGGCCATCGTCAGCAGCTGGGCCATGGCACCCGCCTCGACGGCGGTGAACGTCGCGCTCTGCTCCGGGTAGAGGGGCTCGATTGCCGCGCGCTGCGCCACCAGGAACAGCGCGAACGCGGCGGCCTCGAAGACCGGCCGGTTGACGAAGTAGTCGAAGGCGTCGGGGCTCAGCTCGCGGTCGCGACCGAGCGCCAGCAGCCGGTGCGCCGCCGGATCGTGGTAGTAGGCCCCGCCCGGCACCCCGCTCACCCGCCCCGCCTTCACCAGCACGTACGTCTGCACGGCATAGGTGCCGCCGGCGGAGCCGTACTGGAACTTGGCCCGCCCGTCGACCTCCCGCTCGGAGAGGGCGGCCAGCAGCCGGCCGAGCGCCTCGGCCGGCAGGGGGTCGGCGGCGAAGCGGCGCACCGAGCGGTAGCCGGTGTAGCGCCGGTCGTACGCCGGGTCTGCCGGCGCGGCCAGCTCGACCGCCGGGGTGCCGGGCGCGACGTCGCGGCGGCCCCGCCCGTCGGCCGTGAACGCGGCCCGGGCGGCCGGGTCCTCGACCACCGCGGCGGCCCGCCGCGCGGTCGTGGCGACGGCCCGTTCGGCGGTGTGTTCCCGGAACATCCGCAGCAGGTCGGCGAGGGTCGGTTGACCCATCAACCGGGCCAGCTTCGGCCGGAAGCCCAACGCGGCGGAGAGGGCGTTCGCGATCCGCACGATGTCGATCGAGGTGGCGCCGAGCAGCAGCAGGTTGGCGTCGGGCGCGACGACGGGGAGGTCGAGGATCTCGGCGACGATCTCCGCCAGCCGTCGCTCGGCCGCGTCGGTGAGCACCGGCGCCTCGACGGCGGTCCGCACCGGCGGCGGCTGGTCGGGGAGCAGGGCGCGGTCGACCTTGCCGTTGGCCGACAGCGGCAGCGCGTCGAGGACGGTGAACGACGCCGGCACCATGTACGCCGGCAGCCGCCGTTCCAGGTGCGCGACCAGGGCGGCCGGGTCGGGCGGGGCGCCGTCGGGCACCACGTACGCGGCCAGCCGCTTCTCGCCCTGCGCCGCACCGAGCAGTCGCAGGGCGGCGGCCCGCACCGCCGGGTGGCTCTCCAGCGCCGCCTCGATCTCACCCAGCTCGACCCGGTAGCCGTTCACCTTGACCTGGCCATCCTCGCGGCCGAGGAACTCGATCGTGCCGTCCGGGCGCAGCCGGCCCAGGTCGCCGGTGCGGTAGAGCCGCTCGCCGGTGACCGGGTGGACGACGAAGCTGGCCGCCGTCGCCGTCTCGTCGCGCCAGTAGCCCCGCGCCAGCCCGACGCCGCTGATGAACAGGTCGCCGGTGGCCCAGGTGGGCCGTGGGCGCAGTGCCTCGTCCAGCACGTGCACCCCCTGGTGAGCCAACGCCCGTCCGTAGGGGATGCTGCGCCAGGCCGGATCGACCTCGTCGACCGGGTGGTGGATGGACCAGATCGACGCCTCGGTGGCCCCGCCGAGACTCTCCACCCGGATCCCGGGCAGCGCCTTGCGCAGCCGGTCGGGCAGGACGAGCGGGATCCAGTCCCCGGAGAGCATGGCCAGCCGCAGGGACGCCGGCAGCGGGTGGCCGGCGTCGGCGTAATCGAGCAGCATGCCGGCGAGCGCCGGCACCGAGTTCCAGACGCTGACCCGGTGGGCGTGGGCCAGCTCGCACCAGTGGGCCGGATCGCGGGCCAGCTCCTCGTCCAGCGTCACGACCGCCGCGCCGGCCGCGAGGGCGCCGAAGATGTCGAAGACGGAGAGGTCGAAACTGAGCGCGCTGACGGCCAGGACCCGATCGGCCGGGCCGACGTCGAAGCGCGCGGTGACGTCGAGGAGCGTGTTGACCGCGCCGCGATGGTCGATCGCCACCCCCTTCGGCGTGCCGGTGGACCCGGAGGTGTAGATCACGTACGCGAGGTCGGTCTCCGCCAGGTCGACCGGCCGCAGCGCCGGGCCGCCCGCGCCGACGGCGGCCGCGTCCACCACCAGGCGCGCGACGCCCTCGGGCAGGGCCACCCGGTCCGATCCGACCAGGACCAGCCCCGCCCCGGAGCGCTGGAGCACCCGGGCCATTCGCTCGGCCGGCCACTGCGGGTCCAGCGGCAGGTACGCGCCCCCGGCGTGCAGGACCGCGAGGGTGGCGACGACCTGCTGCCAGCCCCGGTCGAGCAGGACCGCCACGAGCTGGCCGGGGCGCACGCCCCGATCCTGGAGCCGCCCGGCCAACCGCCGCGCCTCGACGCGTACCGTGGCGTGGTCCAGCCGCCGGTCCACGGCGAGCACCGCGGGCGCGGTGGGGGTCGCCAGTGCCCGCCGGTCGACCAGCTCGTGCAGGAGCCCACGGTTGGCGGGCGGGGTCACCGGCACCGGCGGGGCGGACGGCCCGTCCACAGTGGTGTGCCAGGCGTCCGGCTCCGCCAGCCGCCCGAGCAGCGTCGTGTACGCCGCGAACATCTCGGCGACCAGGCCGGCGGGGAAGAGCTCGTCGATGCTGTCCCAGTTGACGTGCAGCCGCCCGCCGGCCTCCAGGACCGTGTGGTCGATCCACACCTGCGGGGTCTGGGTGATGCCGTGCACGACCTCGCCGTCGAGCGCCCCCGCGAGGCCGCTGTCGCCGACCTCGGGCGCCGCCTCGGTCAGGGTGCTGTTGAAGACGACCGGCAGGGCCGCGTGGCGGGTGCCCCGGGCGCGGGCGAGTTCGCGGTTGACCCGTACGCCGCTCACCGCCGAGTGGTCGATGTCCTGCCAGAGCTGCTCCTGCACCGCGCGGGCCCGGGTCACGAAGTCGACCCCGGCCGCCACGTCGACCTCCAGCAGCACCAGCGAGGTGAAGTCGCCGATCACCGCGTTGATGCCGGGATGCAGCGGCAGCCGGTTGAACAACGGCAGGCTCAGCGTGAACCGTGGCTGACGGCTCCACCGGGCCAGCACCTGGGCGAACGCGGTCACCAGCAGCACCGACGGGGTCACTCCGTACCGGCCGGCGACCGCCTTCAGCCGGCTCCAGCGTCGCGCCGGCACGACCTCGTCGTAGCGGGTGAAGCGCGGACGTTCGACGCTCTCCGGCTGCCGTTCGAGCGGTAGCTGGGGCGCGGGGGCCAGCGTGCCGACGCGCTCCCGCCAGTAGTCGAGCGCCCGCTGGTAGCGCGGCGTGCGGCGCAGGGCCCGTTCGGCGAGCACGTAGTCGCGGAAGGTCACCGCGAGCGGCGGCAGGTCGGCGTCGGGGTCCGCGTAGAGCAGCGCCAGCTCGTGTTCCAGGATCTGCCCGCTGGCCGCGTCGAGGATCAGCGCGTCGATGCTGACGTGCAGGCGTGCCTCGCCGTCGAGCAGCGTCACCGCGAACTCGAACAGCGGCCAGCGCCCGGCGTCGAGCACCTGGTGGGACATCCGCTCGCGGGTCTCGCCGAGCCGTCGGGCGGCGGTCTCCGGGTCGAGCCCACGCAGGTCCTGCCGGGCCATCGCGTAGCGCGGCACGCGCGGCAGGACCCGCTGGACGCCGTCGTGGAAGACCGCGCGGAGCATGTCGTGCCGGTCGATCAGCCGGTGCAGCGCGCGGGTGAAGCGCTCCTCGTCGAAGTCGCGCAACCGCAGTTCGCTGTAGCCGTGCGCGCCGACCCCGCCGAGTTCGATGGTGGACCCGCGCCCCACCCAGTAGGCCTCCTGGATGTCGGTGAGTGGGAACGGCTCGTGCCGGGCGACGGGGTCGGCGACCAGCGGCGGGAGCGCGTCGACGGCGCGGGAGTCGGGCTGCGCCAACTCGGCCGCCAGGTCGGCCAGGACCGGTTTCCGGAAGAGCGTACGCAGCGACAGCCGCGCCGACATCCGTTCGTTGATCGCGTGGACGAGCCGCGTGGCCAGGAGCGAGTGGCCGCCCAGCGCGAAGAAGTCGTCGAGCGCGCCGACCCGGTCGCGGCGCAACACCTCGGCCCAGATGGCGGCCATCCGGGCCTCCCGCTCGTCGCGCGGCGCGACGTGGACGGTGGCGACGTCGGCCTGCTCCGGCGCGCGCAGGGCCCGCCGGTCCAGCTTGCCGTTGGCGGTGAGCGGCAGCCGGTCCAGCACGACCCACCGGGTCGGCACCAGGTGCTCGGGCAGCCGGCGGCGCAGCTGCTCGCGGGCCACCTCGGCGGTGACGTCACCGGCCAGGTAGCCGACCAGGTGCGGGTCGCCCGGGGTGTCCTCGCGCAGCAGTACGGCGGCCTCGCGGACGCCCTCGACGTGCCGCAGGACGCTCTCCACCTCGCCCGGTTCGACGCGGAAGCCGCGTACCTTCACCTGGTCGTCGGTGCGTCCGACGAACTCGATGGTCCCGTCGCCCCGGCGGCGGACCAGGTCGCCGCTGCGGTACATCCGCTGGCCGGTTCCGGCGAACGGGTCGGGCAGGAACCGCGCCGCGGTGGCCGCCGGCTGGTGGAGGTAGCCCCGCGCCAGGCCGGCCCCGCCGATGTAGAGCTCGCCGAGCACGCCCGCCGGCACCGGCTCGCACCGCTCGTCGAGCACGTAGAGCCGCGCGTTGGCGATCGGCCGGCCGATCGGCGGCAGCGCCGGCCAGTCGGCCGCCGCCGAGGTGGCCATCGCGAACTGGCTGACCACGTGGGTCTCCGTCGGGCCGTACTGGTTGTAGAGGTACCGGCCGCCGAGCCCGGCTACCAGGGCGCGTACGTCGTCGTTCACCCGCAGCGCCTCGCCGGCGGTGACGATCTCGCAGCCTCGCGCGAGCGGGGCGTCGGCCGAGGCGAGGCCCGCCACCTGGTGCAGTACGGCCGCCGGCAGGAACGCCCGCCGCACTCCCTGCTCGGCGAGGACGTGCCGCAGCTGCCCCAGGTCCCGGGCGCGTTCCTCGCCGAGCAGCACCAGCGTGCCGCCCTGACAGAGGGTGCTCCAGATCTCCTGGGCGGAGACGTCGAAGCCGATCGAGGCGAACTGGAGCACCCGTTCCGGCGCCGGGCTGCCCGGCGCGGCGTAGCGCAGTTGCCAGTCGATCAGGTTGTCCAGGCACCGCCAGGTCTGCGCCACGCCCTTGGGCCGGCCGGTGGAGCCGGAGGTGTGGATGACGTAGGCGAGGTGGTCGGGTCGGCTGCCGGGCTCGGGGCTGGTGCTGGGCTGGTCGGCCCAGTGGTGGGCGTCGGCGTCGAGGTCGACCAGGGGTGCGGTGGTGAGCCCGTCGAGGGTGGCGCGGGTGGCGGCGTGGGCGAGTACGGCGACCGGGGCGCCGTCGGCCAGCAGGCGGCGCAGGCGGTCGGCGGGATGGGCCGGGTCCAGGGGCAGGTACGCGCCGCCGGCCCGGGCGACGGCCACCAGCGCGACGATCAGCTCCGGTGACCTGCGCAGGCAGATCGCGACGAGGGTGTCGGGGCCGACGCCGTGTGCGCGCAGGTGGTGGGCGAGCCGGTTGGCCCGCGTGTCGAGGTCGCGGTAGGTGAGCGGGGTGCCCTCGAAGGTGACCGCGACCGCGTCGGGGTCCGCCGCGACCCGCTCCGCGAGGCGGGCGACGACGCCCCGGTCCACCGGCGACGGTGCGGCCTGGCGCAGCGCCTGCTCGCGCTCCCGCTCGTCGAGCATCGCGAGCTGGTCGACGGGCCGGTCGGGGTGGGCGACGAGTTGGGTGAGGACGTGCTGCAGGTGGCGGACGTGCCGCTCGGCGGTGGCGGTGTCGAACAGCGCGGTGGCGTATTCGAGGCTGCCGGTGATGCGCCCGTCGTGTTCGGTGAGCGCGAGGGTCAGGTCGAACTTGGCGGTGGCGTGGGGCGGCGGCAGGGCGGTGACCCGTACGCCGGGGAGGGTCAGCTCGCCGTCGTCGGTGTTCTGCCAGGCGAACATGACCTGGAAGAGGGGGGTGTGGGCGAGGTTGCGGGTGGGGTTGGCGGCTTCGACGACGTGTTCGAAGGGGAGGTCCTGGTGGTCGAGGGTGGTGAGGGTGAGGTCGCGGACGCGGTGGAGCAATTCTGTGGTGGTGGGGTGGTTGGTGAGGTCGATGCGCAGGGCGAGGGTGTTGACGAAGAAGCCGATGAGGTTTTCGAGTTCGGTGCGGCGGCGGTTGGCGGTGGGGGTGCCGATGATGAGGTCGTTTTGGCCGGTGAGTCGGGACAGGACGATGGCCCAGGCGGTGAGCAGGGTCATGTAGAGGGTGGTGCCGTGGGTGGTGGTGAGGGTTTTGAGGGCGGTGGTGAGTTCGGGGTCGATGGTGATGGGCAGGTAGGCGCCGTGGTGGTCCTGTTCGGTGGGTCGGGGTCGGTCGGTGGGTAGGTCGAGCAGGGTGGGGGCGTCGGTGAGGACCTGTCGCCAGTGGGTTTCCTGGCGGTGGAGGGTGCCGTCGGTGAGCCATTGGTGTTGCCAGGCGGCGTAGTCGGCGTACTGGACTGGCAGGGGTGGTAGCGGGTTGGGTCGGCCCTCGTGGTGCGCGGCGTACGACACCCCCAGCTCGCGGGTCAGGACGCCGATGGACCAGCCGTCGGAGACGATGTGGTGCATCGTGACGAGCAGGACGTGCCGGTCCGGGGCGAGGGTGACCAGGCGGCCCCGGATCAGGGGACCGGTCGTCAGGTCGAACGGGGCGGTGAACTCCTCGTCCTGAAGCCCGGCCAGCCGGGCGGCGGCGTCGGGCGCGCCGGTCAGGTCGTGCGTGAGCAGGGTGAAGCCCGCCCCGGGCGGGTCGACGTGCTGGTGCGCGTCGGCGCCGGCGGGGACGATTCGGGTGCGCAGGGCCTCGTGCCGGGCGACGAGGGAGTCCAGGGCCGCCCGCAGCGCGGCGTGGTCCAGCCAGCCGGCCAACTCCAGGGCGAGCGGCATGTGGTACGCGTGGCCGAGGCCGCCGAGCCGCTCCAGGAACCACAGCCGCCGCTGGGCGAAGGAGAGTGGCAGCGCGCCGCGGCGGTCGACGGGGCGGATCGGGGGCAGCACGTCGCGACCGTCCGGCGTCAACCGGGCGACGAAGGCGCTCAGGGTCGGCGCCGCGAAGAGCGCCGCCGGTGAGACCTCCCGCCCCAGCACCTGCCGGATCCTGGCGACCAGCCGCATGGCGAGCAGCGAGTGGCCGCCCAGCGTGAAGAAGTCGTCGTGCCGCCCGACCCGCTCGATGCCCAGCACCTCGGCCCAGACGCCGGCGACCATGGTCTCCAGCAGGCCGACCGGCTCGACGTGCCCACGCTGGCCGAAGGCCTGCCCGTCCGGTGCCGGCAGTGCCGCCCGGTCCAGCTTGCCGTTGGGCGTCAGCGGCCAGGCGGGCAGCGGTACGTACGCGGCGGGCACCATGTAGTCGGGCAGTTCGCCGGCGAGCCGGTCCCGCAACCGCGCGGCGTCCGGCACGGGCCCCGCCCCGGCCAGCACGTACGCGACGAGCCGCTGGTGGCCGCCGGCGTCCGGGCGGGCCACGACGACCGCCTCCCGTACGCCCCCGACGGCGGCCAGCCGGGACTCGATCTCGCCGAGCTCGACGCGGAAGCCCCGGATCTTCACCTGGAAGTCGTCGCGGCCCAGGAACTCCAGGTCCCCGTCCGGCAGGCGGCGGCCCAGGTCACCGGTGCGGTAGAGCCGTTCGCCCGGCACGAACGGGCTGGGCCGGAAGCGCCGCGCGGTCAGCTCCGGCCGGTTCAGGTAGCCGCGTGCCACCCCCGCGCCGCCGATGTGGATCTCGCCGACCGCCCCGTCCGGGACCGGCTCGCCCTCGCCGTCGAGCAGGTAGACCCGCACGTTGGGCAGCGGCCGGCCGATCGGCAGGCAGGTCGCCCCGGCGGGATCGGCCGGGAGCAGGTGGCAGGTGCTGTCGACGGCCGCCTCGGTCACCCCGTACGCGTTGACGATCCGCACCCCCGGCCCGCACCGGGCCCGGAGCTGGGCGGCGTTGGCGGCGGTCCAGGCGTCCGAGCCGCAGACCACCGTCGCCAGCGCGGCGAGGCTGCCACCGGTGGACTCCAGGTGTGCCAGCAACGGGTTGAGCACCGCCGGCACGAAGTCGGCGAAGTCCACGTCGTGGCGGCGCAGCAGTTCGTACAGGCCGGCGCTGTCCAGCAGCAGCGGTCGGGGGCAGAGCACCAACCGCCCGCCGAAGCCGAGCGCCCGCACCACGTCGGCGGTGAAGACGTCGAACGAGAAGCTCGCCATCTGCAGGTGCACCAGGCCGGGGCGCAGGTCGAGCAGGCGTTCCCAGGCGGCGGCGACGGCCACCAGCTGCCGGTGCTCCACCAGCACCCCGTTGGCGGTGCCGGACGTGCCGGACGTGTAGATCACGTACGCCAGGTGGTGCGCGCCCAACCCGTCGACGACCGGGTCCGTCGCCGGCAGCTCCGCCCAGCCCGCCGCGTCCCGGTCCAGGTCGACCACCGGGGTGTCGAGCCCGGCCAGCGCGGCGTGCAGCCGATCGCGGGCGGGGCCGTGGGTCAGCGCCGCCACCGGCGCGCTGTCGCGCAGCATGGCGGCGAGCCGGTCGACCGGGTACGCCGGGTCGAGCGGAAGGTAGGCGCCACCGGCCTTGAGGACCGCCAGCAGTCCCACCACCGTGTCCAGTGACCGCTCGACGCAGATCGCCACCAGCCGGTCCGGGCCGACGCCCCGGGCCCGAAGGTGGTGGGCCAGCCGGTTGGCCCGGGTGTTCAACTCGCCGTAGCTGAGCCGCTCGTCGCCGAGGACGAGCGCCACGGCCTCCGGGTCGCGGGCCACCTGGGCCTCGACGAGGTGGTGCACCAGACGCCCCGGCGGGTACGCGACGGTGGCGTCGTTGCCCTCCTCGACCAGTCGACGCCGCTCGGCGGGGGGCAGCACGTCCAGCCCGCCGATCGCCGCGTCCGGCGTTCGTTCCAGCGCGTCGGCAAGCGTCTCCAGCGCCCGTTCGACCATCGCGCAGACCCGCTCGGGCGCCACCCCGGCCGCGACGGCGACGGTCAGCACGACGTCGTCGCCCAGGTCGTCGACGTCCAGCGCGAGCGGGTAGTTGCCGCGTTCCTGCGCGGCCAGGTAGGTGAGGTCGTCCGCGTCGGGCGTCGGCGCGGGCGTCGCCGACTCGGCCAGCACCTCGGCGTGCCGGTAGTTGAGCAGCGCGGTGAAGAGGGGAGCGGGCGGCGCCACCTGGCTGCACGACTGGGCCAGCGCCAGCGACGCGTGCTCGTGCCGGATCAGCCCGGTCAGCCTCTCGTGGGTGCGCAGCACGCACTCGACGGCGCCGGTGGCGTCGACGGTGACCCGCAGCGGGAGCGTGTTGAGGAAGGGCCCGAGGACCCGGTCGCTGCCCGCACCGGCGTCCATCCGGCCGGAGAGCACGGTGCCGAAGACGACGTCCCGCCGGCCGGCGGCCCGCGCCAGCACCTGCCCCCAGGCGACGTGGAAGAGGCTGGTCACCCCGACCTGGAGGGCCTGGGCCCGCTGCCGCAGCCGCCCCGTCAGCTCCGCCCCGAGCCGCAGCCGGGCGTCGCGCATGGTATGCCCGTCGCCGTGGATGTCCCGCAGGCCGAAGGGCACGGTCGGGCTGTCGACGTCGGAGAGCATCCGGCGGAAGAAGCTCTCCTGCCCGGCCCGGTCGGCGCCGTGCCGGATCCGCGCGACGAAGTCGCGGAAGGGCAGCGGCGGCGGCAACCGGTCGCCCTCGCCGGCGAGGTACGCGCGGACCTCGGCCCGGAGCTGCTTGAGGGAGGTGTTGTCGTCGACGATGTGGTGCAGCAGCTCCACCACCAGCCACCCGCCGTCGCGCGGGTCCCGCCCGACCAGCAGCCGCAGCAGGGGAGCCTGGTCGAGGGGCAGGCGGCCGTACCGCCGGTCGACGTGCTCGCGCAGCTGCCGGAGCGGGTCGTCGCCCGCCGGATCGAGCGGGACCTCCGCCACCGGCAGTGGCGCCCGGCGCCACACCACCTGCACCGGTTCGTTCATCCCGTGCCACACCACCCCGGTACGCAGCACGTCGTGCCGGGCGATCACCGCCTCCAGCGCGGCGCGGTAGCGGTCCAGCCGGTCCCGGTCGGCGAAGCGCAGGACGGTGGTGACCAGGTAGGGGTCCCGGTCGCGGGCCATCAGGTGGTGGAAGAGCATGCCCTCCTGCACCGGGGCCAGGGGGTAGATGTCCTGCACGTTCGGCGCCCCGCCGGGGACCGTGGCGACGACCGCGTCGATCTCCGCCTGGCTCAGCTCCACCAGCGGCAGCAGGTCCGGGGTGATCCGTTCGCAGCCGACCGGGATGGGTTCCGTGCGCGCGTCGACCCGTTCCGCGCCGGCACCCACCGCCGCGGCCAGGTCGGCCAGGACCGGCGCGGCGAAGAGCGTGCGGACGTGTGCGGAGAGGCCGTGGCGGCGCATCCGTTCCAGCACCCGCAGGGCCAGCAGCGAGTGCCCGCCCAGCGCGAAGAAGTTGTCGTGCCGGCCGACCCGTTCGACGCCGAGCACCTCCGCCCAGATGGCGGCGAGGACGCTCTCCGTCGCGCCGACCGGCGCGGCGTAGTGCCGGGCGGCGAGGGCCGACCCGTCGGGTTCGGGCAGCGCCCGGTGGTCGAGCTTGCCGTTGGGCGTGAGCGGCCACTCGGCGACCCGCACGTACGCGGCCGGGACCATGTGCTCCGGCAGGACACCGGCCAGCCGGGCCCGCAGCGCCTCGGCGGTCAGCCGGCGTACCGACGCGGTGTAGTAGCCGACCAGGCGCGGCTCACCGGTGGCGTCGGTCGTGACCCTCACCACCGCGTCGCGTACGCCGGGACAGGCGGCGAGCTGGGCCTCGATCTCGCCCAGTTCGACGCGGTAGCCACGGAGCTGCACCTGGGAGTCGTTGCGGCCCAGGTAGTCGAGACCGCCGTCGGTGCGGTGGCGGACGAGGTCGCCGGTGGCGTAGAGCCGGTCCCCGGCCACGAACGGGCTGGGCCGGAAGCGGTCCGCGGTCAGCGCCGGTTGGTTGAGGTAGCCGCGGGCGACCCCCGCGCCGCCGACGTGCAGCTCACCGACGACCCCGGGGGGCACCGGTTCGCCCCGCCCGTCGAGCACGTAGAGGCGCAAATCCCCGATGGGCCGCCCGATCGGGCTCGCGCCCGGCCGTTCGGCGTCGGCCGGGGTCAGCGGGCGGTAGGTCACGTGCACGGTGGTCTCGGTGATGCCGTACATGTTGACCAGCCCGGTGCGTCCGTTGCGCGCGTCGGCGTACCACGGCCGCAGCATCGTCGGGTCCAGCGCCTCGCCACCGAAGACGACCGTACGCAGCCGGTGGGATCGGGCACTGTCGGCCTGTGCGGCGATCAGGCCGCGGAACGCGCTGGGGGTCTGGTTGAGGATGGTCACGCCCTCGTCGCAGAGGAGCCGGTGGAAGTCGGCGGGGGAGCGGGTGGTCAGCCGGGGGACGATCACCAGCCGGCCGCCGTGCAGCAGTGCCCCCCAGATCTCCCACACCGAGAAGTCGAACGCGTAGGAGTGGAAGAGGCTCCACACGTCGGTCGGACCGAAGTCGAACCACCCGGCCGTGGCGGAGAAGAGCCGCACGACGTTGGCGTGCTCGACCATGACGCCCTTGGGCCGGCCGGTGGAGCCGGAGGTGTGGATGACGTAGGCGAGGTGGTCGGGTCGGGTGCCGGGGTCGGGGCTGGTGGCGGGCTGGTCGGCGACGTCGGTGGTGTCGAGGTCGACCAGCGGTGCGGTGGTCAGCCCGTCGAGGGTGGCGCGGGTGGCGGCGTGGGCGAGTACGGCGACCGGGGCACTGTCGCGCAGCAACTCGGCGAGGCGCTCGGCGGGATGGGCCGGGTCGAGCGGGACGTACGCGCCGCCGGCCTTGAGGACGGCCAGCAGCGCGACGATCAGCTCCGGTGAGCGTTCCAGGCAGACCGCGACGAGGGTGTCGGGGCCGACGCCGTGCGCGCGGAGGTGGTGGGCGAGCCGGTTGGCGTGGGTGTCGAGGTCGCGGTAGCTGAGCGAGCTGCCCTCGAAGGTGACCGCGACCGCGTCGGGGGCCGCCGTGACCCGCTCCGCGAACAGCGCGGGGATCGTCGTTCCGGCCGGGTGCGCGGTCGCCTCACCCCAGGCCGCGAGAAGTTCGCGGCGCTCGGCCGGGTCCAACATCGCCAGTTGGTCGACGGGCCGGTCGGGGTGGGCGACGAGTTGGGTGAGGACGTGCTGCAGGTGGCGGACGTGCCGCTCGGCGGTGGCGGTGTCGAAGAGCGCGGTGGCGTATTCGAGGCTGCCCGTGATGCGCCCGTCGTGCTCGGCCAGGGAGAGGGTGAGGTCGAACTTGGCGCTGGTCCACGGGCTGCGCAGCGCGGTCACCTGCACACCGGGCAGCTCCAGGTCCACGCCCTCGGCGTTCTGCCAGGCGAACATGACCTGGAAGAGGGGGGTGTGGGCGAGGTTGCGGGTGGGGTTGACGGCTTCGACGACGTGTTCGAAGGGGAGGTCCTGGTGGTCGAGGGTGGTGAGGGTGACCTCGCGGACGCGGTGGAGCAATTCTGTGGTGGTGGGGTGGTTGGTGAGGTCGATGCGCAGGGCGAGGGTGTTGACGAAGAAGCCGATGAGGTTTTCGAGTTCGGTGCGGCGGCGGTTGGCGGTGGGGGTGCCGATGATGAGGTCGTTTTGGCCGGTGAGTCGGGACAGGACGATGGCCCAGGCGGTGAGCAGGGTCATGTAGAGGGTGGTGCCGTGGCCGGTGGTGAGGGTTTTGAGGGCGGTGGTGAGTTCGGGGTCGATGGTGATGGGCAGGTAGGCGCCGTGGTGGTCCTGTTCGGTGGGTCGGGGTCGGTCGGTGGGTAGGTCGAGCAGGGTGGGGGCGTCGGTGAGGACCTGTCGCCAGTGGGTTTCCTGGCGGTGGAGGGTGCCGTCGGTGAGCCATTGGTGTTGCCAGGCGGCGTAGTCGGCGTACTGGACTGGCAGGGGTGGTAGCGGATCGGGTCGGCCCTCGTGGTGGGCGGCGTACAACACCCCCAGCTCGCGGGTGAGGATTCCCAGCGACCAGCCGTCGCTGACGATGTGGTGCATGGTCAGCAGCAGCACGTGCCGGTCCGGGGCGAGGACGACCAGCCGACCCCGGGCCAGCGGGCCGGCGGCCAGGTCGAACGGGGCCGTGCTCTCCTCCTGCTGGAGCCCGGCCAGGGCGGCGGCGGCATCGGCGTGCCCGGTCAGGTCCTCCAGCCGGAGCGGGAACCCGCCCCCGGGCGGGTCGATGCGTTGGGCCGCGTCCGCGCCGTCGGCGACGACGCGGGTGCGCAGGGCCTCGTGCCGGTCCACCAGAGCGTCCAGGGCCGCCCGCAACGCGTCGCGGTCCAGCCGGCCGTCGAGCTGGAGGGCGAGGGGCATGTGGTAGGCGTGCCCGACCCGACCGAGCCGCTCCAGGAACCACAGCCGCCGCTGCGCGAAGGAGAGCGGCAGGAGACCGGACCGGTCCGGCAGGCGCTCGACCTCGGCGGACGTTCGTGCCGGCGGGACGCCGGCGGGGGCCGGGACGCGGATCGGGTGGTCGTCCGGCAAGTGTGCCCCCTTGAGTATCCGCTGGGTCGCGCCGCGTCACATCGGCCAAAGTGGATCCACAGTAGATGACTCGGCAGGCCGAAACCAGGGGCCGACGGACGGGTCCGGGGGGCCCTAATCCGACACGTCGTGCAGACTTTCGGCCAGCGCCTCGGCCAACCGTCCGTACGCCGCCCGCACCGCCTCCGGCGCACCCACCGGGTCGGCCCGGTTCGCCGCCGCCAGGGCGTACGCGCGCGCCAGGGCCGCCGGGAACGTCTCGGCGTACGCCCGCTCGTCCGCCGCCGCCAGGGCGCCCGCCAGCGCGTCGGCGTTGGCGATGGCGTTGGCGTCGGCGAACGCCTCGGCATTCGCCCCGGTGCTCAGGTCGGCGTAGTGCCCGGCGAACTCCACCACGTCGTCCGGACCGTATCCGTTGGCGGTCGCGTAGGCGTGGGCGTTGGCGTACGCGACCGCCCGCGCGTCGGCGTACGGGTAGGCGGCCCGGTACAGCTCGCGCAGCGCGGGCCGCAGCGCGCCGCGCCACTCGTCCGCCCCGGCCCGGTCACCGGCCAGCGCCCGGCGGAGCAGGTCGCCCACCACCCGGCCGGCGTCACCACCCGGTGTCGAGGCGAGTACGCGTGCGGGCCAGTCGTACACCACCCGGAACGGCACCCGGCCGGCGAGCCGGTCGAGCTCGACGTCCACCCGCCGTCGCCAGTCCGCTGTCGTGTTCGGGGCGGCGTCCCCGGGGCCGGCTCGGACGTCGCCCTCGGCGAGCGCGGCGAGCACCGCCGCCAGCCAGGCCGGCGGCTCCGGCGGACCGGTCACCCGTCCCACCTCGACGGCCGGTCCATCCCGGCGAGGAGGTCGTCGACGTCGGCATCGGTCAACGTGTCGAGATACTCCGCGCCGGAGTGGGGCGCCGCGCCGGTCCCCGCGGGTTCGACAGCGCCGGGCGCCGCGGCGACCCCGGCGGCGGTGACCGCCGAGGCCAGGCCGGCCACGGTGGGGTCGTCGAAGAGCGTCCGGACCGGGAGGTCCACGCCGTACGCCGTCCAGATCCGAGCCATCAGCTGGGTGGCCTTCACGGAGTGCCCGCCCAGCGCGAAGAAGTTGTCGGTGACCCCGACCGGTTCGGGCAGGCCCAGCAGGTCGGCCACCAACCCCGCCAGGTCCCGCTCCGTCGGGGTGCGCGCAGCGACCCGCGCCTCGCGGAGGCCCGCGGTCCTGTCGGGCGGCGGCAGGGCACGCAGGTCCAGCTTGCCGCGGGAGGTCCGGGGCACCTCCGGCAGCGCCACGACGACCGCCGGCACCATGTGCGCGGGCAGGAACCGGCGCGCGTACTCGGACAGCCCGGCCGGCGGGCCGGTCGTGGCCGGGTCGGTGACCACGTACCCGACCAGCCGTACGCCGTCGTGGTCCACGTCGGACACGGTCGTCACGACCGCGTCACGCACCTGCGGGTGGCCGCGCAGCACCGCCTCGACCTCTGCCGTCTCGACCCGGAACCCGCGCACCTTCACCTGCCGGTCGGCCCGCCCCAGCGGCTCGATACGCCCGTTCGGCAGCCACCGGCCCAGGTCCCCGCTGCGGTAGAGCCGTCCACCCGGGGCGAACGGGTCGGGCACGAACCGGTCGGCGGTCGCACCGGGCGCCCCGGCGTAGCCCTGGCCGACTCCCGCGCCACCGATGCAGATCTCGCCGACCACACCCGGCGGTACCGGGCGCAGCCACCGGTCCAGCACGTACACCCGGCTGCCGGCGACGGCCGGGCCGAGGTCCGGCGGCACCGACCCCGGCTCGACCTCCGCCCCGGTCGAGTAGACAGTCGTCTCGGTCGGGCCGTAGAGGTTCCACAGGCGCGTGCCCGGCTCCGCGAGGGCGTCGGCGAGGGCCCGGGGCAGGGCCTCCCCGCCGCTGAGGCGCAGCCGCACCCCGGCCGGCACCCCGCCGGCCGCGACCAGCATCCGCCAGGTCGTCGGCGTCGCCTGGAGCATCGTGGCCCCGGTCGTGTCGAGCAGCCGGCGCAGCCGGTTCCCGTCGATCACGTCGTCCTCGCCGGCCACCACCACCGGCGCACCGCACAGCAGCGGCAGCAGCAGGTCGAGCAGGGCGATGTCGAACGCGAAGGGGCTCACCGAGAGCACCCGGTCGGCCGGCCCCAGCGGGACCAGCTCGCGGAACGCGTGCAGCAGGTGCGCCACCGCGCCCTGGGTGACGGTGACCGCCTTCGGCCGGCCGGTGGACCCCGAGGTGAACAGCACGTACGCCGCCGCGGTGGCCGGCACCGCACACGGCGGCGGCAGAACCGGCTGCGCCTCCGCGGCGGCCGGCAATGCTGGCTGCGCGCCGGAGTTGGCCGGCTCCGGCGCGGCCAGGTCGAGCAGGGTCACCGACGCTGCCAGCTCGGCCAGCAGCGGGGCGGGGACGGCGCCGCTGTCGGTGACGACCACCCGCACCCCGGCGTCGGCGAGCATCCCGCGCAGCCGCCCCGGCGGATGGGTCGGGTCGAGCGGCAGGTACGCCGCGCCGATCCGCCAGACGCCCAGCAACGCCGGGAGCGGCCGTGCTCCCCGGGGCAGCACGATGCCGACGGTCTCCTGGGCCCGTACGCCCAGACCGCGCAGCCCGGTGGCGATCCGGGCGGTGAGCCCGCGCAGCGCGGCCCCGGTCAGGGTCGCGTCGTCGCCGGTGATCACCACCCGGTCGCCGGCGTCGATCCCGGCCACGAGCGACGCCCCGGTGCTCCCCGGCGGCGGGACGGACCCGGAGCGGGCCGCCGGCCACACCCGGGTGACGAGGTCGGCCGTCGCGGGGGAGAGCAGGTCCACGTCGCAGACGCGGGTCCGGGGGGCGGTCGCCAGCGCGGTCAGGATCGCGGCCAGGGCGTCGGCGAAGCGGTCCGCGCTGGCCGGCGCGAAGAGGTCGGTGAGGTAGCGCAGCCGTACCGACAGCTCGTCGGGGCCGACGACGGCGGCCAGCTCCAGTTCGAACTTGCCGGTGCCGGTGGGCACCGGCTCGGGCCGCCACCGCACCGCCCCCCGGTCCACCGGCGGCAGGGCCTCCTCGACCGTGCACATCACCTGCACCAGGGGTGCCCGCGACGGCTGCCGCGGGGGCCGGCACAGCTCGACCACCCGTGCGAACGGCAGGTCCTGGTGGGCCTGGGCGCGCGCCGTGGCGGCGTGCAGCCGGTCGAGGAGTTCGGCGAGCGTCGGGTCGCCGCGCAGCGCCGCCCGGATCGCGACCGTGTTGGCGAAGAGGCCCAGCATCGGCTCGGTCTCGATCCGGGTACGCCCGGCCACGGGCACGCCGACGAGCACCTCGTCCGCGCCGCTGAGCCGGGACAGCAGGGCGGCGTACGCGGTCAGCAGCACGGCGAAGAGGGTGCTGCCCCGGGCCTCGGCCAGGCGGCGCAGCGCCCCGGCCAACTCCCCGTCGACCGGCACCGCCACCTCGGCGGCGGCCGGCGACAGCCGGTCCGGGTACGGGTGGTCGACCGGCAGCGGCACCTCCGGCGGGGCACCGGCCAACTCGGTCGACCAGAAGCGTTCCGCCTCGGCGTGGCCGCCCGCGTCGACGTGCTCCCGCTCCCAGAGGGCGAAGTCCGCGTACTGCAGCGGCGGCTCGACCGACGCGGGCGGCCGGCCGTCGCGCAGCGCCTCGTAGTCGGCGCAGAGCTCGTCGAGGAGCAACCGCAACGACCAGCCGTCGACGATCGCGTGGTGTGCCACCAGCGCCAGCACGTGCCGCTGCGGGCCGAGTCGCAGCAGCCGGACCCGGGCCAACGGGGCCCGCTCCAGCGACAACGGGGTGCGGGCGTGCTCCCGCAGCGCGGCCCGGGCCGCCGCCTCCCGGTCGGCCTCGGGCAGGTGGTCGAGAGCCAGCGCCTCCAGGGCGGTCGCGCGGGCGCCGTCGTGGACCACCTGGACCGGTCGCCCGCCGTTGGCCCGGAGGGTGGTGCGCAGGATCTCGTGCCGGGCGACCGCCGCCGCCCAGGCCCCGCCGAGGGCGGCCCGGTCCAGCGGGCCGTCCAGCCACACCGACCAGCCGACGTGGTAGGTCGGCTGGCCCGGGTCCAGCTGGTCGAGCAGCCACATCCGCCGCTGGGCGGCCGACGCCGGGAACTCGAAGACGTCCATCTCAGCGCACCTGCCCGTCGACCGCGACGACCCGCAGCTCGGCGGTGTACCGGCCGTCGGGCCCGGTGAGCCAGAGCTGGTCCGGCGCCGGCAGCATCTCCACCACGGCGACCCTGGCGTCGTCGCCGGCGTGCCGGCGGGCCCGGCGTACGGAGCGGGACACCAGGTCGACCGAGGCGAGGCTGGTCAGGTCGGCGTGGACCGGCTTCCGCTCGCCCGCACAGCGCAGGAACACGTGCCGCGGCAGGCCGTGCCCGCCGGCCCAGGCCCGCGCCTGCCGGAACCGCAGCGCCTCGTCCCGGGTGTCGGCGAAGGCGAGGTCGGCGGCGGCGAACGTCCAGGACTCGCGGCTGACCACGAGGGAGTCGATGGTCACCCTGGGCTGGTGCGCCGCGGGGGGCAGGACGCGGAAGAGCTGGGACAGCCCGGCGCCGACCACGTCGCCGAGGACGTGCATCAGCTCCATGTCGAACCGCCCGTCGCGCGACCGTACCCGCAGCCCGCCGGCCACCTCGACCAGGTCGCACTCGCCGACGCGCAGGCTGCGGCGCGGGTCGTGCCCGAACGAGTCGTGGGCGAACACCAGCCGGATGTCGCCGGGGCCGGTCAGCGCGTTGCTCTGCCTGGTCGGTACGCCGCCCTCCTGGCCGGTCTCGGCGGGATAGACCGCCCCGGCGCCCAGGTCCTGGGCCAGCGCGGCGCGCAGGGCGGCCACCTCCGGGTGGTAGGCCACCCAGGTGGCGTACCGCAGGGTGTTGACGCCCGGGTGCAGCTCGCCCAGCACCCACTCGTCGCCGGCCCGCATCAGGTCCGGGCTGTGCTGCCGCGCGGTGGGCCAGCCCGGCCGCCCGGCCGGGAAGGCGGTGGCCACCGCCGGCGCGAGCCGCGCCGCCGTGAGCCGGATCCGCCGCTGGCCCGCCGGCAGCGCCAGCACGTCGGCCCAGCGGCGGTGCAGCGCGGCGGTGAGCAGGGCGGTCAGCCGTTCCGGTGGGTGGAACAGCGCCTCGCCGGCCAGCAGCCAGAAGTCGGCCAGCGGGATCGTGCCGGTGCCCAGTTCGGCGGCGCGACGCCGGTAGATCTCGGTGCAGAGGCGCTGGTAGAGCGTCGCGCCGGCAGCGGTGAACCAGCGTGCGCTGTCCAGGACCAGGCCGAGCGCCGCACGGATCCCGTCCAGACCCGCCTCACCGACGGCGACCGTGCCGGCCCGCAGGCACTCCTCGTAGACCGGGGTACGCCCGGCGTACATCGTGCCGGCGCGCCGGGTGGCCGGGACACCGGCGAGCCGGGTGAACGTGGTCTCCAGGCGGGCCATCGCGGCGGCCAGGCCGTCCGGGTCACCGGCGCAGGCGGCGAGCGCGTCCCGGGCGGCGCACAGCTCGTCCACGGCGGCGAGCGCGGGCGCGCGCACGGCCTCGTCGTCGACCCGGGCCAGCCGGGCCCGCACGGTCTCCTCCGGTCGGGTGTCGTGCGGCGCCACCTCCGGCTGCCAGGCGATCCGGTGGGCGGCGGCCAACGTCTGCAGCACCTCGTGCACCTCCCGCGTCGAGCGCAGTCCCGACCCCGGCGTGGCCAGCACGGCCCGGGCCACCTCGTTCGCGTCGCGGACCCCGTCGCAGGCGCGCAGCACCGCCGCCTCGGCCTCGCGTAGCGCCACCGGCGCGGAGAGCGGCACCCGCAGCGTCGTCCCGGCCAGGTCCAGGAAGGGCATGAGCCGGGGTACGAGCCACGGACGCAGCCGGACCGCGTACGGGGCCAGCACCGCCGCGACCGCCCATCCCTCCAGGTAGACGGTCCGCTCGGCGAGCAGCGCCGGCGGGTCGGCGGGGTCGACCCGCACGCCCGCGCCGGGCTCGATCCGGGCCCACCCGACCGGCCCGAAGAACCCGATGGTGTCGTTCTTCGCGCAGTAGCGCTGGAGGTAACTGGTGACCAGCGCCTCGTGCTGGCGGTGCTTGGTGTTGCGGGTCGGATTCCCGGGCCCCCTGCGCAGCAGCGCGTCGACGCCGGTGCGCAGCGCGTGCGGGTTCTGCCAGGCCACCGCCTCGCGGAACCGGGGATGGCCCGCCACCGCGTGCAGCGCGACCGTGAGCCGACCCACCGCCGCCGGGTAGGTGGCCGCGTACGCCGCCTCGGCGCGGGCGATGCCGGCCGGGTCCCCGTCGGCCCGGGCCGCCACCACCCGGTCGGCGGCGGCGGCGAGTTCCGGGTCGCCCAGCGGGGCGAGCAGGTCGACCGGAAGGCCGGCGCCCCGCAGGCAGACGGTGCGCCACAGGGCCCACCCGTCGGTCAACCGGGCCAGGCGCTCGGGCCGGTCCCGCCCGGCGTGCTGCGACACCCGCTCGCGGCGGCGCAGCGCGGGCCCGGGCCCACCCGGCGCCGATCCGGTCGACGTGTCGAGCGCCGCCGCGGTCGCGGCCAGGGTCGGCGCCTGGTAGAACGGGCCCACGCCCAGCTCCACGCCGAACGCCTCGCGGATCCGGAACATCAACCGGGTGGCCGTCAGCGAGTTGCCGCCGAGGGCGAAGAAGCTGGTCTCCCGCCCGATGCTCGTGGGCGGACGACCGCCGGGCAGCAGCCGGGACCAGAGTTCGGCCAGCCGGTGTTCCGTCGGCGTGGCGGCCCCGACGACGTCCGGGTCCCCCTCGGCGGGCTCGGGTGCCGGCAGCGCCGCCCGGTCGACCTTCCCGTACGCGGTCAACGGCAGCCGGTCGAGGACGACGAACCCGGCCGGCACCAGGTGGGCCGGCAGCCGGGCGGCGACGTGGTCACGCAGGTTGTCCGGGGTCGGCGCCGCCGGGCCGGCCGGCGTGACGTAGCCGACCAGGTGGCGCTCCGCCCCGTCGCCCCGGACGCCCACCGCTGCCGCGGCGACCGCCGGGTGCGCCCTGAGCACCGCCTCCACCTCGCCCGGTTCGACCCGGAATCCTCGGATCTTCACCTGGTCGTCGCGGCGGCCGAGGAACTCCAGCACCCCGTCCGCGCGCCAGCGGACGACGTCACCGGTCCGGTAGAGGCGTTCGCCCGGCACCTGCGGGTCCGGCACGAACGCCCGGGCGGTCGCTGCCGGATCGCCGAGATAGCCGCGGGCCAGCCCGTCGCCGCCGGCGTACAGCTCGCCGGCGACCCCGACCGGCACCGGCCGGCCGTTCGCGTCGAGCACGTGGACGGTGGTCTGCGGCACGGGACGGCCGATCGGCACCCGGTCACCCACCGGCCCGGCGCCGCTCATCCGGTGGCAACTGGTCAACGTCGTGTTCTCGGTCGGCCCGTACGCGTTGACCAGCGGAAGTCCGCCGCGCGCGGCGAGCACGGCGCGGACCGCGCCCGGGTCGGCCACGTCCCCGCCGGTGAGCAGCTGCCGGACGCCCGCCAACGCCGTGACGTCCTCCTCGGCGAGCTGCCGGAACAGCCCGGCGGTGAGGAAGGCGACCGTGACCCCACCGGTACGGATCAGCGCGGCCAGCCGGGTGAGGTCGACCGGGTCCGGCGGCGCGACCACCGCCGTGGCGCCGGTCAGCAGCGCACCCCAGATCTCCCAGGTGGACGCGTCGAACGCGGTCGGGGCGAACTGGAGCAGCCGCTCGCCGGGCCCGAGGGTGGCGAAGTCCGGGCCGGTCACCAGCCGTACCACGCCCCGGTGGGTGATCCCGACCCGCTTGGGCGGCCCGGTCGAGCCGGAGGTGTGCAGGACGCAGGCGAGCCGCAACGGGTGGATCCGCCGCGGCGGTGGCCCGGCCGGCACCGGTTCCCCGGGCGTAGCGTCGATGTCCAGCACCCGGACCTCACCCGGATCGGGCAGGCCGGCGGCGATCGTGGGGGTGGTCAGCAGCAGGCGGGTACCGCTGGCGGCCAGCAGGCCCGCGATCCGGGCGGGTGGCGCGGCCGGGTCCACGGGAAGATAGGCGCCGCCGGCCTTGAGCACGCCCAGCAGGGCACGGATCAGCGGTTCGCCGCGGGGGAGCAGCACGGCGACCGGGCTCTCCCCGGTCACCCCGTACCCGCGCAGCGCCCGGGCCAGCCGGTCGGCCGCCCGGTCAAGTTCGGCGTACGAGACGGTGTGATCGCCGACCACCAGCGCGGTGGCGGCCGGGTCGTCGGCCACGCGGGCCGCGAAGACCTCGGGAACGGACGCGTCGCGGGGATAGGGCCGCCGGGTGACGTTCCAGGCGGCGCGCAGCGGTGCCTCCCCGGCGGCGCCGAGATCCAGGTCGGCCAGGCGGGCGTCCGGCCGCTCGGCCAACTCCAGCACGGTGTGCTGCAACTGCGCGAGGATCCGCCGGGTCGAGGCGGTCAGCAGCCGGGTGGCGTCCCACGCCACGCCGAGGCGCAGCTCCGGTTCGTCGAAGGCGTGCACGGTCAGCGGATAGCCGGGCAGGCGGTGTACGCGCGCGGAGCGCCGGGCCGCCTCCGGCCCGCCCTCGGCCAGCGCGGTGCCCAGCCGCTGCCGTTCGAACACCACGAGGCTGTCCAGCATCGGGGTGTCGGGCTCCAGGCCGGCCTGGTTGAGGATGCGGTGCAGCGGCGTGAGCTGGTGCTCGCGGATCTGCCGGATCCGGTCCGCCACCTCGGCGAGGAACCGCCGCACCGTCCACCGCGGGTCGAGCCGGATCCGCAGCGGCACCGTGTTGATGAGCAGCCCGAGGATCTGCTCGGCGTCCGGGACGCTGCCGTACCGGCAGGATCTGGTGACCGCGAAGGTGACGTCGTCGACCCCGCCGTAGGCGCCGCGCAGCAGCGCCCATGCCGCGTGGACCACGGCGCCGACACCGGTGTCGACCCGGGCGGCGGCGGCGCGGAGCCGGTCGGAGTCCGGCCGGGACAGGAAGACCTCGTGCGAGGCCGGCACGCCGCGCGCGCCCGGGTCGGCGTCGAGGCGGCCCGGGAGCCCGCGGGGCATCGGGGCACCGGCGAGCTGTTCCTTCCAGAACGCGTCGCCAGCGGCCGGGTCGCGCGTGCCCCACCAGTGCACGAAGTCCGCGAACGGCGGCCGGCGCGGCGGGTCCGGTACCCGGCCGGCTCGACGTGCGGCGTAGTCGGTGAGCAGCTCGTCGAGCAGCATCCGGGTGGAGCGGCCGTCGAGGATCGCATGGTGGAAGGTGACGACGACGTGGTGGTCACTCAGGGCGGTGACCCGGAGCAGGGGCGCCCGCCCGACGTCGAAGGGTTCGTACCGGTCGGTGGGGAGGAAGTCGCCGAGCGTCGTCTCCCGCCATCGCAGGTCGGGCTCCACCGTGGACCGGACGACCTGGACCACGCCGTGGTCACCGTCCACCTCGAAGGCCGTACGCAGCACCGCGTGCCGGCGGGTCGCGGCCTGCCAGGCGGCGACGAAAGCGTCCCGGTCCGGTGGGGCGTCCCACCTCATCGTGACCTGCTGGACGTCCACGCCCGCGTCGGGCTGCCGAAGGGC
Organism: Micromonospora sp. NPDC047074; assembly: GCF_040643815.1. Classification (NCBI taxonomy): domain Bacteria; kingdom Bacillati; phylum Actinomycetota; class Actinomycetes; order Micromonosporales; family Micromonosporaceae; genus Micromonospora; species Micromonospora sp. NPDC047074. Next base: position 342,702 of record NZ_JBEYVB010000003.1, read on the forward strand.
CTGCAACACCATCCCGCGTTGCACGGCGAGGGCCGGATACCGCTGGAGACTGTCGTTCATGCGCCCTCGTCCGCCGCGGCGTCAGCCGGTGGTGGCGTGCTCGTCCATCCAGCGCCGCAACGACAGGGGCCGCATGTCCGTCCACACCTCGTCGATCCGGGCGAGGCATTCGCCGCGTGACCCGGTGGTGCCCTCACGCCGCCAGCCGGCGGGCAGTTCCCGGTCGTCCCACCAGATCGAGAACTGTTCCTCGTCGTTCACGACCACCGCGTACGTCCGGGTGTCGTCGTCATCGCTCATCGGATCGCCTCCGCTCGAAGGATTCCAATGTGTCCATACGCTGTCAAGGAGTTGGTCGATCTCCGACCGTCAGGCGGAGGTGGGCCGTGCGGTGGTCTCGACGGCCGGTCCGGACGTCGCCGGAAGCGCGCCGGTGCGTCCGTCGGTCCGGGGCGTCCGGGCGACCCAGCCGACGGCCGGGCCCGCGGCGAGCGCGCAGCCCACGAAGATCGCCGCGACGACCCACCAGCCCCAGCCACCGGTCTGGACGGCGAGCAGGGTCAGGCCGACCGGGGCGAAGACGTCCGCCGCCGAACTGATGGTCTGCGCCGTGCCGAGATAGGCACCGCGCGCGGCGGCGGGCGGCACGTTGGTCTGGAAGTACCAGAGCGCCGCCGAGAACCACAGCTCGGTGGTCGTCACCAGCACCACGACGCCGACGAGCGCGACGACGGTCCACCCGCCGCCGGTCCGACCGGCGAGCGCGGCCACGGGGCAGGCGACCGCGGTGACCAGGGCGCCCCGGCGGATCAGGCGGGCCGCGCCGGGAAGCGAGTCCGCGCCGCGCGCCGCGGGCACCTGCAACGTGATCACCAGCACCGTGTTGAGGGCCAGCATCGCGCCGAGGACCGGTTTCGGGACGTCGGTGTGGGTGATCGCCCAGAGCGGCAGGATCTCGACGAGGATCACCGAGTGGAACATCATGACGGCGAGCAGCACGGCGGTCGTGACGTAGGGGAGATCCTTCAGCACCGCCCACCGGGAGGCGGGGGCCGATTCGTCGTGCCGCACCACCGGCGCGGCCGGCAGTCGGGCGACCAGGCCGGCGTTGAGCAGCGACAACGCCGAGTTGAGCAGCACCATGGCGACGAGCGCGGCGGGGGAGTCGAACGCCAACGCGAGGGCGCCGAGCCCGGTGCCGACGGTGAATCCGGCGTTCAGGTACGAGCGCGCGTACGCCATCGTCCGCACCCGGTCCTCCGCCGGCATGGCGGCGGCGGTGTAGATGGTGCGCCCGGCGTTGGCGAACGAGTCGGTGACGGCGGCGACCACCATCAGCACCACGAAGCCGGCGAAGGACGTCACGAGCGGGTAGGCGGCGAACGTCAGCGCCGATCCGAGCGCGCCGAGGGCCCATGACCGCTGCCCGCCGATCCGGTCGGCCAGCGCGCCCAGCGGCAGCGAGGTGACCACCCCGGCGAGCCCCGCGATCGAGAAACCGATCCCGATCTGCACCGGGCTGAGCCCGAGGACCTCGGTGAAGAACACGATGCTGCCGGTGAGGAACGTGCCACTGCCGACGGCGACCATGCCGGACTGGTACGCGATCGCCCGGGGCAGGCCCGGCGGTGGCAGGAGCCGGGACACGACAGATCGGTGACCGTCCATGATGGCGGTCAGGCTACCCGGAAGGCCGGCGGCAGTGCGGGCCTGCGGCGCGGGGTAGCGGTGACGGTGACTGCCCAGCGCCGGCACAGGCTTCACTTCACCCCATTAGTTGAACGTTAGTTCTAATTGAACTATCGTACAACTGTTTGTGGGTCGAACAAGGAGGAGCTGATGAGCGGAAGAGCTGCCGTACCCGCGGGCGTACGGGCGTGGGCGGGGATGGCGGTGTTGGCGCTTCCTACGTTCCTGCTGGGATTGGACGTGACGGTGCTGTATCTGGTGCTGCCGGCCATGGCGGCCGACCTCGCGCCGTCGGCAACGCAGACGCTGTGGATCATGGATGCCTACGGCTTCTTGCTGGCCGGGTTCCTCGTCACGATGGGCACCCTGGGGGACCGTGTCGGGCGGCGCCGGTTGCTGATGATCGGGATCGCTGCGTTCGCAGCGGTCTCGGTGGTCGCGGCGTTCGCGCCGAGCGCGGAGCTGCTGATCGCTGCACGCGCCCTGCTGGGGATTGCGGGCGCGACCCTGATGCCGTCCACGCTGTCGCTGATCTCGAACATGTTTCCCGACCCGCAGAAGCGGGCGGTGGCGATCGGGGTGTGGGCCACGATGTTCGCCGCCGGGATGGCGGCCGGGCCGATCGTCGGCGGTGTGCTGGTCGACCGCTTCTGGTGGGGTGTCGCGTTCCTGTTCGCGGTGCCGGTCGCTGCGATCGTGCTGCTGGGGCGGGCGCTGCTGCCGGAGTACGCGGACCCGCATGCTGGTCGGCTCGACTTGACCAGCGTGGCGTTGTCGCTGGCGGCGATCCTTCCGATCGTCTATGCCGTCAAGCACGCTGCCGGCGAGGGCTTCGATGCCAGCGTCATCATCGCCGTGGTGGTGGGGGTGATCGCCGGCGCGGCGTTCTGGCGCCGGCAATCCCGCCTGGCCGACCCGTTGCTGGACGTCTCCCTGTTCGAGAACCGGGCGTTCAGCGTCGCGCTGACCGTGCTGCTGGTCGGACTCGTGGGTATGGGCGGCACCATGTACCTCGTCACGCAGTACCTGCAACTGGTGGAAGGGTTGAGCCCGTTCGTGGCGGGCCTGTGGATGGGGCCGCCCGCGCTGGCGATGTTCACCGCCGGCATCGGCGCGCCCGTGCTCGCCCGGCGCATCCGGCCGGGCTACGTCATGGGCGGCACACTGGGCGTTTCGCTGATCGGCTATGCCCTGTTGGCCACCGCCGGCCTGGACGACGAGCTGCCGGTGGCCGCGGGGTTCGCATTCGTCTACCTCGGCCTGGGCGCGATCGCCGCCCTGGGCACCGACATCGTCGTCGGCGCCGCACCGGCAGCGAAGTCCGGTTCGGCAGCGTCGCTGTCCGAAACCGTCCAGGAACTCGGCATCGCCGTCGGCGTGGCCATCCTGGGAAGCCTGACCACCGCGATCTACCGCACCCACCTGACCGTGCCAGCCGGCCTGTCCGACGGAGAGGCAACGGCGCTGACCGACAGCCTCAGCAGCGCCGTCGCGATCGCCGATGACCTCCCACCCGCCGCGCTGGTCGATGCCCAGCTCGCCTTCACCACGGGGCTGAACGTCTCCACCGTGGTCGCCGGGCTCGCGATCGCCGCCGCCACGGTGCTGTGCCTGCGCATGCTGCGCCACGTGCCCCAGCTCGGACAGGCGCAGCACACCGACGCCGACGTTTGAACGATGGTCCGACTATCCTCGGGATGAAAGTCGTGAGGAGGTGGAGATGACCGGCCGGGACGACGCCGAACACGCCGACGGACGCTTCGCCCGCGGCGCGCGACGCCGAGGCGAGATCATCGAGGCCACGCTGGCGGTTGTCACCCGTGACGGCGCCGCGGGCGTCACCCACCGCACCGTCGCCAAGCAAGCCGGCATCACCACGTCCCTGAGTACGTACTACTTCTCGACTCTCGACGACCTGCTCGTCGCTGCCCTGACCAGCGTCGCCGACGTCTACACCGCCCGCATCCGCCAGATCATCGACGCCCCCGGGGACAAGCTAGCCGGCTTGGCCGAACTCATCGCCGAGACCGCCGGTGCGGGCCGCGAGCGTGCGCTGGCCGAACGGGAACTCGCCACCCTCGCAGCCCGCCGGCCCGCACTGCGGCCCGTGGCGCGCCGGTGGCGGGAGAACGTCGCCGAACTCTCCGCCACCCTCACCGACGACCCCGTCGCCATCGCTGGAGTGGTCGCTGCCTCCGACGGGCTTTGCACCGCGATACTCCTCGACAACGGACCCGCCGACCCGGAGCACCTTCGCGCGGTCCTGCAACGAGCACTCCACAACTGACCATCTCGACGCGCGGCGTTCTTGGCCGGTCTGGTGGGGCCCGCCTTCGTCAGGTCACACGAGGTCGGGCGTGGCGCCTTCCGTCGGGCGCGGGGGCGCCGCATGGTGCGCGCACTGGTCAGCCTCGGCGCCGTAACGGTCTTGCAGCCGCATCCAGGAGTAGGTCGGCTCCTGCGGCCACCCCTCGGGGGAGTCCTCCCAGGACTCCTGTCGTCCGTAGGGGGTGAGATCGAGGAGGTCGAACACGAGCATGAACGGCTCCTCGCCCCGGGCAAACGTCGACCACGAATGGAACACGCGGTCGCGGCGTCGGATGAAGACGCTGATCGCCTGCCGTTCCTCTCCGTCCTGTGTGGCCCCGAAGTCGTCGTTGAAGGTCGTTCCTCCGGAGGACACCCACGGCAGATCCCATCCCATCCGCGTGCGAAATGCCGTGAGCTTCTCGATCGGTGCACGGGACACGAGCGCGAACGATGTGCGTCGCGCCCGCAGGTGGCTGAGAGGGCCGATGTGGTCGGCCATCATCGAGCAGCCGTCACATCCTTCCTCCCAGTCATCGGCGAACATGAAGTGCTGCACGATGAGCTGCGGCCGGTCTCCGAAGAGGCCGAGGAGACTCACCGGGCCATCGGCCCCTTCGAAGACGTAGGGGGTGGTGACCTCCACGACGGGCAGCCGCCGCCGCATGGCCGCGACGGAGTCCTTCATCCGCGTGAGCGCCTTTTCCTGCAGGAGAAGCACGCGCCGTGCTTCCGCCCACGCTTCGGCATCCACGACGGGAGGCAGAGGAAGGTCGATCTCTGTCATGTGCCGCTCCATCCGTTTGTCCGTACACCTTGTCATGGCGGTGTGCGGCCCGTCAGGCTCGGCGGATCGGGGGCCCGGACGCTGATCGCGATCGCGCAGCAGACCAGGAGCACGATGAGGTCGCGTCCGCTGGGGGTAAATGTGTCAGACGCAGTCCGGCGCGGATCAGGTCTGCGGCCGGCCGGAATGGCAGGACGTCATGCACGGCCTGAAACCAGGCGGAAAGCTGTCCCGCCGGGAAGGTCACCGGAGAGAAGAGCATCACCGGGCGGCACGCGAACGGGAGCCGGGTGGGCGGGTCACCGGTCGACCGGTGACCCGCCCACCGTCCTCAGCAGGGGCCGTTGTCGGCCCAGACGTCCTGCGTGCCCGCGCCCGGCACGTCACCCTGCGTCCACCACCGGGCGGTCCACCGGCGGCCGGCGTACGAGACCTGGGCCCCGCCGGTGTACGCCGTCCCCGCCGACCAGGCCGGCGCGGTGCAGGACCCGCCGGGCGGGGTGGTGGTCGGCGACGGGCTGGCCGGCGGGGACGCGGTCGGGCTCGCCGGCGGGACGGTCGGGGACGCCCCCGCGCAGGGTCCCTCGTCGGCCCAGACGGCGGCGCTGCCCGGGGTCTCGCCCTGCGTCCACCACCTGGCGCTCCAGGTGCGCCCGCCGTGCGACACCCGCACCCCGCCCGAGTAGGCGGTGCCCGCCGACCAGGCCGGGGCGGTGCAGCTGCCACCCGGCGGGGTGGACCCGGTCGGGCTCGGCGTCGGGTTCACCGGCACGGCGCCCCGGGCGTGGTCGCTGGCCAGCGAGTACGTCTGCCCGCCGAAGGCGAGGGTGAAGTTGGCCGGGCCCGAGATCGGCAACTGGTAGTTGAGGGTCACCTCGGCGTACGCCCCCGGGGCGATGGCGGCCGGCACGGTGAGCCGCACCCGGTGGTAGTCGCCCCGCAGCCCGCCGACGTTGCTGCCCGTGTGCCCGGTGGAGACGACGCTCAGGGCCCAGCCGGACTGCTGGGTCAGGGTCGGCGTGGTGGTCGGGTAGTCGAACTCCAGTTGCGCCCCGGCCGGGATCGGGCTGCCGGTGTTGTTGGTCAGCCGCAGCTCGGGGTTGATCGGGTAGTTGTTGTCGCCGAGGGCGAAGCCGCCGAGCGTGGCGGTCACGGCGATGGTGCGGCTCGGCAGGGCGGTGGTCGCCCGCCGGGCCCCGTACGCGGGCGCCGCGCGGAACTTGTCGTGGAGCAGGCCGGTGAGTGTCTCGCCCATCACGTACTGGCCCTTGGCCTGGTCGTAGGCGTAGTCGCCGGCGAGTTCCCAGATCATCACCCCGCCGAGGCCCTTGTTCACCACGTAGTCGGCCTTGGCGCCGAGGGACTGCTCGTCCTCGGTGGAGAGGAAGACGCTCTTCTGCGCGTTCCACAGCCAGGGCGCGACCAGCGCGGAGGAGTAGTTGCGGGCGTAGCTGCCGCTGATCCGGTCGGCCGGGTCCGTGGCCGGGGTCAGGCCGTACGCCGACAGGTAGTCCGGGGTGATGCCGCGTTCCAGGTTCTTGGCGTGCCACATCGGGTTCGCCCCGGCGGGCACCTCCCTGCCCGCGTCGTCCAGGTCGTGCCAGAGGTTGTCGATGCCGACCGCGCCGTTGCCGCAGGGGGTGGTGGAGCCGATCGACGAGCCGGTGCCCGGCGGGCACTTGGTCTGGTCGGGCAGGGCGGCCCGACCCCACAGGCCGTTGGTGCCGCCGGTGACGCCCTGCCAGCCGCGGGTGTAGTAGGGCACGCCGATGTTGACCCGCCCGCTGGGCATCGCGCCCCGGAAGTAGTGGTAGGCCCAGTCGGTGTTGAGGTAGCCGATGTTGCCGTAGGCGCCGTAGACGCCACCGGCGATCAGCTCGGCGTCGTCGCCGTTGTCGTAGAGGGCGGCGTTCGGCCCGACGTGGTGGTTCCAGGACCCGTGCAGGTCGTACGACATGATGTTGACGTAGTCGAGGTACTGCAGCGCCTGGGAGGACTCCATCCCGCGCAGCAGCCACCCGGAGGCGGGTGCGGCGACGGTGAGCAGGTAGTGCTTGCCGTCCGTGGCGGCAGCCGCGTCGAGCTTCTCCCGCAGCGTCCTCATCAGCACCTGGTACGAGGCGTTGAGCCCGGCCCGCTTGGCGTCCGCCTGCGCGAAGTCGAGCGGGTGGCCGGCCTTGTTGTTCGAGGTCGGGTACTCGTAGTCGATGTCCACCCCGTCGAAGCCGTAGGTGCGCAGGAAGGCGACCACGGAGTCGGCGAAGGTGTTGATGCCGGCGGTGTTGATCGTGTTCGCGCCGCTCGTGGTCATCCGGTAGAAGCCGCCCGCGTCGATCCGGGTGCCGTTGGCGTCGATGTAACCGCCGGTCTCGGCCCACCCGCCGACGCTGATCAGCGTACGCACGTTCGGGTGCTGCTTCTTGTACTTGTTGAGCAGGTTGAAGTGCCCGGTGTAGGCGTACTGCGGATCCATCTCGGCGCCGGCGACGCCCGGCCAGGTCATGTTGGTGGCCGGGTTCTCCGCCGCCCTCGGGTCACCGACGGAGATCTTGTTGGCCGCGTCGACGTGTGCGAAGGCGTAGTTGATGTGGGTGATCTTGTCCCAGGGGATCTGGCTGGCCAGGTACGCCGGGGCGCCGTTGCGCCCGGTGCGCCAACTGGTGAAGTAGCCGATGATGCGCCGGGAATGGTCGGCGCCCAGCTTCTCCCGCCCCTCGGCGTCGTAGACGGTGCAGTACGGCACCGCCGCGCCCGGCGCCCGGTAGAGCCCGTCCGGCCGGCACGCCTCGTCACCCGCGGCGGAGTGCGCGGCGGGGGCGACGACCAGCACTGTCGCCGCGGCCAGCAGACCGACGGCGCCGCCGACGAGCAGCTTGTTCAACCGCTTTCGCAACGCGCCACCTCCAATGCTAAACAAACTTAACTATTAGGATAGTTAAATGTATACCTGGATGCCGGCCCGCGGCGCAAGGACGGGGTGTAGGCGGCGTCGCGCCGCCAGCGCCCGGCTGCCCGCCGGTGGGGTCAGCCCCGCACCGAGCGCCAGTCGTGCGACTCCAGCGAGTTGGCCTGCGGACCCATCATCAGCATGCCGCCGTCGACCGACCAGGAGGCGCCGGTGACGTACGCGGCGGCGGGCGAGGCGAGCAGCGCGACCACGGCGGCGACCTCCCGCGCGTCCCCCGGCCGCCCGACCGGTACGCCGGGACGTTCCTCGGTGAACGGGTCGACGTCCTCCTGCCCGGTCATCGGGGTGGCGATCTCGCCGGGGGCGACCGCGTTGACGGTGATGCCGTCGGCGGCCAGTTCCTGCGCCATCACCCTGGTCAGCAGGCCGAGCCCGCCCTTCGCCGCGCAGTACGCGGCCGAGCCGACCCGGGGCGCGTGCTCGTGGACGCTGGTGATGTTGACGATCCGGCCGCCCAGCCCGGCGGCCCGCATCCGCCGGGCGGCCCGCTGCCCGCAGAGGAACGGGCCGTCGAGGTCGACGGAGAGCACCTCGCGCCACTGCTCCCAGCCGGTGTCGACGAAGGGCGTGGACGCCCCGGTGCCGGCGTTGTTGACCAGCACCCCGAGCCCGCCGAGGCGCTCGGCCAGCTCGTCGACGACTGCGTCGGCCCCCGGCAGCCGGGTCAGGTCCAGGTGGGCGACCTCGCAGCGCCGGCCGGCCGCGCGTACCTCGGTGGCGGTCCGTTCGGCGCCCCCGGCGTCGCGGTACCAGGTGACGCCGATGTCGAAGCCGGCCCCGGCGAGGGCGACGGCACAGGCCCGGCCGATGCCGGAATCGGCGCCCGTGACGATGGCGATCCTCGGATAGTGCTCGTAACGCGATGGCATGCCGGCGCACTACCCGTTCCACGCGGACGCAACCCTGCGTCGATGCTCGTTCACGCAGGGGATTGTCTGCGTCGATGCGCTCTGACATCCTCCATCGTGGATGCTGCCAGCGGCGGTCGCCAATCCGGAGGGCCGCGCTGAGGTGGCGCCGTCACCTGCCGGAGGGACCTCGTGAAGCGCAGACGTCGCCATCTGCTCGCAGGACTGGCGGTCGGTGCCCTGGTGGCGTCGACCGGTCTCGTCGGAATCCACTTCGCCGGCGCCGAGGTGCCGACCCCCGCCGCCGCGACCGGCGACGGGGAGATGCCGGGGGCGCTCGGCGCCCACATGGAACGGCTGCGCCAGGCCGTGCCTGGCAGCGACGGCATGTCGCCGGACGGGCCCGGCAACGCCGCGCAGCAGGAGTTCCTGGAGCGCGCGTACCCGGCCAACACGATCAGCATCGCCCAGGTCGACCGCTCCAAGTCGGCGTACGCCGCCGCCGAGCGGCGCGCCGGCGGCACCCGGGGCTGGACGAACATCGGCCCCAGCGAGGCCCTCTACCCGTTCACCGAGTTCCGCAACGCCGGCAACTACGTCCCGAACGCGTACGTCGCGGGCGGCCGGGTCACCTCCATCGACATCGCCCCGGACTGCACCGCCCTGCTCTGCCGGGCGTACGTCACGCCTGCCGGCGGCGGCGTCTGGGGCACCCTGAACGTCCTCGCGGCCGAACCGAAGTGGTTCTACCTGGGCGGGCCGCTGGGCATCAACGCGGCCGGCTCGGTCAAGATCGACCGCAACGACAGGACGGGGCTGACCATCTACGTCGGCACCGGCGAGGCGAACACCTGCGCCTCCGGCTGCGTTGCCGGCGTCGGGCTCTACAAGTCCACGAACGGCGGCGTCACCTGGAAGGGCCCGCTGGGCAAGGACGCCCTCGCCGGCAAGGGCATCGGTGAGATCACCATCAAGCCGGGCGATCCGAAGACGCTCTACGTCGCCACCACCACCGCCCTGCGCGGCATGTCCGGCGCCTGCTGCACCGGTGTCACCCGGCCCGTTCCCGACGCCGAGAAGTGGGGCCTCTACAAGTCCACCGACGGCGGCGCCACCTGGCGGTTCGTCCACAACGGCTCGGCCGACGCGACCCAGTGCACCGGCAGCGCCGCGGAATACGCCAACACCGCCGCCTGCTCGCCGCGCGGGGTGCGCTACGTCAAGCTCGACCCGCGCGACGCGAACGTCGTCTACGCCTCCTCGTACGCCCGGGGGGTGTGGCGCTCCGCGGATGCCGGCGCCACCTGGACCCAGATCAAGCCGTCGCTCAACCCGGCGGTCTTCCAGACCCGGGCCGCGATCGACGTCACCGCCCTGCCGGACGGCAGGACCCGCATGTACGTCTACGAGGGCAACCTCGGCAACCCGTACTCGCGGCTGTTCCGCAGCGACGACGTGGCCGGCGGCGTCCCCGCGTTCGCCGACCTGAGCAGCGCCAACCCGGCCGACCCGGGCTACGCCACCTACAACCAGTGCACCGGCCAGTGCTGGTACGACGTGTTCGTGCACACCCCGGCCGGGCATCCCGACATCGTCTACACCGGCGGCTCGTACGTCTACGGCGAGACCGTCGCCCACAAGCGGGCCGTGGTGCTCTCCACCGACGCCGGCGTCAGCGGCACCGACATGACCTACGACGGCACCGACGAACTGCACCCCAACGGCCTGCACCCCGACCAGCACGCCCTGGTCACCAACCCGCGCGACCCGTACCAGTTCTTCGAGGCCAACGACGGCGGCGTGATGCGCTCCAGCGGCCAGTTCGTGGACCGCTCGGCCTGGTGCGACAACCCGGACCGCAACCTGGCCACCGACGCCCAGAAGAACCGCTGCCGGCAGATGCTGTCGAAGATCCCGTCGAAGCTGGACGGCATCAACACGGGCATGAACACGTTGCAGTTCATCGGCCTCTCGGCCAGCCCGCACGACCACCGCCTGCTCCAGGGCGGCACCCAGGACAACGGCACCTGGGAGAACAAGGGCGAGCGCCGGCGCTGGGTCAACACGATGATCGGTGACGGCGGCGCGTCGGGCTTCGACGTCGGCAGGCCGGAGTTCCGCTTCCACACCTTCTACGACGCCTCGCCCGAGGTGAACTTCGCCGGTGGCGACATCGGCAGCTGGATCTCGATCTCGGACCCGGTCTTCGGGCACCCGGGCACCCTGTTCTACGCACCCGTGGTCAGCGACCCGAAGGTCAGCGGCACGATCTTCGCCGGCACCTCGCGCACCGCCTACCGGACGAAGACGTTCGGCCTGGGCGACCGCAGCCTGGCCGAGGCCGACCGCATCTGTAACACCTGGACCGGCACCTTCGAGGCGCAGTGCGGCGACTTCGCGCCGCTGGGCACGGTCAACCTCACCGACGCCGCGTGGGGCGACCGGGCCGGCGGGGCCGTCTCGGTCGTCGAGCGCGTCGCCTCCGACTCGTCCACGGCGTACGCGGCCACCAGCACCGGCCGGGTGTTCGTGTCGCGCAACGTCGACGCCGAGCCGGCGTCGGCGGTCACCTGGACGCGCATCGACACCGCCGCCACGCCGAACCGCTTCGTCACCGGCGTCCACGTCGACCCGGCCGACCCGGCCCACGCGTGGGTCTCCTACAGCGGGTTCAACTCGAACACCCCGGCCACGCTGGGGCACGCGTTCGAGGTGCGGCTGGCGGGCGCGGGCGCGACCTGGACCGACCGGTCGTACGACTTCGGCGACCAGCCGATCACCGACCTGGTCCGCGACGACGTCACCGGTGATCTCTACGCGGCCACCGACTTCGGCGTGCTGCGGCTGGCGAAGGGCGCCACGACCTGGGCGAAGGCGGCCCGGGGCATGCCGAACGTGGAGGTCGCCGGGCTGACCATCGTGCCGGGCAAGCGGGTGCTCTACGCCGCCTCGCACGGCCTCGGCGCCTGGCAGCTCGCGCTCTGAGGAAGGCGACCATCGGCAACGACACGGTGCGGGGCCGCGCGCGCGGCCCCGCACCGCTGCCCGCGGCGGCCGGCCGCGCATGGCGCACCCTGGGCGCGGCCTTCGTCCTGCTCGTCTTCGTCCCGCCACTGCTGCTGCTGGTCTCCGGTTCGCTCACCGAGCCGGGCCTGCCGCCACCGCCCACCCCGCAGCTCGTGCCGCAGCCGGTCGCCACCACCGGCTACCAGCAGGCCGTCGAGCTGGGCGGGCTGCTGCGCGCCTCGCTCAACTCGGTAGTGGTCGCGGTCGTCGCCGTGCCGCTGAGCGTGCTCGTCGCCTCCCTGGCGGGCTTCGCGCTGACCCGGATCGCCCCGCGCGCCACCGGCGTGGTCGTGGCGGCGTCCCTGGTGGCGCTGATGGTGCCGGCGACGGCGCTGCTCGTGCCCCGATTCGCGATCTTCCGCGTGCTCGGCCTGACCGACACCCTGGTGCCGCTGGTCGCCCCGGCGCTGCTGGGCACCTCGCCGCTCTACGTCCTGGTCTATCACCTGGCGTTCCGGGCGTTGCCCAGCGACCTCTACGACGCCTGCCTGGTGGCGGACCTCTCGCCGCTGCGTACCTGGTGGCGGGTGGCCCTGCCGCTGGTGCGCCCGGTCACCGCCGGCCTCACCGCGCTGACCTTCGTGCTCACCTGGTCGAACTTCCTCGACCCGCTGGTCTACGTCTACGACCGCGAGCTGTTCACCCTGCCGCTGGCGCTGCGCTCCCTGTCGGTGCTGGACCCGACGAACTTCCCGGTGTTCCTGGCCGGTGCGGTGCTGGCCACGGTGCCGGCGCTGGCCGTCTTCGTGCTCGCCCAGCGGCGCTTCCTCCACCACGACGACCCGACGGGACGAGACTGACGATGCGACCGAGGACGGGACCGACGATGCGACCGAAGGCGCTGCTCGCGCTGCTGCTCACCGCGGTGCTGGCCGCCACCGGCTGCGGCTCCGGCGCCGGGTCGCCCGCCGACGGCCCGGTGCGGTTGCTGGTCTTCGGCGCCCCCGAGGAACTCGCCGCCTACCGCACCCTCGTCGAGGCGTACGAGAAGGCCCGCCCCGGCGCCGACGTGCAGCTCGTCGAGGCCAGCGACCGCAAGGACCTGCTGGCCCGGCTGGCCACGTCGGTGGCCGGCGGCGCCCCGCCGGATCTGTTCCTGATGAACTACCGCTTCTACGGCCAGTTCGCCGCGAAGGACGTCATCGAGCCGCTGGACGACCGGCTGGCCGCCTCGCAGGCCGTCGACCCGGCCGACTACTACCCGGTGGCCTGGAACGCGTTCCGCTGGCAGGACCGGCAGCTCTGCCTGCCGCAGAACGTCTCCAGCCTGGCCGTCTACTACAACCGCACCCTGTTCGCGAAGTACGGCGTGCCCGAGCCGAGGGCCGGCTGGACCTGGAACGACCTGGTCGCCACCGCGACCGCGATGACCCGCGACTCCCGCGGCGTGGTGGTCAGGGCCACCGAGAGCGAGGGCGCGGCGCTGCGCCCCGCCGTGCACGGCCTCGGCGTCGAGCCGTCGATCATCCGGCTCGCCCCGTTCGTCTGGTCGGGCGGCGGCGAGATCGTCGACGACCCGGTGAGGCCGACCAGGCTGACCCTGGACGGCCCGGCCGCCCGGGAGGCGCTGAAGAACCTCGTCGACCTGCGGCTGGCGTACGGGGTGGTGCCCACCGACGAGGAGGTGGAGGCCGAGGACGACGAGTCGCGCTTCGCCAACGGCCGGCTCGCCATGCTGATGAGTTCCCGCCGTTCCACCACCACGTTCCGCTCGATCACCTCCTTCGAGTGGGACGTCGCCCCGCTGCCCGTCTACAAGGAGCAGGTCGGCGTGCTGCACTCCGACGCGTACTGCATGACCCGGGGCGCGAAGCGCAAGGACGCCGCGTGGCGGTTCCTGGAGTTCGCCATCGCCGAGGAGGGGCAGCGGATCATCGCGGCCACCGGCCGTACCGTCCCGTCGCACGTCGGGGTGTCGCGGTCGCCGGCGTTCCTCGGCCCCGCCCAACCGCCGCGCAGCGCGAAGGTCTTCCTCGACGCCATCCCCACCGTCCGGGCGCTGCCGACCGTCTCCACCTGGCCGGAGATCGAGGACGTCACTTACGGCATCCTGGAGAACGCCATGCACCGGGGTGACCGGCTCGACGACGTCGTGCGCGAACTCGACCGGCAGACCCGCCCGATCTTCGCTCGCGGGGAGCACGGGTGAACGAGCCGGGCCTCGCCCTGACCGGCGTCTCGGCCGCGTACCGGGGCGCGACCGTGCTGCACGAGGTGGACCTGGCCGTCGCCCGGGGCGAGCTGCTGGTGGTGCTCGGTCCGTCGGGGGCCGGCAAGTCGACAGTGCTGCGGGTCGTCGCCGGCCTGGAACCGGTCACCGCCGGCCGCGTGCGCATCGCCGGCCGCGACGTCACCGCCGAGCGCCCGGGCCGGCGCAACGTGTCGATGGTGTTCCAGTCGTACGCGCTCTTCCCGCACCTGAGCGTCGCGGAGAACATCGCGTTCGGCCTGGAGGTACGCGACACGCCCCGCAGGGTGGCCCGCGAGCGGGCCCACGCGGCGGCCGAGACGGTCGGCTGCGCCGGGCTGCTGGACCGGCGGCCCGCGCAGCTCTCCGGCGGCGAGCGGCAGCGGGTGGCGCTGGCCCGGGCGCTGGTGCGCGAGCCGGACGTGTTCCTGCTCGACGAGCCGCTGTCCAACCTCGACCAGGCGCTGCGGGTGCAGATGCGCGCCGAGCTGCGCGCCCTGCACGACCGGCTCGGCGCGACGATGCTGCACGTCACCCACGACCAGACCGAGGCGCTGGTGCTCGCCGACCGGATCGCCGTGCTGCGCGACGGGCGCGTCGAGCAGGTCGGCACCCCCGACGAGATCTGGCGCACCCCGGCCACCACCTTCGTCGCCCGCTTCGTCGGCTCCCCGGCGATGAACCTGCTGCCGGCCGACGGCCCGCTGCACCCGCACGGTGCCGCCCCAGCCGGCCTGGGCGGCATGGAGCTCGGCTTCCGCCCCGAGGCGGTGGCCCTCGACGCCGCCGAGGGGACGGACGCCACCGTCGAGCGGGTCGAGGTGGTCGGCGAGGACGCGTACGCGTACCTGAGCCTCGCCGGCGGGCACCCGGTCGTCGCCCGGGTGCCCGCCGCCCGCCGGCCGGCCCGGGGCGCGACGGTACGCGTCGGCGTGCGCTGGGCCGACGTGCACCTCTTCCACGCCGGCTCGGGCCGCCGGTACGCCCCGTGACGGCGACCGACCGCCGCTCGCGCCGGCAGCTGGCGCTGATGCTGACGCCGTACCTGGTGGGCCTCGTCGGGCTCGTGCTGCTGCCCGCCGCGGTCACCCTGGCGCTGGCCTTCACCGAGTACGACCTGCTGCGCCCGCCGCAGTGGGTGGGCCTGGCGAACCTCACCGCGCTGCTCGACGACCCGGTGTTCCGGGTGTCGCTGACCAACTCGCTGGTCTTCGCGCTGGTGGCCGTACCGCTGCGGGTGCTCTTCGCCCTCGGCCTGGCGCTGCTGCTGCACCGCCGGGCGCTCGGCGTCGGCAGCGCCCGCACCGCGGCGGTGCTGCCGACCGCGGTCCCGGAGATCGCCTACGGGCTGCTCTGGCTCTGGCTGCTCAACCCCCTCTACGGTCCGATCAACCAGCTGCTGCGCGCGGGCGGGGAGAACGGCCTGACGGCGCTGGGACGCACCCCGCCGCAGTGGCTCACCGACCCCACCGACGCCCGGGCGGCGATCGTCGGAATGAGCCTGTTCACCATCGGCGAGACCTTCGTGGTGCTGCTGGCCGCCCGCCGTGCGCTGCCCCGCGACGTCTACGAGATGGCGGCGATCGAGGACGCCACCGGCTGGGACGTGTTCCGCCGGGTGACGCTGCCGCTGATGGCGCCGGTGCTGGGGCTGCTGGCGGTGCGCGACGCCATCCAGAGCCTGCACTTCTCCTTCGTGCCGGCCTTCGTGGTGACCGACGGTGGCCCGCCCCCGTACGCCACCACCTACCTGTCGCTCTTCGTCTACCGCACCGGGTTCGAGTACCTGCGCTACGGCTACGCGGCGGCGGCGACCCTGGTGATGATCCTGCTGACCGTGGCGGCGGTACTGGTGCAGTGGCGGCTGATCCGCCGCTACCGGGCGTTCTACCGGCTCTGAGCACCCGAAGATCCCGGGCGCCCGCCGCGGACGCCGTAGCAGCACCGGCCGACCGCTCGTGGCCGGAGGGGCACGGGGCGGTTTTCCCGTCGCGTGGTGGAGATCGTGACGGGTATCGTGGCCGGGCCGGCCGCGGGACTCCGGTGCGACTTCCGGAACCCGCCTCTAAAGCGATGCTTCGCAGTTCGTGCCCCCATTCCCCGGCCGGCCCCCAGGAACATCGCGTGAAAGGTGGGGTCACGGCCGTGTCACGGGCGGATCGGGTCGCGTGCGAGGACGTGGTCATGTTCGTCAACGCCGCGATCGCCTCGACGGCCCAGCGTGAGTTCCGCTCCGCCGCCGTCACCCAGCGGCTGTCGTTGGCGTTCCTGCACGAGTACGTGTTGGGCAACTACCGCGACCTGTATGCCGCGACCCTGGCCCTGGACGTCAACCACCTGAACACCGCCATGGTCGTGACCAACCTGCTCCGCACCGCGCGGGAGGCGAGCGACCAGCAGCGCGCGGTGGAGGGGCGGCTGATCGCGGCGCGGCTGCGGTCGTTGCCGCCGCACCGGGTGTACGGCGTGTTCCGGCAGCTGCGCCGGTTGGGGGTCAACAACCGGCGTACCCGCGCCATCGTGCGTGACTGGGTGGCGGCCCGCCCCGACCCGGCCTTCGACGCGGTCAAGTACCGCCGGTCGTTGTCGGTCGCCGCCCGGCACGCCCACCTGCCACTTCCCGGCGAGGTCGGCACGGTGCTGTTCGACTGGCGTCGCCCGAGACGCTACGAGACGCCGATCCTGGAGACGTGGCGACGCGCCCACTTCGAGCAGCGGGCCCTGTACGAGCTGCCGTACACCGTCGCCGAAGGGCTCGCCGCCCAGCACGGCATCGCCCGGGCCTGGTTCCTGTCCGGCATCGCGCCCATGCTCACCGCCGGCGAGCGGCTGCGGCTGCAGGGGACCGCCGCGCGGCACAAGGTCGAGGCGGTCGCCATGGACCTCGCCACCGCACCCCTGACCCGCCTCGCGATCTACGTACTGTCACTGGCCCGCCCGGAACGCGCCCGGCGTCGCGACGAGCTGACCGGCGCGCTCCGGGCCGCCGCGCGCCGGGCCGCGCGCCGGCAGGCCGGCACCTGGGGCCGGGTGGTGGCGGTCCTCGACGACAGCTACTCCGCCGCCGGCTCCGGCGTGAAGCACCGCCGGCCGCTCGCCGTCGCCTTGGCCACGCACTATCTGCTGGAGGTCCTCGCCGCCGACTACACGGGGCTGTGGCTGCACCACCGTGGCGATCCGCTGCTGGTGCACCCCGTCGGCGCCACGGGGCTGGGCGCGCGCGTCGTCGACGCCCTCGAACGCCGCCCCGACCGGCTCGTCATCGTCTCCGACGGCTGGGACAACGACCCACCGGGGCAGGCCGCCGAGGTGCTGCGGGTCTGGCGTACCCGCCTCGATCCCCGGCAGGCCACGAGCGTCGTACACCTCAACCCCGTCTACGACGCCGACACCTTCGACGTGCGCCGCCTCGCCGCCGGCGTGGCCACCGTGGGCGTCCGCGACGCCGAGGACGCCGCCGCGCTCGTCGAGCTGGCCCGCTTCGCCACCGGCAGCGCCGGCTTCGACGAGCTACGCCGCCACCTCGCCGACCGGGTCGAGCGGTTCCTCGGGACCGAGGAGACAGCGTCGTGACGGCCGCCACCGACAGGATCGATCTGACCGGGCTGACCGCCGGGCCCGCCCAGACGTGGGGCGCGGTCCGCCTCGTCCCGCTACTACGGTCGACCCCCATCACCGATCTGCGCCTGCACCCCCGCCTCTACGACTCCGGCGAACTGCCGATCGCCAGCACCGGGCCACGCACGACCTACCTTGCCTATGTCCCGCACGCGTTCGTCGCCACCTGGAGCACCGACGCCACCCCGGCCGCCGCCTACGGCACCCAGCTGCGCGAGCCCGACGACACGGGCGCTCCCACCGGCATCCGGCTGGCGTTCCGCCGCCGACTGGCTCGCCGTGAGGACAGGCGACGGCTGCGCTTCCTGCCGCTGCACCTGGCGATGGAGGGTTACCTCACGCTGCAGTTCGGCGGCCCGACCATCGCCTGGCAGGACTGGACCCGCAACGCCGTCACCCGTGGCCTGACCCCCCGCGTGGAGGCCAGCTACACCGGCGCCGCCATCACCGGCCTCGACGACGCGCTGCGCGCGTTCGAGATCCACCACGACCAGTGCGGCATGGTGCTCTACGTCGCCGACGCCCTCGCCGCCGCGTTCGTCGTTCCGCACCCGGACGACTACCGCGCCCTGCACCCCACGCTGTTGCAGGACTTCTACGGCGAACTGCTGTTCCACTACAACTATCTCTATCCGGCCGTACCGGAATTCACCGCCCGCCTCGACGACACCCGCATCGCCAGCATCGCCGACCTGCGCGACCAGTTGGCCCAGGTGGGCGCCGACTGGAGGGCCTTCCACGGCCTCATGGCCGAGGGGCTCTTCGGCGCCGAGCGGCTCACCGTCACGCCGGTACAACGGATGGGGCGCTTCACCCTGGCCCGGTTCCTGCCCGCCTTCGACCCCGAGGCAGAAAACCACATCGGTGAAACCATCACCGACGAGATCGGCCAGACGGCCTACCTCAAGACGTTCCGGCTGTCGGCGGCCCAGACCCGCCGCGGACACCTGCTGTCCCAACTCGCCGCCACCGACTGGGACCTCGACAGCACCGCCACCGCACTGCGCACCGACCGCGACGGACTGGTCCGACGCCTCGACCGCGCCGGTTTCGGCCACCTGCTCCGCCCCGACATCATCGATGCCTGCCGCAGGCGCGCCCGAGAACTGCGCAGCCAGGCAACGAAAGCAGGACCACCGAAGTGACAAGGCGCGCGCCGTGTCATCCCGCCCTCACGTCCTCGCGTTGTCGCACACGCCGCCGCCCGGCGTGAACCGTTGTCGCAGACCCCAGTGTCAGGCTGAGGAATGGTGACGGAAATTTGACTTACCGCTCAGGGCGGCGCGTACGCCGAGTAGCCGGCCGATAGTGTCACTCGCGGCATTGAGCTGAACTCGTGTTGCTACCGCAGCGGATCACCTTGGGGGGCCGATGGCACCGAGCAGACGTTGGGCAGTCCTGATCGGAGTCGATCAGTGTGGCCGTGATGTCCAGTTGCCTCCGCTCCGGTACGCCGAGAGCGATGCTCTCGCCCTGCGGGACGTGTTGTTGGACCAGGAAATCGGTACCTTCGACGACGGCGCGGTAAAGATGTTCGTGGGTCCCGACGCCACCTGGCGCGAGATCAAGGTTTTCCTCCGCGACCTGGCCCTGAAGTCCGCGCCGTCAGATGTCCTCTTCGTCTACTTCGCTGGCCATACGCTGGTCCCGCAGTGGAGTGATCAACTCGATGCGTACCTGGTCACGTCTGACCTTGATCCGGAGGGACTTTCCCGCGAGCCCGACAACGGGTTGCGGATGTCATTCCTCAAGCGGGACATCTTCGACGCCTTCGCGGGTGCCTCATTCCTGGTGCTCGATTGTTGCCACGCGGGTGTCTATGCCGATGCGGACCGACGCAGCATCAAAGTCCTGCAGACCTACGCGGAAGCGGTGGACCGTCCCCGGCACAATGCCCTGCTCGCCTGTCCCAGTGGATCGGTGACCCGGGAGAGCACCGAGCATGAGCACGGGACGTTGACCTACCACGTGCTGCGGGCGTTACGGGGCAGGGCAGGTGACGAGGCGGGACGTGTGTCGTTCGCGCAGCTGGCGACGTTCGTGGCCGAGCAGGGCATGAATCCGCCGCCTGTGCACACGGCACACGTCTACGGGGCCACCACCGTGCTGACCCAACCGCCCATGTCCCGGCACGACCGCCAGGCCCTCAACAGCCCGGCGAACCCCGGCATCACGCGCCCCTGCCTCAACCCACTCGAGGATCAGACGAGCTCGATCCGGCAGTTGCTGGGGCGTATGTTCCGCGCGGACGCACGCCCGGCGCACCGGGATCCTCAGAGCGAACGCGACGGACGTGTCGAACTCATCCGGCACGCGCTCGACGCGGAGTCGGCCGCGGTCGTGGAGTTCGTTGGCAGCAGCTTCGGTGTGGTCAACCGAACGGCGCGGTTCGACAAGGACACACTGTCGCCAATGCTCGAGGCCGCTGCCGTTGACGGGGCGAAGCATCCGAGGGCGACGCCCGGATACGTCGTTTCGCATGGGGTCGGCCGCCGAATGCTCTGCGTGCCTCTGTCATTCGCCGGCGGCCGTACTCTCACTCTTGCCGTGGTCGACCCGGCACTTGCCCAGCTGGATATAGGTGAACCGTTGGCCGTGATGCTTCGCGCGGTGTGGGAATCCGATCCGGTGGCCGATCCCATGCAGTCGGAGATGACCGTACTGACTGCCCTGCGCACCTCTTTCGGCCGACTGCCGCTCAAGCTGTACGAGGATGCCTTCAGCCTCTACCAACAGCTGGTCGGGTCGATGACCATGGTGTTTCAACCGGTCGTCGAGCTGGACCAGCGCGCGACCGGCGTGAGCGTCCAGAGTTTCGAGGCGTTGGCCCGGCGTAACGATGGTGAGCTGCGCGCACCCTGGTCCGCGCTACGGATGGCCCACGACTGGGGCGACCGGTTCGTCGTCGAGCGCGATGCCATCCTCGTGGCCAAGGCGATCCACTCCTACGCCGAGGCCGACGTCGCCTCGGGATGGCAGGGGACCAAGCCGTTGTCGGTCAACGTGGCGGTTCGTTCGCTGCTCAGCGACGCGTATCTCAAGCAGGTGAGCAAGGCGCTCGCCGAGGCGGGTCTGCATCCCCGCACCCTGACACTGGAGATCTCCGAGCAGGATCCGATCACCCCGGAGCCGGGCGAGCGATGGCCGCAGGAGCCCTTGGTCTACTTCCACAACCGGCTCACCACGCTCGCGAGAGAGCTGCGGATCAGCTTCGCGGTCGACGACTTCGGAGTCGGTTACGCATCGCTGGCGCGTATGGCCGAGCTGCCGCTCACCCAGATCAAGGTCGACCGCGCGATCCTGCACCACCCCATGGCCTTGGAGGAACTGACGCTCGTGGCGCGGGTCGCCCGCTACGCCAGCGACCAGGGGCAGACCGGGCAGCCAAGGACGGTCATCGTCGAGGGTTTCGACGATGACGCACCAGTCAGCCTGCACGAGATCTTTCGCTTGGGTATCCATCACGTACAGGGTTACTTCAGCGGTGCGGTCGCCTCGACCACACTGCGTGAACTGGAGCCAGCGGTTCAAGAGCGGATCGCATCGCTCGTGAGAGGGGAATAGTGACGAGTGTCAAGTTGCTGCTGCCGCCGGAAGTGATCGAGGAACTCGATCTTCCCTATGAGGGGGTTCGCGACGGCGGTGCCATCACCATGGCGATCGGGGGGATCGCCGTGCTGGCGAACCTCGCCAGCCTGGCCACGCTCCAGCCGCAGGCGGAGGCACTGGTTGCCGCGATACGCAACTGGCGCCTGCGCAACAGCCAGAGGCCGGCGGTGCTGACGGTCGAGGGTGCGAACATCAGTCTGCGGATCGAGTTACCGCCCAACGTCGATCGGGCGACCCTGCTTCGGCAACTGGAACCACTGCTCGAGGAAGAGGGCCGGTAGCCGCACCACATGCCTCCGCGGCAGCCACAAGGGACAAGAGACGCGTCGCCGAAGGCGCCCGAGGCGAAGGTTGACACAGAAACCCTGCGGGCCGATCGTGGTATCGATGCGGATCACTCAGTCCCGGACTGGGCCGCCATTGGTCCCTTCCCTGAACGCCGTCCCGGAAGGACATCCATGCGCAAACGCGCCAAGCGAGTCGCCGCGGGTCTCGCCGCCGCCCTGATCACCACGCTCACCGCGACGCTACCGGCGTCGTCCGCAGCCGCTGGCGAGCCGATCAAGAACCCCGACGAGGGCCTGGTCTTCTACTCGAGCTACCCGACCGAGGTGGTCGGCAGGCAGGCCACCCCTGACGACGTCTGCCGTCGGGTCCCGGCCGACGCGACCTGGCTGCTCGCCTGGAGCGGCGGCTTCCGTGCCGTCCCCGGCTACCGGACCCCCGACTGCAGCGGTGAGGCGTCCGAGCTCAACAACTTCCACAGCTGGCCGAAGGGCCACTACCTCACATACAGGGCCAGCTGACCAGTGTTCCCGGTGGTCGTGCGCGGACGACCACCGGGAGGGCGGCAGAGCGCCAAGTCCGGTCCCGACCGGGCTCGTACCGGGAACTGGCCGCCCTGAACTCGATGTCCTAGGACGGTTAGGGGCTGTGCCTCAGCGCCGTCTCGGCAGCGTGCGCCAGGACGACCGGTGGCGTGTGGCATCGTGGCGCGGATGATCGACAGTGCGGAAGCGTTGGAGGCCGTGGTCCGGCATGCCACGGAGTTTGAGGACGACTACGACGACATCGCGCCGATCCTCACCGAGTTGGCGGCGTGCGGGGACGTCACCCTGGTGTCCCGGTTGCACGAGGCGCTCGACCAGTTCCTCGACGAGCAGAACTTCTACGGTCGCGACCTCATCGCCGGCATTCTGGCCGGCGTACAGGGTCTGGCCGCGCTGCCGGCGCTACTGCGCGCGTCGGCCCGCGATCTCGGTGACGACCAGGACAGCTTGACTGCCGAGATCATCGACCTGCTGCACACGGACAAGGCAGCCGCGCGTCACACAGTGCTGGACCTGGCCGCCGGTGGCACCCCCGAGCTGCGCCGGGTAGGACTGTGGGCGCTCGGATTCGTGGTCGAAGCACAGGACGTCGAACTACTGGCCGCAGCCGCGGCCGATGCCGATCCGCGGGTCAGGTCCGTGGCGATCGGCTCGATTCCCGACCCTGCTGGCGATGACCGGGCATTTCAGGTGCTCGTCATGGCGCTGGGTGACCTCGACGATCAGGTACGCGTGTCGGCGGTCAGTAGGCTCGGCTACGCCGGCCGGGCAGACGCGGTCGCACCACTCGTCGCCCTCGCTGCGGACCCCGTGCCGCGGGTACGGTCCATGGTCGCGTACGCCCTCGGCAAGCTTCGCGAGGTCGAGGCAACCCCGGCGCTGCTGCGGCTGCGACACGACCCCGATCGGCACGTCCGCGAGAACGCGCTCGAAGCCCTCGGCTCAGTCGGCGGAGCGGCTGCCGTCGACGCGCTGCTCCTGACCGCCGTTGGCGAAAACCCGTTGCTGCGAGCCCAGGCCGCCCAGGCGCTCGCGAGGGCGGTGGACTCGGATCCGCGCATCCCACCGCAGCTCATGACGCTGACGCAGGACGACGAGCCGGCGGTGCGTGCTGCCAGCATCAGCGGACTCATCAGCACCGATAGCGAGCGGTCGCGCTGGGCGCCACTCGTGGTCGGGCTGGCGAACGACCCAGACCCGCTGGTCCGCCAGCGCGTCGCTGTCGCGGCACGCCGCCTCGCGCCCGACGCCGCCCCCGACATCCTCCGCCACTACGTCAGCGACCCTGATTCGACGGTGCGCCGCATCGCCGATCTGGAACTCGCTCGGCTGACTGATGCCGCCGCACGCTGAGCCGCGGTGACGACGCAGCGGCACCCGCTGGAGCCGGAGTTCCCCGGAGACGCTCGCCGACGGTGACCGGCCGGACCCGCACCATCGCGCTGCGCCGAGCTGAATCGAACGTCCGCATCCCCGGTCGGATCGACGCACGGATCGCGGACATGGGCAGGTTAAGCCCCGTCGACGGCGCCGGGCCGGCGCCGAGTTCAGCGCCGGGTTCGTCGCTGCTGGTCGCTGGAGCGGCGCACGACCAGCTCCGGCTGGAACACGACGTGCCGGTGCTGGTGGGTCCCGCCGAACTCGGCCTCCTCCAGCAGCAGTTGTGCCGCGGTACGGCCGAGCAGCTCGCGGGGTTGCCGCACCGACGACAGCGGCACCGCCGCCGCGCCCGCGAACTCGATGTCGTCGTAGCCGACGATGGCCAGGTCGGCGGGCACCCTCATGCCGCGCGCCGTCACCTCCTGCAGCACGCCGAGCGCGATCAGGTCGTTGGCGCAGAAGACGGCGGTGGGACGTTGCCGGGCGGGCAGGGCCAGCAGGTCCTCGGCGGCGCGTCGCCCGGCGGCGACGGTCAGGCTGGTGGTCGTCGCGACCCGCAGTTCGGCGTTGTCGCCGTGTTCGTCGAGCGCGGCGGCGGCGCCGGCGTGCCGTTCGGCGACCTGGGCGATGGCGAACGGGCCACCGAGGTACGCGATGCGGCGGTGGCCCCGATCCAGCAGGTGTTCCATGGCCAGCCGGCCGCCGAGCACGTCGTCGACGGCCACCGAGCAGCTGCTGGCCCGGCCCGAGCCCCGGTCGACGAGCACCACCGGGATACCGCGGTCGATCAGCCTGTCCAGGTCGGGCTGGGAGCCGTGCCGGACCGGGGTGACGAGTACGCCACGGACCCGCTGCTCCTCCAGTAGTTCCAGGTGCCGGCGTTCCCGGGCGCTGTCCTCGCCGCTGTTGCAGACGACGAGCATGGCGCCGGCCTCCTCGACCACCTGTTCGGCGCCGCGCACCACGTCGGTGAAGAACGGGTTGGCCACGTCCAGTACGACGATGGCGATGGTGCGGCTCTGCCCGGCGCGCAGTTGACGAGCGGAGTCGTTGCGGACGTAGCCGAGCTCGGTGATGGCCTCGAGTACCCGCTGGCGGGTGGCGGGGGCGACCGTGTCGGGCCGGTTGAGCACGTTGCTCACCGTGCCGAGGGAAACGCCGGCATGCCGGGCCACCTCTTTGATGTTCGCCGCTGCCATGGCTTCCTCGACGATCGGGTGCGGTGGTTGGTCGCGGCCCGCGGTCGGGTGCGGGCACCCGGTCGCGGTGCCGCCCGCTGCCGTACCGGCGGGTCGGGACGGGTCCGGCCGGGTGACGACCGGGAGTCTATAGCGCCTAAAACGTTTCATCCAGCGACGGACGGCTGTCGCGCTCCCGAGTTCAGGTCGAGGGGCGGATCCTGATCGCCTCGTGTGGGTTCCGCGCGGGCGGCAGGCGATGAATCGCCTCGAAGCTCTTGACGCTCGTCAATGTCTGCCTCTACGGTCCATTCAGGAGATTGAAACGATTCAGGAGGTCCGATGAGCCTCGGCGTACCGGGCGCGGAGGGCGCTCCACTGCTGGTACTGGACGGCGTGACGAAGTCCTTCGGAGCCGTCGCCGCGCTGCGCGGGGTGCGCCTGGCGTTGCACTCCGGTGAGGCCCACGCCCTCGTCGGTGAGAACGGGGCTGGCAAGTCGACCCTGGTGAAGATCCTGGCCGGGGCGCACGCCCCGGACTCCGGCCGGATGACCCTCGACGGCCGTCCGCTGGAGCTGCGCGGCCCCGCCGATGCGCGGGCCGCCGGTATCGCCGTGATCTACCAGGAGCCGACCCTGTTCCCGGACCTCTCGGTCGCGGAGAACATCTTCATGGGCCGGCATCCACTGCGCGGCCTGCGCCGCATCGACAGCCGGGCGATGAACCGCGACGCCGAGCAGCTGTTCCAGCGGCTGGGTGTCCGGATCGACCCGAGCCGGCCCGCCCGTGGGCTTTCGATCGCCGACCAGCAGCTCGTCGAGATCGCCAAGGCGCTCTCCTTCGACGCCCGCGTCCTGGTCATGGACGAGCCGACCGCCGCGCTCTCCGGGGTCGAGGTGGAGCGGCTCTTCGGCGTCGCCCGGTCGCTCTGCGAACGCGGCGCGGCGGTGCTGTTCATCTCGCACCGCTTCGACGAGGTGTTCGACCTCTGCCAGCGCGTCACCGTGCTGCGCGACGGGGCCTGGGTCTCCAGCGACAGCGCCGCCGACCTCACCGTCGACGAGGTGGTGCGGCGCATGGTCGGCCGGGACGTGTCCTCGCTCTATCCGAAACAGGACGCGCCGCTGCGCGACACCCTGCTGGAGGTACGGGGGCTCAGCCGGTCCGGCGTCTTCTCCGACGTGTCCTTCTCCGTCCGGGGCGGTGAGATCGTCGCCCTGGCCGGGCTGGTCGGCGCCGGGCGCAGCGAGGTGGCCCGCGCCGTCTTCGGTGTCGACCGCTACGACGCGGGTGAGGTTCGCGTCGCCGGTCGGGCCCTGCCGCCGAACAGCCCGCGCAGGGCGATCGCCGCCGGCATGGCCCTGGTGCCGGAGGACCGCCGGCAGCAGGGCCTGGTCATGGAGCTGTCGGTGGAGCGCAACGCCACCCTGGCCCGCCGCCGGGCGCTGAGCCGGCTGGGCCTGCTCGTCGGCGGCGCCGAGCGGGCCGAGGCCCGGATCTGGACCCGCCGGCTGCAGGTCAAGGCCGCCCGGTTGGCCGCGCCGGTGGCCACCCTCTCCGGGGGCAACCAGCAGAAGGTCGTCCTCGCCAAGTGGCTGGCCACCGAGCCCCGGATCCTGATCATCGACGAGCCCACCCGCGGCATCGACGTCGGCACCAAGGCAGAGGTCCACCGACTGCTGTCCGAACTGGCCGGCGAAGGCCTGGCCATCCTGATGATCAGCAGCGAACTGCCCGAGGTGCTCGGGATGGCCGACCGGGTCCTGGTGATGCACGAGGGACGGGTGGTCCGCGAGCTGCCGCGCGCCGAGGCCGACGAGACGTCCATGATGTTCGCCGCGACCGGCCAAGGAGCGACCGCATGAGTCTCACCGACACCGGTGCGCCCGCACGGGCCGATGGCGACCCGCCGCCCGGCCCCGGCCGGCCGCGCCGCACCCTCACCGAGCGGCTGCTCGCCGTGCGGGAACTGGGTCTGCTGCTCGCGCTCGGCGCGCTGATCCTGGTCACCACGCTGCGCAACGACCGCTTCCTCAGTGCGCAGAGCATCAAGGACCTGCTCCTGGGCTGCGCGATCCTGGTGATCCTCGCGGTGGGCCAGACCCTGGTCATCGTCACGCGCAACGTCGACCTGTCCGTGGGGTCGATCCTGGGGCTGGTCGCCTTCGCCACCGGCGACCTGTTCCTCGCCGCGCCCGGCACCCCCTGGCCGGTCGCCCTCCTGCTCGGCGTCGGGCTGGGGGCCGTGTGCGGGGTGATCAACGGTGGACTGATCGCCGTGGCGAAGGTCCCGGCGCTGGTCATCACACTCGGCACCCTCTACGCGTTCCGCGGCGTCGACTACTACTGGGCCGCCGGCCGGCAGATCAACGCCGCCGACATGCCCCGGTCCTTCCTGCGCCTGGGCAACCAGACGGTGCTCGGCGTGCCGGTGCTCTTCCTGGTCGCGCTCGTCGTGGTCGCCGCCGTCGGCTGCTACCTCCGCTGCTACCGCAGCGGCCGGGAGCTGTACGCCATCGGCTCCGAGCCGGCCGCCGCCCGGCTCTCCGGCATCCCCGTCGGCCGGCGCGTCCTCGCTGTCTTCGTGGCCAACGGCGCGCTCGCCGGCCTCGCCGGTGTGCTCTACGCCGCCCGGTTCGGCACCCTCGACGCGGCGGCCGGCTCGGGCCTGGAACTCCAGGTGGTCGCCGCGGCGGTGGTCGGCGGAGTGGCGATCTTCGGTGGCAGCGGAAGCGCCTACGGCGCCGCGCTCGGTGCCGTCCTGCTCACCACGATCGGCAGCTCGCTGGCCGTCCTGCGCATCGACCCGTTCTGGCAGCAGGCCGTCGTCGGCGCGCTCATCCTCGCCGCCATCGGTCTGGACCGGCTCCTGGCCCTGCGCACGGCGGCCCGGCTACGAGGGAGAAGCCTCCATGGCGCATGACAGCCTGTACGCCGCGCCGCCGTCCGGCGCGGACACCGAGCGGGGGGCGGGCCGTCTGGCCGGGCTGCGCGGCGCGCTCGGCACCTGGGACGCGGCGATCGTGGCCGTCCTGCTGGTGGCGGTGCTGCTGGCCAGCCTGTCGGTGCAGAACTTCGCCACCGGCCGCAACGTCCAGTTCCTGCTGCTCGACCTGGTGCCGCTGGCCCTGCTCGCGCTGCCCATGACGCTGATCGTCGTCACCGGCGAGATCGACCTGTCGGTGGCCAGCACGGTCGGCCTGAGCAGCACCCTGATGGGGCAGCTGTGGCTGTCCAGCGGGCTGTCCCTGGAGCTGATCTGCGTCCTGGTGGTGCTGGTCGGCGCGGTGCTCGGCGCGGTCAACGGTGTGTTCGTCACCGGCTTCGGCCTGCCGTCGCTGGCCGTGACCATCGGCACCCTCGCCCTGTACCGGGGGCTGTCGTTCGTCGTGCTGGGCGACCAGGCGGTGGCCGACTTCCCGGCCGGCTGGACCGCTGCCGCCGTGCGGGCCGTCCCCGGCACGTCGATCCCCGCCGTCGTCGTCCCGGTGCTGCTGCTCGCGCTGGCGTTCGGCGTCGTGCTGCACGCCACCCCGGTCGGCCGGGCGTTGTACGCCATGGGCAACAACGACGAGGCCGCCACGTTCGCCGGCGTGTCGGTGGCCCGGACCAAGTTCTGGCTCTTCGTGGTCTCCGGGGCCGTCGGCGGGCTGGCCGGGATCTTCTGGACCCTGCGCTACGCCAGCGCCCGTGGCGACAACGCCACCGGCCTGGAGCTGACCGTGGTGACCGCGGTGCTGCTGGGCGGCGTGTCCATCTTCGGCGGTCGCGGCGGGTTGCTCGGCGTGGTGGCCGGCGTCCTGCTCCTCGGGGTGCTGCGCAACGCGTTGCAGCTCGCCGATGTCGACGCCAACGCGCTGACCATCGTCACCGGGACTCTGCTGATCGTCTCCGTGGTACTGCCCAACGCCGTCGCGGACGTCCGCGCCCGGCTGCACCGCCGACGGCGACGCGCGCAGCCCAGCGTGTCGTGATCGTCGGCGCTTCCCCCACCACCACCCCGAGAGGATATCGATGTCCACGTACCGACGGCTCCGTGCCGGGGCCACCGCCCTCACTCTCGCCGCGCTGCTGCTCGGCGCCACGGCCTGCGGCGGCACCACCCGGGAGAACTCCGGCGACGACAGCGGCGGCGCGCAGGCCAGCGGCGCCGCCGACCCGGATGCCAGGCTCAGGGAAGGGCTCAAGATCGCCTTCCTGCCGAAGCAGGTGAACAACCCCTACTTCACCACCAGCGACAACGGCGGCAAGGAGGCGGTCACCGAGATCAAGGGGGAGTTCAAGGAGGTCGGCCCGTCCGAGGCCAGCGCCTCGTCCCAGGTCAGCTACATCAACACGCTGTCCCAGCAGGGCATGGACGTCATCGTGACCTCGGCCAACGACCCGAACGCGATCTGCGGGGCGCTGAACCAGGCGAAGGCGGCCGGCGCCAAGATCGTCACGTTCGACTCCGACACGAAGCCGGAGTGCCGGCAGATCTTCGTCAACCAGGTGACCGCCGAGGGCATCGCCGAGAACCAGGTGAAGCTCGTCTCCCAGCAGATCGGTGGCGAGGGCGAGATCGCCATCCTGTCCGCCACCGCCAACGCGACAAACCAGAACGCCTGGATCGCGCTGATGAAGGAGGAGTTGAAGAAGCCCGAGTACAGCAAGATCAAGCTGGTCACCGTGGCGTACGGCAACGACGACGACCAGAAGTCGTTCCAGGAGATGCAGGGCCTGCTGCAGTCGTACCCCAACCTCAAGGGCGTCATCTCCCCGACCACCGTCGGCGTCGCGGCCGCCGCCCGGTACCTCAGCGGGTCGCAGTACAAGGGCAAGGTCAAGCTGACCGGCCTGGGCACCCCCAACCAGATGCGGGAGTACGTCAAGGACGGCACCGTCGACGCGTTCGCCCTGTGGAACCCGGCCGACCTCGGCTACCTCGCCGCGTACGCCGGTGCGGCGCTCGCCTCGGGGCAGATCACCGGTGCCGAGAACGACAAGTTCAAGGCCGGCAGGCTCGGCGAGTTCACCGTCGGCAAGGACGGCGTCGTCGTCCTCGGCCCGCCGACCGTCTTCGACAAGAGCAACATCGACCAGTTTCAGTTCTGAAGCGCGGCCCGGCCGGCGCCGTCGCCCCTCGCGGGCGCCGGCCGGGCCGCCACGCGGAACCGTGACGTCAACAACCGCTGGCAGGCGGAGACGGCGTCCTTCTTCCTCAACCTCGATCCGGGAGAACAAGCATGAGCCAGACCGACGTCACGGTCCGGGAGCGGGTCAAGCAGGCCCTGCGCGCCCAGCGCATCGAAACCCCGTCCTGGGCGTACGCGAACTCCGGCACCCGGTTCAGGGTCTTCCCGCAGGAGGGCGTGCCGCGCGACCCGTACGAGAAGATCGCCGACGCCGCGGTGGTGCACCGGCTGACCGGCGTGGCGCCGACGGTGGCCCTGCACATCCCGTGGGACCGGGTCGACGACTACGCCGACCTGGCCGGGTACGCCGCCGACCAGGGCGTCGCCCTCGGCGCGATCAACGCCAACGTGTTCCAGGACAGCGACTACAAGCTGGGCAGCGTCACCAACCCCGACCCCGGGATACGCCGCAAGGCGATCGACCACCTGATCGAGTGCGTGGACATCATGGACCGCACCGGCTCCCGCGACCTCAAGCTCTGGTTCTCCGACGGCACCAACTACCCGGGGCAGGACGACATCCGCGCCCGCCAGGACCGGCTCGCCGCCGCGTTGCGTGAGACGTACGACCGGCTCGGCGGCAACCAGCGGATGCTCCTGGAGTACAAGCTGTTCGAGCCGGCCTTCTACACCACCGACGTGCCCGACTGGGGCACCGCGTACGCGCACTGCCTGGAGCTCGGGCCGAAGGCCCAGGTCGTCATCGACACCGGCCACCACGCGCCCGGCACCAACATCGAGTTCATCGTGGCGTTCCTGTTGCGGGCCGGCAGGCTCGGTGCGTTCGACTTCAACTCCCGCTTCTACGCCGACGACGACCTCATGGTCGGCGCCGCGGACCCGTTCCAGCTTTTCCGCATCATGTACGAGATCGTCCGCGGTGACGCGCTGCGCCCGGAGGCGGGCATCGCGTTCATGCTCGACCAGTGCCACAACATCGAGCCGAAGATCCCCGCGATCATCCGCTCGGTGCTCAACGTGCAGGAGGCCACCGCCAAGGCGCTGCTCGTCGATGCCGACGCGCTCGCGACCGCGCAACAGGCTGGCGACGTGCTCGGCGCGAACGCGGCCCTGATGGACGCCTACAACAGCGACGTGCGGCCGCTGCTCGCCGAGTTGCGGGCCGAACTGGGCCTGGACCCCGACCCGATCGCCGCCTACGCCCGCTCCGGCTACTTCGAGAAGATCCGCACCGATCGCGTCGGCGGCCAGCAGGCCGGCTGGGGCGCCTGAGCACCACCGAGAGACGCAGACAGAGGAAGAGGACGATGCACTCCGAGGTTCAGGCACTTGTCGCCCGCAGCAACCGGCTCGGCGCCGACCCGACCACGACCAACTACGCCGGCGGCAACACCTCGGCCAAGGGCCGGGCCGCCGACCCGGCGACCGGCGGCCCCGTCGAGCTGCTGTGGGTCAAGGGCTCCGGCGGTGACCTCGGCACCCTCACCGAGGCCGGGCTGGCGGTGCTCCGGCTCGACCGCCTGCGTGCCCTGGTCGACGTCTACCCCGGCGTCGAGCGGGAGGACGAGATGGTCGCCGCGTTCGACTACTGCCTGCACGGACGGGGCGGCGCCGCGCCGTCGATCGACACGGCCATGCACGGCCTGGTCGACGCTCCGCACGTCGACCACCTGCATCCCGACGCCGGCATCGCCGTCGCCACCGCCGCCGACGGGCCGGAGCTGACCAAGGCGATCTTCGGTGACCGGGTGCTGTGGGTGCCGTGGCGGCGGCCCGGCTTCCAGCTCGGTCTCGACATCGCCGCCGTCGCGCGGGCGAACCCGCAGGCGATCGGCGTCATCCTCGGCGGGCACGGCATCACCGCCTGGGGCGCCACCAGCGAGGAGTGCGAGCGCCACTCGCGGGAAATCATCCGTACCGCGCAGGCGTACCTCGACGAGCGGGGCCGGCCCGAGCCGTTCGGCCCGGTGATTCCCGGCTACGAGCCGCTGCCGCCCGACCAGCGGCGCGTCCGGGCCGCGGCGCTCGCGCCGGTCCTGCGTGGCCTGGTCTCGACCGACCGACGCCAGGTCGGGCACTTCACCGACAGCGACGTGGTGCTCGACTTCGTCGCCCGCGAACGGCACCCCGCCCTCGCGGCGCTCGGCACCTCGTGCCCCGACCACTTCCTGCGGACCAAGGTCCGCCCCATGGTGCTCGACCTGCCGCCGACCGCTCCGCTGGCGGACACCGTCGCGCGGCTCACCCGGTTGCACGCGGCCTACCGCGACGACTACCGCGCCTACTACGAGCGGCACGCCGGCCCGGACAGCCCGCCGATGCGTGGTGCCGACCCCGCGATCGTCCTCGTGCCCGGGGTGGGCATGTTCAGCTTCGGCGCGAACAAGCAGACCGCCCGGGTCGCCGGCGAGTTCTACGTCAACGCCGTCAACGTGATGCGCGGCGCCGAGGCCGTCTCCACCTACGCGCCGATCGACGAGGCGGAGAAGTTCCGCATCGAGTACTGGGCCCTGGAGGAGGCCAAGCTGGCCCGGCTGCCCAGGCCGAAGCCGCTGGCCACCCGGATCGCGCTGGTCACCGGGGCCGGTTCGGGCATCGGCCGCGCCATCGCCCACCGCCTCGCCGCCGAGGGCGCCTGCGTGGTCGTGACCGACCGGGACGCCGCCGCCGCCGAACGCGTCGCGGGCGAGCTGGGCGGTCCGGACGTCGCGGTGGCCGTACCCCTGGACGTGACCGATGCCCCGGCGGTGGCCGACGCGGTCCGCGCGGCCGTGCTCGCCTACGGCGGGCTGGATCTGGTGGTCAACAACGCCGGGTTGTCGCTGTCCAGGTCGCTGCTGGACACCACCGAGGCGGACTGGGACATCCAGCACGACGTGCTGGCCAAGGGCTCCTTCCTGGTCTCGCGCGAGACCACCCGGATCCTCGTCGCGCAGGGGATGGGCGGCGACATCGTCTACGTCTCCAGCAAGAACTCCGTGTTCGCCGGCCCGAACAACGTCGCCTACGGCGCGGCCAAGGCCGACCAGGCGCACCAGGTCCGCCTGCTCGCCGCCGAACTCGGCGGCCACGGCATCCGGGTCAACGGCGTCAACCCCGACGGCGTGGTGCGCGGCTCCGGCATCTTCGCCGACGGCTGGGGGGCGCAGCGCGCCGCCGTCTACGGGGTGCCCGAGGAGAAGCTGGGCGAGTTCTACGCCCAGCGCACCCTGCTCAAGCGGGAGGTGCTGCCCGAACACGTCGCCAACGCCGTCTTCGTGCTCACCGCCGGGGACCTGTCGCACACGACGGGCCTGCACATCCCGGTGGACGCCGGCGTCGCCGCGGCCTTCCTCCGGTGAGTGGCGTCGTCGACGTCGCCGCCGTCGACCTCGGTGCGGCCAGCGGCCGCGTCATGGTCGGCCGTGTCGGCGCGGGCCGGGTGGAGCTCACCGAGGCGTACCGCTTCGCCAACGAGCCCGTCCGGGTCGGCGGCACCCTGCACTGGGACATCCTCGCCCTGTGGCACGGCGTGCACACCGGGCTGCGGGCCGCCGGCCCGGTGACGAGCGTCGGCGTCGACTCCTGGGCCGTCGACTACGGGCTGCTCGACGCCTCCGGGGCGCTGCTGGGCAACCCGGTGCACTACCGCGACGCGCGCACCGACGGGGTGGCCGAGCGGGTGGCGGAGCAGGTGGGGCAGGAGCGGCTGTACGCCACCACCGGGTTGCAGCAGCTGCCGTTCAACACCCTCTACCAGCTGGTCGCGGCGGCCGGCACCCCCCAACTGGGCGCCGCCGACCGGCTCCTGCTGATCCCGGACCTCATCACCTACTGGCTCACCGGCCACGTCGGCGCCGAGCTCACCAACGCGTCGACCACCCAGCTGTACGACCTGCGCCGGCGGACCTGGGCCACCGACCTGATGGCGGACGTGGGCATCCGCGCCGGCCTGTTCCCGCCGCTGCACGGGCCGGGCACCCGGCTCGGCCCGGTCCGGGCCGAGCTGGGGCTGGCCGGTACGCCCGAGGTGGTGGCGGTCGGCTCCCACGACACCGCGTCCGCCGTCGTCGGCGTGCCGGCGGCCGGGGAACGGTTCGCCTACGTATCCTGCGGCACCTGGTCCCTCGTCGGCGTCGAACTCGACGCCCCGGTCCTCACCGAGGCGAGCCGACGGGCCAACTTCACCAACGAGGCCGGTGTCGACGGCACCGTCCGCTACCTGCGGAACGTGATGGGCCTGTGGCTGCTGCAGGAGTCGCTGCGTGGCTGGGGCACGGCCGACCTGTCCGACCTGCTGTCGAAGGCGGCCGGCGAGCCTGCCTTCCGGTCCGTCGTCGACCCGGACGACCCGGCGTTCCTGCCGCCCGGCGACATGCCGGCGCGGATCGCCGAGGCCTGTCGGCGCGCCGGCGAGCCGGTGCCGCACAGCCCGGCCGCCACGGTCCGCTGCATCCTGGACAGCCTGGCGCTGGCGCACCGGCGGGCCGTCCGCCAGGCGCAGGAGCTGTCGGGCCGGGACGTCGAGGCCGTGCACGTGGTCGGCGGCGGGGCCCGCAACGGCCTGCTCTGCCAGCTGACGGCCGACGCCTGCGGACTGCCGGTGGTCGCCGGGCCGGTGGAGGCCACCGCGCTCGGTAACATCCTGGTGCAGGGCCGGGCCGCCGGCGTCGTCGGCGGCGACCTGCCGGCGCTGCGGGCCCTGCTGCGCGACAGCCAGCACCTCGTCCGGTACGAGCCGCGGGGCGACCAGAGGGCGTGGCGGGCCGCCGAAGAGCGGATGGGGGGTCGAGGGTGCGTGTCGCGCTGTTCGTGACCTGCCTGGCCGACACCCTGTTCCCGCAGGCGGCGGTGGCGACGGTGCGGCTGCTGGAGCGCCTCGGCCACGAGGTCGTCTTTCCCGGGGACCAGACCTGCTGCGGGCAGCTGCACGTCAACACCGGTTACCCGGACGACGCGCTGCGGCTGGTCCGCCGGCACGTGCGCGTCTTCGCCCCGTACGACGTCGTGGTGGCGCCCTCCGGCTCGTGCGTCGGCTCGGTCCGGCACCAGCACGCGGTGGTGGCCCGGCGGGCGGGTGACGAACGGTTGGCCGCCCGGGCCGAGGAGGTCGGCCGGCGCACGTACGAGCTGTCGGAGTTCCTCGTCGACGTGCTCGGGGTGACCGACGTGGGCGCGTACTACCCGCACCGGGTGACGTACCACCCGACCTGCCACTCGCTGCGGATGCTGCGGGTGGGGGACCGGCCGCTGCGGCTGCTGCGCGCGGTCCGCGGGCTGGAGCTGGTGGAGCTGCCGCAGGCGGAGCAGTGCTGTGGCTTCGGCGGTACGTTCGCGGTGAAGAACGCGGACACCTCGACGGCGATGCTCGCCGACAAGATGCGCCACGTGCTGGCCACGCGGGCGGACGTGTGCACGGCCGGCGACGCCTCCTGCCTGATGCACATCGGCGGGGGCCTGTCCCGGCTGCGGGCCGGCGTGCGGACCGTGCACCTGGCCGAGATCCTGGCCGCGACAGAGGGCACCGGGGCCGCTGGCGAGCGGGAGCGACAGGGGGTGCGACCGTGACCCGGACGTTCCTGGGCATGCCGGCCACGGCTCCGCGCGGGGTGGGACAGCTACGTGGCGAGGAGCCCTTCCCCGCCGGGGCCCGCCGCGCCCTCGGCGACGCGCAACTGCGGCGCAACCTGCGGCACGCCACCGGCACCATCCGGGCGAAGTCGGCGGCGGTGATCGACGAGGTGCCGGACTGGGCGGAGCTGCGCGCCGCCGGCCGGGCGATCAAGACCGACGCCATGGCCCGCCTGCCGGAGCTGCTGGAGCAGTTGGAGGCCGCGGTCACGAGGGCCGGCGGCACGGTGCACTGGGCCGCCGACGCGGTCGAGGCCAACCGGATCGTCACCGACCTGGTCCGGGCGGCCGGCGCCGACCGGGTCATGAAGGTCAAGTCCATGGCCACCCAGGAGATCGGCCTCAACGAGGCGCTGGAGGCCGCCGGGATCGAGCCGGTGGAGACGGATCTCGCCGAGCTGATCGTGCAGCTCGGTGACGACCGGCCGAGCCACATCCTGGTGCCGGCGATCCACCGTAACCGGGCGGAGATCCGGGAGATCTTCCTGCGGGCGATGCCCGGGGTCGACCCGGCGCTCACGGACGAGCCGGCGGCCCTGGCCGCCGCGGCGCGCCGGCACCTGCGGGAGACGTTCCTCAGCACGCGGGTGGCCGTCTCCGGGGCCAACTTCGCCGTCGCCGAGACGGGCACCCTCGCGGTCGTCGAGTCCGAGGGCAACGGGCGGATGTGCCTCACCCTGCCGGAGACCCTGATCACCGTGCTGGGCGTCGAGAAGGTCATCCCCACCTGGCGGGACCTGGAGGTCTTCCTCCAGTTGCTGCCGCGGGCGTCGACGGGGGAGCGGATGAACCCCTACACCTCGATGTGGACAGGCGTCACCCCGGGCGACGGCCCGCAGGCGTTCCACCTGGTGCTGCTCGACAACGGGCGCAGCGCGGTGCTCGCCGACGAGGTGGGCCGGCAGGCGCTGCACTGCATCCGCTGCTCGGCCTGCCTCAACGTCTGCCCCGTGTACGAACGTACGGGCGGGCACGCGTACGGGTCGGTCTATCCGGGGCCGATCGGGGCCGTGCTCTCCCCGCAACTGACCGGGGTGGCCGACAACGCCTCCCTGCCGTACGCCTCGTCGCTCTGTGGCGCCTGCTACGACGCCTGCCCCGTCATGATCGATATACCGTCCATCCTGGTCCACCTGCGTGGCCAGGCCCCGCATCCGCGCGCCGAGGCGGCGGCGATGACCGCCGCCGCGTACACCATGGACCACCCGGGGCTGTACGCGGCCGCGCAGCGCGCGGCGAGGCTGAGCCGGCTGGCCGGCCCGCGCGGCCGTGGCCTGCCGCCGCCGCTGTCCGGCTGGACGGCCAGCCGCGACCTGCCGGAGCCGCCGCCGCGGACGTTCCGACAGTGGTGGGCCGAGCGGTGACCGCACGGGACCTCGTCCTCGGTCGGCTCCGTGCCGCCCTCGGTGAGCCCCGGCCGGTGCCGGCCGAGGTGCCCCGGGGCTACCGTGCTGCCGGATCGGTCGCCGTCGACCTCGACGTGCTCGTGGGCCGCCTCACCGACTACCGGGCCACCGTGCACCGCTGCGCCGACACCGACGTCGCCCGCGTCGTCGCCGAGGTGCTCGGTGGCCGGCAGGTCGTGGTGCCTCCCGGACTGCCCCGGCACTGGCTGCCCGACACCGTCAGTGCCGTGCCGGACGACAACCTCCCACCGGGCCGGATCGCCGCCGCGGACGGGGTGGTCACGGCGGCGGCGGTGGCCGTGGCCGAGACGGGCACGATCCTGCTCGACGGGGCCCCGGACCAGGGCCGCCGGGTCATCACGCTGCTGCCGGACGTGCACGTCTGCGTGGTGCGGGCCGACCAGGTCGTCGCCACCGTGCCGGACGCCCTCGCCCGGGTCGCCCCGCACCGGCCGCTGACCTGGATCAGCGGACCGTCCGCCACCAGCGACATCGAACTCAACCGGGTCGAGGGCGTCCACGGCCCCCGGCACCTTCACGTGGTCGTCACGACCAGGTAGTGCACTCTCGCACTAACCTAACTATCGCTTGGTTGGTAAGCTCGGCAGCCATGCTGGCTCCCAGTTTCGCGTGTCGGGGGAGCCGCCTCACTACGCAAGGAGACCTCACGATGAAGGTGCTCGTGGTCGGTGGAACCGGCATGATCGGGGCCCACACTGCCCGCCATTTGCGGGACCGGGGAGACGACGTCACCGTCGCCGCCCGAGGGGCGGTCGAGGCGGACTCGCCCGTCGCCGACCTGCCCGTCCTGCGCGGGGACTACACCCGCCAGACCTTCACCCGGGAGGACCTGGCCCCCTTCGACGCGGTCGTCTTCGCCGCCGGGCAGGACGTGCGCCATCTGCCCCGCGACGTGGACGAAACGCGGTTCTGGAAGGAGACCCAGAGCGCGGGGGTGCCGGCCTTCGCCGCGCTCGCCAAGAGCGCGGGTGTCTCCCGCTTCGTCCAGGTCGGCAGCTACTACCACCACCTGCGACCCGACCTGGCCGACGCCAACGCCTACGTCGCCGCCCGGCGCGACGCCGACGAGGGCGCCCGGGCGCTGGCTGACGCGTCCTTCACGGTCTGCACCGTCAACCCGCCCTCGATCATCGGTGCCATCCCCGGCATCACGGCCAGGCGCTACCGCCGGATGGTGTCCTGGGCCGCCGGCAACGAGCCGCAGATCCCCGACCACGCACCGGCCGGCGGCACGAACTACCTGTCGGCCCGGTCCCTGGCCGAGGCGATCGGCGGCGCGCTCGACCGCGGCACGGCGGGCGCGGCATACCTCGTCGGCGACGCCAACCTCACGTTCGCGCAGTTCTTCCAGCTGCTCGTCGACGCGGCCGGCGGCAACCGCACCATCGTCGAGCGCGACGAGCCGCACCCCTTCATGCCCGACTCGATGATCGTCCAGGGCCGGGGGACGGTCCTCGCCTACGAGCCGGATCCGGCCGAGACCGCCCTGCTCGGCTACACCCGTGGTGACTGCGAGCGCGCCGCCGCCGAGCTTGTCGCGGTCGTGCGCGCGGCGACCGCTCCCGCGTCGTGACCGGCCTCGACGCGGCCGACCTCGCCGCGCTGCGCGTGCTCTCCGAGACGTATGCGGCGGCGGCCGACGACCGTGACACGGCCGCGGTCGGCTCGCTCTTCGTCCCGAACGGTGTCCTCGTCGTCCCCGAGCCGCCGGCTCACCTCGACCCCCACGTGTCCCACGTCGGCCGTCCCGCCGTCGTGGCCGCGCTCGGGGCACTCGCCGGCACCCTGGCGACGACCCACGTCGTGGCCGGGGCGCGCTACCTGCCGACGCCGACCGGGGCCCGTGGCCGGGTCCGCGGCACGGCCCACCACCTGCTGCCCGGTCGCGAAGGGCCCTCCGACCTCGTCTGGTTCCTGCACTACGACGACGAGTACGCGCGCACCGACGACGGATGGGCCTTCACGCGGCGCGCGGTGACCATC
This sequence comes from Micromonospora sp. NPDC047074, assembly GCF_040643815.1. Taxonomy (NCBI): domain Bacteria; kingdom Bacillati; phylum Actinomycetota; class Actinomycetes; order Micromonosporales; family Micromonosporaceae; genus Micromonospora; species Micromonospora sp. NPDC047074. Next base: position 381,326 of record NZ_JBEYVB010000003.1, read on the forward strand.
AACTGGATCGAACGCCACCGCGTCTGGGTGACCCGGACCGACGGGGAAGGGACCGGCGGATGAGCGCCACCCGCAGGCTCGAGGACCAGATCGCGGTCGTCACCGGCGGTGCCCTCGGGATCGGCGGCGGCATCTCCCGCCGGCTCGCCGCCGCGGGTGCCCACGTCGTCCTCGTCGACATCGACGGGGAGGCCGCCGCCGACACCGCCGCCGACATCCGTGGCGCCGGCGGCGAGGTCGAGGTCGTCCTCGCCGACGTACGCACCGCCGACGGTGTCGCCACCGCGGTCGCCGCCGCGTCGGCCCTCGACTCGGGGCGGGTCGACGTGCTGGTCAACAACGTCGGCGACTTCCGCCCGGCCGCCAGGACCTTCCTGCACTCGACCCCGCAGCAGTGGCAGGCGCTCTACGAGATCAACCTGTGGCACGTGCTCGCGATGACCCACGCGCTGCTGCCCGGCATGGTCGAGCGAGGCCGTGGTGCCATCGTCAACAACTCGACCGTCGAGGCCTTCCGGGGCATCCCGGCGTGCGCCCCGTACTCCGCCTACAACGCCGGGGTCAGCGCCTTCACCAGGAGCCTCTCCGTCGAGGTCGCCGGCCACGGGGTGCGGGTCAACGCGATCGCACCCGACCTTGCCGACACGCCCCAGACGCCGGCCGCGGCGATGCTGCGCGGACGTGACCCGGAGCTCGTCCGCACCTGGATCCCCGTCGGGCGCTTCGGCGCGCCCGACGACTACGCCGCCGTCGTCGAGTTCCTGGCCAGTGACGACGCCCGCTTCGTCACCGGGCACACGATCCCCGTCGACGGCGGGACCCTGGCCGCCTCGGGCTGGTACGCGCGGGCCGACCGCAAGGGCTGGTCGAACATGCCCAACGAGGCCTGACCGGGCGCACGCGGGGCCCGGGCCGGTGCGTACGGGCTCAGGCCCCGGAATCGACGGCGCGGGCGAGAATGTCGCGGCCCTCGTCGGTGCCGTCGAGCTGGCGGTTCCAGCGGTGGGTCACCTTCCAGCCCTCGTCGGTGCGGGTGAACTCCCACCGGTTGGAGCCGGTACGCCAGATCCGGTAGCCGTTCTCGTCCGGAGCGTGGAGCACGAGCTGCGAGTAGTTCGTCACGACGGCCCGGTCGCCGTCGACGACGATGTGCGGCAGGCCCATGAGGTGGGCGGCGCCGGAGTGGATCAGGGCCTGGTGCCGCTCACCGGTCACCATGCCGCGCAGCGCGTCGCGGCCGTTGAGCACGACCGGGTAGGTGTCGTACACGCCCTCCTCGGTCCACATCCGGGCGGTGACCTCGGCGGAGCCGCTGTCCACGGCGGGGCCGTAGCCGGCGACGATCCGCCACAGGGCGAGCTGGTCCTCGGCGGCGGCGAGGCGCCGTTCGGCCTGCTCGAGGCGTGCTTCGAGCCGGGCGAGCCGGTCGGGCTGCGAGTCGGTCATGGCGGGTTCCTTCCGAGCGGGCTTCTCGCGGGCCGTTCCGGCCGGTGGCCGGTCAGGTCGTGGACGCGTTCGTCTCGAAGCGTTCCGGGGTGAGGTCGCGCAGCGCGGCCATCTGCGCGAGGTGGTGGGCCGCCGAGGTGGCCACGAGGCTCGCGTTGACCGCGGTCGCCCCGACGGCGTCGGCCGTGTGCAGGCGCTCGCGGGAGCCGTCCGGGTCCCCGAGCGGGTCCAGCGGCGGGATCTGCAGCACGAGGTCGAAGTCGTCCGGGCGCTCCACGGAGGCCCACAGGCGGGTCAGCTCCTGCGGCCCGAGGCCGAACGGCGCCCACCCGGTGCCGTGCGCCACCGCGCGGCGCAGCGAGCGGCGGGTGCGCCCACCGAACCACAGCGGCACCGCGGTGCGCGGCGCGTGCGGTTCGACGACGAAGTCGGTGAACGTGAACCGGGGCCCCTCGTGGTGCGGCACGGCCCTGCCCCATGCGGCGCGCAGGGCCGCGATCGCCTCGTCCGCGACCGCGCCGCGCCCGGCGAACTCGGCGCCGAGCAGGTCGAACTCCTCTTCGAGGCTGCCGACCCCGACCCCGAGGATGACGCGCCCGCCGCTGAGCAGGTCCAGGGTGCCGTAGGTCTTGGCGAGGGCCAACGGGTGGTGGTAGCCGATGACGACGACGTTCGTCGCGAGCCGGACGCGGCGCGTCGCCGAGGCGAGGAACGACAGCGTGGCCACGGGGTCGAAGTACGTCGCGCCCCGCTCGGCGGCGATCGGGGCGGGCACCGCGACGTGCTCGCTGCACGTCAGGTGGTGGTAGCCCAGGTCGTCGGCGGCGCGGGCGATGGCCAGCAGCGCACCGCCGACGTCGGGGCCGGCCAGGACGTCCCGCTCCCAGGCGGCCGCGGTGCGCGGGTGCTGGACGACGACCGGGGTGAGCAGGCCGATGCGTGCGGTCATGGCAGGGTCTCCGATCCGGCGCCGCCGCGCGTCGCGCCGGTGGCCTCGTCGCCGGGGCCGCCGGTCGCGGGCGGATCGCAGGCCGCGGCACTCGTCGGGATGCGCCGGAGGCGTACCAGCAGCGCACCGAATTCCTCGTCGTCGGCCGGGTCGAGCGGCAGCCCGAGCCCGAGCCCGTCGGCGAGCCCGCCGTAGGCCTGCCCGAGCACGCCCGGCAGCTCGGCATAGGTGCCGTGCGGGATGAGTGTGGCCAGCGTCTCGTCGTCGAGGGTGTCGGCGAGTCCCGCCCAGCGCCCGGAGGCGGCCATCTCGGCGAGCCGTTCGCCGACCCGGCCCAGGCCGAGCCGGTCCAGGGTCGTGCGGTAGGCCGGGGTGGAGAAGAGGAACGCCAGCTCCTGGCGGGCGGAGTCGCGGCTCGCGGCGACTGCGGCCGGCGTCGGACCGGTGATCGACTTGGACACGACGACGACCCGCGGGATCCCGGCGCGTCCGGCGCGCTCGGCCCCGGCGCGCAGCGCGGGGAGCACGACCGTGCGCAGGTGACTCGGGTGCGAGTTCGTCGCGTGGGTGACGAAGCCGTCGGCGAGCTCGCCGGCCACCTCGCAGACGCGCCGGTTGACCCCTCCGGTGTAGAGCGCCGGGGCCGCGGTCGACAGCGGGCCGGGGTTGAAGTAGGGCTGGAGCCGGGTGAAGCGGTAGTGGCTGCCCTCGTGCTCCAGGGGCCCGCCCGTGGCGAACGCGGCGAAGATCGCCCGGATCGAGGCAAGGTAGTCGCGCAGGTTCTCGGCCGGCCGGTCCCACGGCACCGAGAAGCGGCCGACGATGTTGCCGCGTACCTGGGTGGCCAGGCCGAGCTGGAAGCGACCCCCGGAGAACCGCGCGAGGTCCCACGCGGCGTACGCGGTCACCATCGGGCTGCGGGGGAAGGCCAGCGTCATGCTGGTGCGTACGGTGATCCGGCTGGTGTGCTCGGCCGCGAGCAGGGCGACCGCCAGGGAGTCGTGCGTCGTCTCGGGGACGTGCACGGTGTCGAAGCCGAGCCGTTCGATGCGCGCCACGACCGCGGGCACCTCGCGCAGCGCCGTCGTCGGCGGCAGCGTCGTGGCCAGCTCCATCCGGGTGGTTGACGCCTGTGCCGCCGTCATGGGATGCGGCCCGCCAGGGCGGCGTTGACGACCTCGTCGCCACCGACGATCCGGGCGAGCTTCTCCAGCCGGGGCGCGCGGCGCAGGTGCGCCCCGCCCTCGACCGGCAGGCACGCGCCGGTGATCCACGAGGATTCGGGACCACACAGGAAGCGGACCGCGGCGGCGACGTCCTCGGCGCGTCCGACGCGCGACAGGGGCTTCTCGGCGACGGTCGCGGCGGCCAGCTCGGGGTCGGCCAGCAGCAGGCCCGGGTTCTCCCCGTCGGTGGCCACGATGCCGGGGCGCACGACGTTGACCCGCACCGCGAGGTGGCCGAGCTCGTCGGCGGCGACCCGGACGAGCGCCTCGAGCGCGGCCTTGCTCACCGAGTACGACGGCATGAACGGGAAGGAGTGCCCGCCCGCGCTCGAGGAGGTGCACACGATCGAGCCCCCGCCGCGTGCGGCCAGGGCCTGTCCGCCGTGCCGGATCGCGTGCAGCGCCGTCGTGACGTTGCGCCGGAAGTCGTGTTCGAGGGTCGCTGCGTCGAGGGCGAGCACGGGACGGAAGGTGCCGCCGCCGACGGTCGTGACGACGGCCGCCAACGGGGTCTCGTCGGCGACGCGTACCGCGGCGGCCACGTCCTGCTCGAGGGCGGAGTCGCCGACGCTGACCCGCACCGGCGGCGCCCCGGGAGCGGCTGCGGCGATCGTCGCGGCCGCCGCCCGCAGCGTCGCCCCGGTGCGCCCCATGATCGTCACCGCGGCCCCGTCGGCGGCCAGCGCGGCGGCGATGGCGCGGCCGAAGCCGCCGCCCCCGCCGATGACGAGCGCGCCGCGGCCGGCGAGCGGACCGGGTGTGGCGCTGGTCGGGTCGGGACTCGTGCTCATGCCCGCTCCCGCGGGAGTCGCCGGAACTTCTCCCGCGTCGACGGGTCGTCCATGAGCACGAAGGTGCCCGTGGCCGTGACGCACGTCAGGTCCCCGACGCGCAGCTCGCCGGAGCTGCGCACCTTGCGCCCGTCGCGCCCGTCGTGCCGGGCCAGGATCGTGATCGTCGAGCCGATCGGGATGGCCGCGCGGAAGGAGATGTCGAGCCCGACGGTCACCGCGGCATACCCGGCGCGGGCGTTGGCGATGCCGAGGGCGTGGTCCATGAGCATGGCCGAGGTGCCGCCGTGCACGTGCCCCGGCGGGCCCTGGAAGGCCAGCCTCAGGGTGACCTCGCCGCGCAGCGAGCCGTCCGGCTCGACCCAGAGACTCACCGGCGGCGACAGCGGGTTCTCGGTGCCGCCGGCGGGGTCGAAACGGCCCGGGCCGGGCTGGCGCCACATCGTCGCGATCCGCTCGGAGAGGTCCGGGGCGTGGGCGTCGATCCGGGCGGTGAGCACGTCGAGGTCGGCCACGATCCGATCCGCGTCAGCGTCGATGGCCCCGCCCGCGCGGGTGATCGCGTCGACGAGCCGGCGGGTGGCTGAGGCGACGGCGTCGATGCCGGTGTCGCGGGGCAGTGCCGTGGCGAGGGTGGCTTCCACCGGGCGGACTCCTTTGGCCGGTCAGGGCAACCAAGCGCTTGCTTGATCGCACCTTAGCGACCCGGTGGCGCCCTGGCAACGGCTGCGCCCTGGCGTCGTCATTTCGTCGGTCGCGGCGGCTTCCGCCCGTGGGGCGCGGCGGCGTCCGCCTGTGGGGCGCGGCGGCTTCCGCCCGCGTGGGCTGCGGCGTCCGCCCGTCGGTCGCGTCGTCGTCCGCCCGTGTGCGGGCCGCGTCGTCCGCCCATTGACGCGCCCGCGCCCTGCCCTTACCGTCCCAATCGAGCGCTTGGTTGGATCGTGGGGCGGCCGTACGCCGGCAGCCTCGGGGACGCCGTGCGCCGATCAGCTCCAGGTGCGTACCACACCGCCGACGCATCCATCACCCACCGTGACCACCGCGCCCGCACGGCCACTGCCGAACGACCCGCCGGTACCCCCGCCGCGCCCCAGGCGTCCGGGACCCCGCCGGCGGCCGCGGCGCCGCTCCCGGCTCGGACCGCTGGTCAGGAAAGGAGCATCTTGTCCCGCCTCCCGCACCACCGACGCCTCGCCGTCGCCGCCAGCCTGCTCGCCACCCTCGCCGTCGGAGCCTGCTCCGGCACCCCGACCAGCGACCCGGGCGCCACCGGTGCCGCCACGGGTGAGATCGACCGCGACGCCGTCCTGCGGGTCACGGCCTCGTCCCCGTTCCAGAACCTCGACCCGGCCCAACCGGCCCCCGGCGGCTACCCCTACCTCACGCTGATCTACGACCGGCTCACCATGGTCGACTCCAGGGACGAGATCGTCCCCGGTCTGGCGCTCTCGTGGACCTACGCCAAGGACGGCTCCCACCTCGAACTCGCCCTGCGCGACGACGTCACCTTCCACGACGGGACGCCCTTCGACGCCAACGCCGTCAAGGTCAACATCGAGCGCGGCCAGACGCTGCCGACGAGCACCATCAAGCAGGACCTCGCCGCCATCACCGGCGTCACGGTCGTGGACGCGCACACCGTGCGCCTCAACCTCAAGCCGGGCACCGGCGCCGTGCTCCCCTCGGCCCTGGCCACCGCCGCCGGCATGATGGTCTCGCCCAAGGCGATCGCCGACGGCGTCGACCTCAAGCGCACCCCCGGCAACGCCGGCTCGGGCCCGTACGTCGCCACCGAGTTCGTGCCCAACGAGAAGTACGTCGTCAAGCGGGCCGAAGGCACCCACTGGGACCCGAACGCCGGGCGCCTCGCCGGAATGGAGATCACCCGCGTCCCCGAGGGCGCCACCCGGCTCAACGGCGTCATCAGCGGTCAGACCGACCTCAGCTTCGTCTCCTCGGCCAACGAGGTCGTCCAGGCCCGCCAGCTCGGCGACGCCGGCCAGCTCAAGGTGACCACCCGCCCGTTCCGCAACGTCCTCGGCATCCTGCTGCGCGCCGACATGGGCGACCTCAAGGACAAGCGGGTCCGTGAGGCCATCGCACGCTCGGTCGACCCGGCCGCCATCCGCGCGCTCTTCGCCGACACGTGCACGCCCACCCGCAGCATCTACCCGGGCAGCCCGTGGGAGGACCCGGCGGCGACCTACCCGTACGAGTTCGACCTGGCCAGGGCCAAGGCGCTGATCGCCGAGGTCGGCGGGGCCAAGGTGTCGATCAGCTTCTCCGCCGGCACCAACACCGAGCAGCCCGCCACCGCCATCCAGGCCGCCATGTCCCAGGCCGGCATCGACGCGAAGCTCAACCCGACGCCGAACTCCGAGACCGAGGCCCGCTTCATCGCCGGCGACTTCGAGCTGGAGGTGTCCAACACCTTCAACCCGCGCCTCGACCCGGCGGGCACGGTGGACAACTACTTCACCGGCAACTACAAGCTCGCCACCGACCCCGAGGCCATCGCCCCGATCGCGGCCAGGGCCGCGGACCCCCGCTCCAGCGTCGGGGAGCGTGCCAAGCAGTACCACCAGCTGTGGGAGCGGCTGTTCACCGAGGCGTGGTTCATCCCGGTCTGCAACCTCACCAGCGCCACCATCGCCTCCCCGAAGGTCGTCGGGGCCGAGCAGCTGCCGTGGACCAACCTCGGCCTGTTCGACCTGCGCACCGTCGCGATGACGAAGGGCTGAGCGCCAGCTCCCCACCCGTCGGGGGGGGGGGGGGGGCCCCCCCCCCCCCCCCCCCCCCCACCCCCCCCCCCCCCCGGGGGCGGGGGGCGGCCCCCCCCCCCCCCCCCCGGCGGCGGCCCGGCCCCCCCCGCCCCCGCCCGGCCCGAAGAAAGGCAGCCAGAGCCAGTGACCCGTCCCGCCGCCACCCCCCTCCTGCCCGCCCTGTCCCGTCTGCTCGACGAGCAGCCGGACCTCGCCCTCACCCTCGCCGGCACCCCGTTCACCGTGGCTGAGCTCGATGCCGCGTCGCGTCGCCTCGCCGGGTTCCTCGCCGACCGCGTCGCTCCCGGGGACCGCGTCGTCGTCCTCGCCCGCAACGGCCGCCTGGCCCTGCTCTCCTGGTGGGCGACGACGCTCTGCGGCGGTTTCGTCGTCCCGCTCAACACGAGCAACCGCGGCCCCGTACTGGCCCACCAGGTGCTCGACGCCGACCCGGTCGCGATGATCGTCGAGGACGAGTTCGTGCCCGTCCTGGACGACGCCCTCGCCGGCACGGGGCTACGGGCGCCGGTCCTCGTCGGCGCCCCCGACGCCGGCCGGGCCTCCTCGGGCCCGGTGCCCGCCTGGGCCACCGAGGTCGTCGACTTCGACGCCGCCGTCGCCGGGGGCTCCGCGGTGACGACCACCCCGGACCTCGACGCGTACGCCACCAGCCACCTCATCTACACGGCCGGCACGACCGGACCGTCCAAGGCGTGCCTGGTCAGCCACGGCTACGTGGCGAACATGGCCCGGCAGATGCACGAGAACCTCGAGCGCCACTCCGGTGACGTGCTGTGGTCGGCGATGCCGTTGTTCCACATGGCCGCCGTCGGGCACGTCATGGGCTCGCTCCAGCTCGGCTCGGCCATGGACATCGCGCAGCGCTTCTCGGTCAGTGGCTTCTGGGACGAGATCCTGCGTTCCCGCGCGACGATGGCCGCGCTCATGGGCTCGATGCTGCCGATGATCGTCGGCGCCCCCGAGTCCGAGGCCGCCCGCGAGGCCTTCGGCCAACTGCGCGTCGTCTCCGGCTCGCCGGTCACCGCCGAACTCGCCGCCCGCTGGACCGAGCGGTTCGGCGTCGAGCGGGTCGGCTCGGGCGCCTACGGCCTGACCGAGGCCAGCCTGATCACGCTCACCCCGCCGGGGGGTTACCGCGCCGGGGCCGCCGGCAAGGTCAACGACTCCTTCGAGGTGCGCATCGTCGACGAGCACGACAACCCGCTGCCCGTCGGCGAGGTCGGCGAGATCGTCGCCCGCCCCACCCGCCCGGCGATCATGTTCAACGGCTACTGGCGCCAGCCGGAGAAGACCCTGGAGGTCTTCCGGGGCCTGTGGTTCCACTGCGGTGACTACGGCCGTCTCGACGAGGACGGCTACCTCTACTTCGTCGACCGCGGCAAGGACTACCTGCGCCGCGGCGGCGAGAACATCTCCAGCTTCGAGATCGAAGGCATCGTCGCGGCCCACCCGGCCGTCGGTGAGGTCGCCGTCCACGCGGTCCCCTCCCCGCTGGCCGAGGACGACCTCAAGGTGACGGTCGTGCCCGCGCCCGGCGCGCGGATCGATCCCGCCGAGCTCTTCGGGTGGTTGCACCCGCGGATCCCGCGGTACGCCGTCCCCTCCCACATCGAGGTCCGCGCCGAGCTGCCCAAGAACGCCGTCGGGCGGGTCCTCAAGCGGGTCCTGCGCGACGAGGGCGTGACCCCGCAGACGTGGAGCACGGACCCCCGCGCCGTGACCGGCACCCCGGTCCCGGCCGGCGCCGGGGAGCAGGCGTGAGTGCCGTCCCCGGCCCGGTCCCCGGCCAGCGGTCCGCGGGGCCGCTGGCCGGCCTGCGCCTGGTCGAACTCGGTGGGCAGGGGCCGGTGCCGTTCGCGACGATGATGCTCGCCGACCTCGGTGCGCAGGTCGTGCGGGTCGACCCACCCGGCGAGCCCGACCGGCGGAAGCGCGCGCAGGTGAACGCGATCGACCGCGGCCGTACGACCGTCACGCTCGACCTGAAGTCCGGGGCCGACCGGTCGCTCGTGCACCGGCTGCTCGCGGACGCGGACGTGCTGCTCGACCCGTTCCGTCCCGGGGTGCTCGAACGTCTCGGCCTGGACCCGGCCGAACTCACCGAGCGGTACCCGCGCCTCGTCGTGGCGCGGATGACCGGCTGGGGCCAGGACGGTCCGCTCGCCGCGGCCGCCGGGCACGACCTCAACTACATCGCCGTCTCCGGGGTGCTCGACACCATCGGCCTGCCCGGGTCCGGCCCCGTCGTGCCGCCGATGTACCTGGCCGACTTCGCCGGCGGCGGCATGGTGCTGGCCTTCGGCGTCCTGGCCGCCCTGCACGAGCGCGTCTCCTCCGGGCGCGGGCAGGTCGTCGACTCCTCGATGCTCGAGGGCAGCGGGCTGCTCACCGTCGTCATCCAGTCGATGCACGCGCGGGGCGCCTGGAACCTCACCCGCGGGACGAACTACCTCGACGGCGGGGCGCACTTCTACCGGGTGTACCGCACCGCCGACGACCGGTTCATGTCCGTCGCGGCCATCGAGGCGAAGTTCTACCGGACGTTCCTGCGCACTCTCGGCCTCGAACCGGAGGACGGGCCGGGGCAGTTCGACGAGTCGGGGTGGGCCGGCTGGGCCGAGCGGATCGCGGCGGTCTTCGCCGGACGCACCCGGCAGGAGTGGACAGGCGTCTTCGCCGGCGTCGACGCGTGCGTACACCCGGTGCTGGACATCGCCGAGTCGGCCGGGCACCCGCAGGTGCGGGCCCGGCGCGCCGTCGTCGAGGTCGAGGGGGTCGCCCAGCCGGCCCCGGTGCCCCGCTTCTCGCGGACGCCCGCCGGGATCCCGCGGGCCCCGCGGCGCCGTGGTGAGGACACGGACCGGGTGCGCTCGGCGCTCGCCGGGGCCAGCCCGTGGGAAGCCCTGTGCAGGCCTTGACCTGCGTCACACCCCACCCTACGATCTCGACCAAGCGCTTGCTTGTTACCGCTGATCCGCATTCGACGACGAACGAGACGGAGCGACGTCAATGACGACTCAGACTTCGGTGGCCCGAACCTCGGGGCCCGCCGTCTTCGGCGACATCGTGCGCGGGCGCTCGGGTGACGACCACCCGGGCCTCCTCTTCGAGGGCCGCACCATCTCGTGGGGCCAGGTCGTGCGGGAAGCCGCCGACCGGGCCGCCGCCCTGGCCGACGTGCCCCGGCCCGAGGGCCGGCCGCTGCACCTGGGGGTGCTCCTGGAGAACACCCCCGACCACGTGTACTGGATCTGCGCGGCGGCGCTGTCCGGCGCCACCGTCGTCGGGATCAACCCGACCCGACGCGGCGCCGAACTGGCCCACGACGTGCGGCACACCGACTGCGACCTGCTCATCACCGAGGACCGCCTCGCCGGCCTCGTCGACGGGCTCGACCTGGGCATCCCCGCCGAGCAGGTGCGCAACGTCGACTCCCCGGAGTACGCCGCCTGGCTGGCCCGGCACGCCGGCGCGCCGGTGCCCACCGACGAGGTCGACCCCGGCGCCAACCTGCTGCTCATGTTCTCCTCGGGCTCGACCGGGGCACCCAAGGCGGTCATCTGCTCGCACCGGCGCCTCGCCGCGGTCTCCGAGGCGCTGCTGGCCCGCACCGAGCTGACCCGCGACTCGGTCAGCTACCTGTCGATGCCGCTGTTCCACGGCAACGCCGTCATGCTCAACCTCGGGCCCGCCATGGTCTGCGGCGCGACGATCTGCATGGTCCGCAGGTTCTCCGCGTCCGGCTTCGTGCGCGACGTGCACGAGCACGGCGTCACCTACTTCAACTACGTCGGCCGGGCCCTCGCCTACGTCCTGGCCCAGCCGGTCGACCCGCGCGACGCGACGAGCACGCTGCGCCGCGCCGTCGGCACCGAGGCCTCGGCCACCGACATCGCCCGCTTCACCCGGCGCTTCGGCGCCGTCATCTCCGAGGGCTACGGCTCCAGCGAGGGCGTCATGCGGATCAACCGCACCCCCGGGACGCCCGACGAGGCGCTCGGGGTGGCCGTCGCCGGCGCCGAGATCAAGGTCATGAACGAGACCACCGGGCTGGAGTGCCCGCCGGCCAGGCTCGACGGGACCGGACGGCTCGTCAACGCCGAGGAGGCCATCGGCCAGCTCGTCGGAGTCGGCATGGCCGCCCGGTTCGAGGGCTACTACAAGAACCCCGAGGCCGCCGCCGAGCGGATCCGTGGCGAGGACTTCTGGTCCGGGGACCTGGCCTACCGCGACGCCGACGGCTACTTCTACTTCGCCGGCCGCTCCTCGGACTGGATCCGCGTCGACAGCGAGAACTTCGCCGCCGGGCCCGCCGAGCGGATCATCGAGCGCTGGGACCGGGTGGCGGTCGCCCCCGTCTTCGCCGTGCCCGACCCGCGCACCGGCGACCAGGTCATGTGCGCGCTCCAACTGCGCGGCGGCGCCAGCTTCGACCCCGAGGCGTTCACCGCCTTCCTCGACGCGCAGGCCGACCTCGGCACCAAGTGGCGGCCCCGCTTCGTGCGGATCGTCACCGAGATTCCCACCACGGGCAACAGCAAGGTCGCCAAGCAGGTCCTGCGCCGTGCCGCCTGGGTCACGACCGATCCCGTGTACGTCCGCGACGGCGCGTCCACCGCGTACCGCCCGCTCACGGCGGCGGACGTCCAGGACCTCGAGAAGCAGTTCGCCGACAACGGGCGCACCGCGCTCCTGCCGGCCACCTGACCCGCCGGCCCGCCCGGCCCGCCGACGGGCGCCCCACGCCCCGAGAAGAGGACATCCATGTACCTGGAGTACACCCCGGAGCATCGAGAGCTGAGCCGGGAGCTGCGCGCCTACTTCGCGCGCCTGCTCACGCCCGAGGTCCGCGAGGCGCTGGGCGGCACCAACGAGGACCGTCCGGCATACCGCGAGATCATCCGTCAGATCGGCAGGGACGGCCTGCTCGGGCTCGGCTGGCCCAAGGAGTACGGCGGCCAGGGCCGCCCGGCGCTCGACCAGTACATCCTCTTCGACGAGATCAACCGCGCCCAGGCGCCGTTCCCCTTCGTCACCATCAACAACATCGGCCCGATGCTCATGCGCTACGGCACCGAGGAGCAGAAGCGCACCTACCTGCCGGGCATGCTCACCGGGGACGTCATCTTCGCCATCGGCTACAGCGAGCCGGGCTCCGGCACCGACCTCGCCTCGCTGAAGGCCAGGGCCGAGGCCACGCCCGAGGGGGGCTGGGTCGTCAACGGTCAGAAGGTCTTCACCAGCGGCGTCAGCCAGGCCGACTTCGTCTGGATGGCCGTGCGCACCGACCCCGACGCCCCGAAGCACAAGGGCATCAGCATCCTCATCCTGCCGACGTCGGACCCGGGCTTCAGCTGCACGCCGATCGCCACCAGCGGCATCACCCACACCAACGCCTCCTACTACGAGGACGTGCGCGTCGGCCCCGAGGCCCTCGTCGGCGAGGTCAACGGCGGCTGGCGCCTCATCACCGGCCAGCTCGGTCACGAGCGGGTGGGCCTGGCCGCCATGGGCGGGCGCACCGAGCAGCTGTGGACCGACGTCGCCGCGTGGGCCGCCGAGCCCGACGCCGACGGAAACCGCGTCCTCGACAAGCCGTGGGTGCGCACGGAGCTGGCCCGCGACTACGCCGAGCTGACCGCGATGCGCCTGTTGAACTGGAAGATCGCCGTCGTCGGGGAGGGCCAGAACCCGGCCCCCGCCGCCGCGTCGGTCGCCAAGGTGTACGGCACGGAGACCCACGACCGGGTCTGCCGCAATCTGGTCTCCGTCGTCGGACCCCGCGCGACCCGGCGACCCGGCGCCCCGGACGCCGTCCTCGGCGGACAGCTCGAGGCCTACACCCGCGGCTCCTACATCAACACCTTCGGCGGCGGCACCAACGAGGTGCTGCGCGACATGATCGCGGTCGCCGGCCTCGGCATGCCGAGGAAGGGACGGTCCGCATGAGCACCACGACGCGGACCCCGGCCACCGACGTCACCGACGAGGAGGCCTTCCTCGCCCGCCTGCGCGAGTTCGTCGGCCTGGAGGCCACGCCCACCCGCTACGCCCAGGACGCCGTCAACCAGGCGATGATCCGCCACTTCGTCGAGGCGATGGGCGACGAGAACCCCGTCTACGTCGACGAGCAGGCCGCCCGGGACACCGGCCGTGAGGGTGTCGTCGCCCCGCCGCCGATGCTGTCCACCTGGCTCATGGTCGGCTACCGGGCCCACGCGGCCGCCGCCGCGGGCGCCACGGCGGACACCCCCATGGCCCGGCTGCTCGCGATCCTCGCCGAGGCCGGCTTCGTCGGGGTCGTCGCGACCAACGACGAGCACGAGTACGTGCGCGAGCTGCGCCTGGGCGACGAGATCAAGATGACGACGGTCATCGAGGACGTCTCCCCGCGCAAGACCACGGGCCTGGGCACCGGCCACTTCATCACGACGTTGCGCACCTACACCGACCAGGACGACGAGGTCGTGGCCCGCCAGCGGTTCCGCATCCTGCGCTTCGACCCGTCCCGCGCCAGGCCCCCGGCACCGGCCGCCGCCGACCCGGCGCTGCGGCACAAGCCGTTTGTCCTGCGCGACAACGCCTTCTGGTTCGAGGCCGCCGCACAGCGTCGCCTCGTCATCCAGGCCTGCACCGACTGCGGCACGCTGCGCCACCCGCCCGGCCCGGTCTGCCCCTCCTGCCACTCGTACGCCTGGCACGAGGTCGAGGCGAGCGGACGCGGCACGGTGCACAGCTACGTCGTCAGCCACCACCCGAAGGCGCCCGGGTACGACTACCCGCTCACGGTCGTCCTCGTCGACCTCGAGGAGGGCACCCGCCTGGTCGCCGACTTCGTCGGGGCCGCCGACGAGGTCGAGATCGGCATGCCCGTGCAGGTCGACTGGCTCGACTACGACGAGGACCTCACCCTGCCGCGTTTCCGGGCCGCGACCTCCGCAGCGGAGCCCGCCGGAGAGGAGAAGAACTGATGGACTTCCAGCTCGCCGAGGACCAGGTCACGGTCAACGACCTGGCGCGCGACGTCTTCTCGCGCAACGGCGACCCGCAGCGCCTCTTCGACGTCGAGGCCGGGCAGGACCGGTTCGACCGCGTCCTGTACCGCGACCTGGCCGAGTCCGGCGTCCTCGGGCTGCTCGTGCCCGAGGAACACGGCGGCTCCGGGCTCGGCCTGTGGGAGGTCGCCGGGGTCTTCGTCGAGCAGGGCCGCACGCTGGGCACCGTCCCGCTGTGGGAGACCCTCGCCGGCGGCGTTCTGCCGCTGGTGCGCTACGGCGACGCCAAGCAGCAGGCCGAGTGGCTGCCCCGGGTCGCCGCCGGGGACGCGGTCCTCACCGTGGCCGTCGACGACCTGGCCGACGCCCGGCCGTACGGCGCCCGCGTCCGCGCGCGGTCCGGCACCGGGCCCGGCGGTGCGGGGGTCACCCTGAGCGGCACCGCCGTCGGCGTCCGCTCGGCGCACCTCGCCGACGCGATCGTCGTCCCGGCCACCGACGAGGAGGGCACGGTCGGGCTCTACCTCGTGCCGACCGCCGGCGCGGGGGTACGCCGCGACACCTTCGAGCGCACCGACCGGGGGCTCGCCTCCGACGTGCACCTCGACGGCGCCGCCGCGGAGCTGCTCGCCGAGGGCCCGGGGGAGGACCGGATCGACTGGCTGCTGCGCCAGGTCTGGATCGCCGTGGCCGCCCTGCAGAGCGGCGTCAGCCAGGCCGCCGTGCGCCAGGCCGCCGACTACACCTCGGGGCGCGAGCAGTTCGGTGTGCCGATCGCGACCTTCCAGGCCGTCGCCCACCAGATCGCCGACTGCCACATCGACACCGAGGCGATGGAGGTCACCTACCTCAACGCGCTCTGGCGCGAGACGACCGACCGGCCGCCCCGCGCGGCCGTGCACGTCGCGAAGTACTGGGCCGCCGAGGCGGGCGACCGCGTCGCGCGCACCGTGCAGCACGTGCACGGCGGCATCGGTGCCGACGTCACCTACCCGATCCACCGCTACATGCTCTGGACGACCCAACTGGCCAACACCGCCGGCTCGGGGGCCTGGCACCTGCAGCAGCTCGCGGACCTCGTCGACGCGGGGGAGCAGCTGTGAGCGGCACGCAGATCACCGTCGAGCAGGTGAACGTCGGCGACACGCTGCCGGAGCTCGAGATCCCGCTGACCCGGACCCTCATCGTCGCCGGCGCCCTCGCGACCCGCGACTACGAGGACGTGCACCACGACCCGGCCCAGGCCGAGCGGCGCGGCACCCCCGACACCTACATGAGCATCAACAACACCAACGGGCTCGTCGGCCGCTACGTCACCGACTGGGCCGGCCCCGCCGCGCGCATGGTGCGCCTGAGCACCCGCCTCGGGGTGCCGAACTTCCCGGGTGACGCGATGCGGCTGACCGGCGAGGTCGTCGGCGTGGAGGAGGACACCGTGCGCGTCGCGGTACGTGGCATGAACAGCAGGGGCGCGCACGCCGTCTCCGAGGTGACCGTGCGCCTGCCCCGCGGAACGGAGCAGTGACGTGACGTCCAACTTCCTGTCGGGGCGCACCGCGATCGTCGGCATCGGCGCGACGGAGTTCTCCAAGAACTCCGGCCGCAGCGAGCTGCAACTGGCCGTCGAGGCCGTCTCGGCCGCACTCGCCGACGCGGGCCTGAGCCCCGCCGACGTCGACGGCATGACGACCTTCACCATGGAGACCAACCCGGAGAACATGGTCGCCCGCAGCCTGGGCATCCCCGAGCTGAGGTTCTTCTCCCGGATCCCCTACGGCGGTGGCGGCGCCTGTGCCCCCGTCCAGCAGGCGGCCATGGCCGTCGCGAGCGGCGTCGCCGACGTCGTCGTGGCGTACCGCGCCTTCAACGAACGCTCCGGCGTCCGCTTCGGGCAGGGACCGCCTCCGGCGAAGACCCAGGCCACCTCGGACAACGAGTACCGCTCCTGGGTCAACCCGTACGGCCTGCTCACCCCGGCCCAGCACACCGCGATGTTCGCCCGTCGCTACATGCACGAGTACGGCGCGACCAGCGAGGACTACGGGCGGGTCGCCGTGCTCGCCCGCAAGCACGCCGCGAACAACCCCAGGGCGTGGTTCCACGGCAAGCCGCTCACCCTCGAGGAGCACCAGGCCTCCCGCTGGATCGCCGAGCCGCTGCACCTGTTCGACTGCTGCCAGGAGACCGACGGCGGCCAGGCGATGGTCGTCGTCAGCGCCGAGCGCGCCAAGGACCTGCCCGCCACCCCGGCCTACATCGTCGGGGCGGCCCAGGGCCTGGGACCGGACCAGTACCAGATGGTCAGCTACTACCGCGAGGACCTGACCCGGATCCCCGAGGTCGAGCTCTGCGCCCGGCAGCTGTGGGCCCAGTCGGGCCTCGGACCCGCCGACATGGACGCGGCGATCCTCTACGACCACTTCACCCCGTACGTGCTCAACCAGCTCGAGGAGTACGGCTTCTGCGGTCGCGGCGAGGCCAAGGACTTCATCGCCGACGGCAACCTCGAGGTCACCGGCTCGCTGCCGACCAACACCCACGGTGGCCAGATCGGTGAGGCCTACCTGCACGGCACGAACGGCGTCGCGGAGGGCGTCCGTCTCGTCCGGGGGACCTCGACCAACCAGCCCGACGGCGTACGCAACGTCCTGGTGACGGCGGGCGTCGGGGTTCCGACCAGTGCACTGATCCTCTCCGCGGAAGGCTGAGACGCCGGGTGACCGAGCGCCCGGCGGTCACCACCCCACAGACCCTGAAGGCCGTCACAGCGACCCACCGAACCCGCCCGCAGCCGCCGGGCGGGACAACACCACCACCGATCGGCCGGAACGAATCGGCCCGTGTTCCTGGAAGGACGAAAATGGGCGTCAACAACAAGGCCAGGGGACGCCTGGTCGCGCTGATCGCCATCGGGGCTCTCGCCGTGGCCGGCTGCAGCTCACCGGACAACTCCGGCACCACGAGCGCTCCCGGGGGCGAGATCGACACCTCGGCCGTGCTCAAGTTCGCGTCGGCGGGTCCGCTGCGCGACCTCGACCCGGCCCTCCAGACGAGCTACGGCGCCTGGGGCTACCTGTTCCTCGTGTGGGACCGGCTGACCATGCTCGACAAGGACGACAAGATCGTCCCGGGCCTGGCCAAGGAGTGGAACTTCGTCGAGAACGGCAGCGTCCTCGAACTCAAGCTGCGCGACGACGTGAAGTTCCACGACGGCACGCCGTTCGACGCCGAGGCCGTCAAGGTCAACATCGAGCGCGGCAAGACCCTCGCGGGCTCGACCCTCAAGGGCGACCTCGCCGACATCGAGTCGGTCGAGGTCGTCGACGCGACGACCGCGCGCCTCAAGCTGGCCAAGGGCAAGGGCGTCCAGCTACCCGCGTCCTTCACCGGCACGGCCGGCATGATGGTCAGCCCGAAGGCCATCAAGGACGGCGTCGACATCAAGACCAACCCCGGCACCGCCGGCTCCGGCCCGTACGTCGCCACCCAGCTCGTACCCCAGGAGAAGCTCGTCCTCAAGCGGGCCGACAGCTACTGGGACCCGAACGTCGGCCGCCTCGGCGGCATCGAGCTGCAGCGCGTGCCCGACGCCGCGGCCCGCCTCAACGGCCTGCAGAGCGGGCAGGTCGACCTCGCCCCGCTCAGCTCGGCCGCTGAGATCGCCACGGTCGAGAAGATCGTCACCCCGGGCAGCGGCCTGCAGCAGCACCAGGTGAAGTTCAAGAATCTCGTCGGGATCTACATGCGCGCCAACAAGGGCGCCGTCGCCAAGCCCGAGGTCCGCCAGGCGATCGCCCACGCGGTCGACCCGGCGGCGATCAGCGCGCTGTTCAGCGGCTACTGCACGCCGACGCGCCAGCTCGTGCCCGAGACGGACCCGAGCCGCATCCCGAACTACACCTACCCGTACGAGTTCAGCGTCGACAAGGCCAAGTCCCTGGTGCAGCAGGCCGGCGGCGCCAAGGTGTCCGTCACCTTCGCCGCGGGCACGAACGCCGAGCAGCCGGCCAACGTCGTGCAGGCGTCGCTGCGGGCCGTCGGCATCGACGCGTCGCTCAACCCCGTGCCCAACACCGAGAACGAGCCGCGCTTCATCGCCGGTGACTTCGAGCTGATGGTCGCCACGTCCTGGAGCCCGAAGGCCGACCCGGCGGCGACGGCGAACACCTACCTGCTGAACACCTACAAGCTCGCCGCGGACCCCTCGCTCGTCGCGGCCAAGGCGGCCGAGGCCGCCAACCCCGCGCTGTCGATGGACAAGCGCGCCCCGCTGTACCACGACATCTGGAAGACGACGCTCGAGCAGGGCTGGTACGTGCCGCTGTGCAACCAGACCAACGCGAGCGTCGCGAAGGCGAACGTCGTCGGCCTCGACAACATCCCGATGTCGAACATCGGCATCTGGGACCTGCGCAACATCGCCGTCACGAAGTGACCGGTCGCTCCTGACCACCCGGTGGTGCCGCCGCCGGACCCCACCCGCCGTGGCGGGGTCCGGCGGCGACACGACAACGCCCGCGCCGGCACCAGGCCGGGCGAGCCTCCGTCCCAGGCACCACGCTCAGAGTCGAGGTAGGACATGCTCCGCTACGCCGGCAGGCGACTACTCGCGGCAATACCCCTGCTGTTCGTCGTCCCGCTGCTCGTCTTCGCCCTGATCGAGCTCGCCCCGGGGGACCCGGCCGTCATCCTCGCCGGTGACGAACCGACCCCGGAACGCGTCGAGGCGATCCGCGAGGAACTCAACCTCAACGATCCGGTCCTCCTGCGCTACCTGATGTGGATCGGCGACGTCGTCCGCGGTGACCTCGGCACGTCCTTCCTCTCGGACCAGACCGTGACCGAGCTGCTGACGCGGCGGATGGCCACGACGCTGTCGCTGGTGCTCGTCGCGATGATCTTCGCCATCGTGCTCGGGGCCACCCTGGCGCTCGTGGCCACGCTGCGCTCCGGCGGCATCGTCGACCGGATCGTCAACGGGTTCGCCTCGATCTCGATCGCCATCCCGGGCTTCTGGTTCGGCCTCGTGCTCGCCTCGGTCTTCGCGGTGGGGCTGCAGATGTTCCCGGCGTTCGGCTACCAACCGCTGTCCGACGGTTTCTGGCCGTGGCTCTCGCACCTCATCCTGCCGGGCATCGCCCTCGGTCTGCTGCCCGCCGCCGAGGTGACCCTGCAGCTGCGCTCGGCGCTCGGGCAGGTCATGAAGACCGACTACGTCCTCAACGCCGAGGCCAAGGGGTTGTCGCGCTCCAGCGTCGTGTTCAAGCACTCCCTGAAGAACGCGTGCATCCCCGTCATCACCGTCCTCGGCTTCCGCGTCGCGGAGGTCCTCGCCGGGTCGGTGACCATCGAGATGATCTACAACATGCCGGGTCTCGGGCGCACCGCCGTCGAGGCCGTGCAGGGGCGCGACGTCCCGGTGCTGCTCGGATTCGTCCTGTTCAGCACGACGATCGTCGTGCTCGTCAACCTCATCGTCGACATCTCCTACGGCTACTTCAACCCGAAGGTGCGGTCATGAGCGCGAACCAGAGCCCCACGTCTCCGGTGCCGGGGAACGACCCGCTCGACACCGGCGCGCCCGCGGGCGGCCTCGCCGAGACCGTCCTCGCCGAGGTGCCCACGGCGGCCGTCGGCGCGGGTGACCCGGAGCCGGTCGCCGCCCCCGGCATCCTCAGGAGCATCGTGCGCCGCCCCGCGACGATCGTGGCCGGCGTCTTCCTGCTCGTGCTGGCCCTCGTCGCGATCTTCGCCCCGGCCCTGGCGCCGTACGACCCCGACGTGCAGGACCTGCTGCAGCGGCTCAAGCCGCCGAGTGCCGAGCACTGGCTGGGGACCGACGACTACGGCCGGGACGTGCTCAGCCGGCTCATCTTCGGGGCGCGGGTCTCGCTGTGGGCGGCGTTGCAGGCCGCGGCCGTCGCGCTCGTGCTCGGCCTGCCCGCCGGCATGATCGCGGGCTACCGCGGCGGCTGGGTCGACGCGATCCTCACCCGCCTCATGGACGCGCTCATGAGCGCCCCGTCGCTCGTGCTGGCCATCACCATCGTGGCGGTCCTCGGCGCCGGCATCACCAACGCGATGCTCGCCATCGGCCTGGTCATGGCCCCGCGCTTCTTCCGGGTGGCCCGCGCCGGCACGATGGACGTGCGGCACGAGACCTACATCGAAGCCTCGATCGCCCTGGGCTGCAGCACCCTGCGCACCACGGTGCGGCACGTGCTGCCCAACGTGCTGCCGCCGATCATCCTCGTCATCTCGGTGTCGTTGGGCACCGCCGTCGCGGCCGAGGCGAGCCTCAGCTTCCTCGGGCTGGGCGTGCAGGCCCCCGCGGCGAGCTGGGGCTCGATGCTCTCGACGGCCTCCTCGAACATGCGCCTCGCGCCGTACCTCGTGTGGCCGCCCGGCGTGATGATCTTCCTCGCCGTCCTCGCCTTCACCTACGTCGGTGACGGTGTCCGTCGCGCCCTCGTGCGCACCCGGTCGGGCAATTGACCGGTCCGGCAACCACCAGGAGCTGACATGGCACGTGAAACGGCACCCGGCGCGACCGCCGGCACCAGGACCGGCGCCACCGAACCGGCGGCGGACCTGCTGCGCGTGGAGAACCTGAGCGTCGAGTTCCCCGCTCCCTCGGGCGGGTGGCAGACGACCGTCCAGGACGTCTCGTTCTCGCTCAGGCCGGGGGAGTCGATGGCTCTCGTCGGCGAGTCCGGGTCGGGCAAGACGGTGACCTCGATCGCGGTGATGGGCCTGACCGGGGCGACCGGCGGGCGGATCGCCTCGGGCCGGGTCGTCTTCGACGGCGTGGACCTCACGGCGGGCACCCAGAAGCAGTGGCGGGACCTGCGTGGCCCGGGCATGGGCATGATCTTCCAGCAGCCGATCCGCAGCCTGAACCCGGCCTACACCGTCGGGGACCAGATCGCCGAGTCGGTGCGCAAGCACCTGGGCATGAACCGCAGGCAGGCCCGGGCCCGCGCCGTCGAGATGCTCGAGATGGTGCAGATCCCGCGGGCGGCGCAGCGGGTCGACGAGTACCCGCACGCGTTCTCCGGCGGCATGTGCCAGCGCGTCATGATCGCGATGGTCATGGCGTGCAACCCGCGCCTGCTCATCGCCGACGAGCCGACGACGGCGCTCGACGTGACGGTGCAGGAGCGGATCCTCGAACTGTTGCGCGACCTGCAGGAACAGACCGGTGTGGCGCTGCTGTTCGTCAGCCACGACCTCGCGGTGGTGGCCGAGCTGTGCCAGGAGGTCGTGGTCATGTACGCCGGCGAGGTGGCCGAGAACGCGCCCTCGGAGCAGCTCTTCTTCAACCCGCGGCACCCCTACACCTCCGGCCTGCTCGGGTCGATCCCGAAGCCGGGCCTGAGCACCGACCGGCGGCTGCGCGCGATCCCCGGTGGCATCCCGTCCCCGGGCGCCTGGCCGCACGGGTGCCGGTTCAGCAGCCGGTGCGAGTACGCCCAGCCGGGCCGGTGCGACGTGGCCCACCCGGGCCTGGTCCGTGTCGACGGCGCCGCCGGGCACCATGCGCGGTGCGTGCGCGTCGCGGAGCTCTCTCTGGATGGAGTGACGGTCTGATGAGCCTGCTCGAGGTCGAGGGCCTCACGAAGTCGTTCAGCTCCGGCCGGGACTGGCTCGGCCGGCGTACGAAGTGGTCGCACGCGGTCAAGGGGGTGAGCTTCACCCTGGAGCGCGGTGAGTGTCTCGCGGTCGTCGGTGAGTCCGGCGCAGGCAAGTCGACGGTCGGGCGCATGGTGCTGCGCCTCATCGAGCCGGACTCCGGGTCGGTGACCTTCGACGGGATCGACGTGCTGGCCACGAAGCCGAAGCAGACGCGCGAGCTGCGCCAACGGATGCAGATGATCTTCCAGGACCCGTACAGCTCGCTCGACCCGCGAATGACGATCAAGGACGCGGTCGCCGAGCCGTTCCTCGTGCACACCGACAAGGACCGGGTCACTCGTGAGCGGGAGGCCGTCGAGCTGCTCGACAAGGTCGGCATCGGCTCGCGTTACCTGGGGCGCTATCCGGCGGAGCTGTCCGGCGGGCAGTTGCAGCGGGTCGCGATCGCCCGGGCGTTGACGATGAAGCCGAGCCTCATCGTCTGCGACGAGCCGGTCGCGGCGCTGGACGTGTCGGTGCGGGCACAGGTGCTCAACCTGCTCCGGGACCTGCAGGAGGAGCTGGGCCTGGCGTACCTGTTCGTCTGCCACGACCTGGCTCTCGTCGAGGTCATCGCCGACCGGGTCATGGTGATGGCCTCCGGTGAGATCGTGGAGACGGACACGACGGAGCAGATCTTCGCCAACCCGCGGCAGGAGTACACGAAGAAGCTGCTCGCGGCGATCCCCGTGCCGCTGCCGCGCGACAGGCAGGGCAATCGGCTCGTCGCGCCGGGAAAGGTGGGCTGAGCGGTGACCGGCGCGACGGGACCGACCCGGACGCAGCTGTTCGCGCGGTTCGCGACGACGCGCGACGAGGACATCCCCGAGTCGGTGCGCGAATACGGCAAGCTCGTCCTTCTCGACTCGCTCGTCTGCGGGCTGGCGGCGGTGCGGTTGCGGCGCAGCCGCATGGTCCAGCGGGTCGCCGCCCGGTTCGGCGGCCCCGCCGAGGCGACGGTGTTCGGGCTGGGGCAGCGGGTCGCGGCGATCAACGCCGCGCACGCCAACGCGGACATGATGAACGCGTTGGACGCGGACGACACCTTCTTCAACTCGGCGCACTTCGCGGTGTTCGGGGTCGCGGCCGGACTGGCCGAGGCCGAGCGGCTGCACGCCGACGGGGCGAGCCTGTTGCGCGCGAGCATCATCGCCTTCGAGATCAACGCGCGGCTGAACCTGTCGACCTCGCTGATGGCCTTCGAAGACGGGCAGTTCCGCTGGTCGCCGCTGTCGTCGCACGGGTACGCCTCGATGGGCACAGCCGCGGCGTGCGCCGTCGTCGGCGGCTGGGAGCCGGAGCGCCTGACCCACGCGCTCGGCCTGGTCGCCTGGCTGGCCCCGCCGGCCAAGAACTCCTACATGGCCGAGCGGCGCTCGTTCAACGCGTTCAAGTACGGCCCGTACGGCGCGATCGCGCACGCCGGGATGCTCGGCGCGGCGCTCGCCGAGGAGGGCTACACCGGCGACCTGGACGTGCTGGACCGCACCCCGGGCTTCATCGAGGCGATGGGCTTCCTCGGCGGTGAGCGGCACGAGATGGTGGCCGGCCTGGGGTCGACGTGGTGGATCAGCGAGACGTCGCTCAAGCCGTACCCGACGTGCCGGTTCACCCACGCCGCGCTCGACGCGATCCGCGCGTTCCCGGACACGCACGGGGTGCCGGTGTCGCAGATCGAGTCCATGGAGATCCGGCTGAGCCCGGCGGCCTACCGGACGTTGCAGTTCCGGGAGCCGGCCACGCAGATCCCGGACACGCTCGTCGCGCCGCTGGACGGTGCCTTCAACATGCCGTACGCCGCGGCGCTGGCGTTGCTCGGGCACGCTCCGGGGCCGCAGTGGTACGACCCGCAGCGGCTGGCCGACCCCGCGGTGTGGGACCTGGCGCGCCGGATCACCACGGCGCCCGACCCGGTCCTCGACGCCGAGTGGGAGGCCGACCTCAGGGAGCACCCGGGAGGTCAGATCCGCCGGACGCGGGGCGCGCTGACGATCCGGGCCGGCGGCCGGGAGTACGTCGTCGAGTCGGACTTCGCCCAGGGCGACCCGTGGGACGCCGCGACGCGGGCGGACTGGGACTTCGTGGTCGGCAAGCTGGCCACGTTCTGCGACGGGATCCTCGACGCGGGCACGCAGGAGCAGCTCGTCGAGGTGGTCCGGGGCATCGAGGACGTCGCCGACGTCGCCGGGACGCTGTCACCGTTGCTGGCCCGGGCGCGATGAGCCGGCGGGACAGGATCGGTGCGGAGACGAGGTCGTTCGCCTCGTACGGCCGGCAGTGGCTGATCGTGATCCGGGGGCCGCGCGGGATGGCGTTCGACCGGTTCCTGGTGCGCAGGACCGGGTTCTCGCTCGTGTCGTTGCAGTACGCGCTGGCGGGCCGGTTCCCGTACCACCCCACGCTGCTGCTGACGACGGTGGGCCGTCGGTCCGGGCAGCTGCGCGACGCGGCGTTGCCGTACGTGCCGCACGGGCCGGACCTGGTGGTCGTCGGCTCCAAGGGGGGCGGCCCCACGGACCCGGCCTGGGTGGTCAACGCGCGTCACCACGAACTCTGCTGGATCGTCCTGCGGCGCAGGACGATCGCGGTGCGGGCGCGGGTGACCGACGGGGAGCGCGACCCGGAGCTGTTCGCGCACGTCGTGGCGCAGAAGCCGAACGTGGGGCGGTACGCCGAACGGGCCGCGGGCTTCGGTCGGCAGATCCCGCTCGTCGTCCTGTCCGCCGTGTCGGGGGAGTCGCTCACCTAGCTAGGCGGAGGCGGCGTCGCCGGGCCGGACCAGCCCGCTCTGGTAGGCGACCACGACGAGTTGCGCGCGGTCGCGGGCACCGAGCTTGGTCATGGCGCGGTTGACGTGGGTCTTGGCGGTCGACGGTGACAGGTGGAGGCGGGCCGCGATGTCGTCGTTGGATAGGCCGAGGGCCACGAGTGCGACGACCTCACGTTCGCGGTCGGTGAGCGCGTCGAGCACGGTGGCGTCGGGCGGCGGCCCGGGTCTGCCGGTGGTGAGGAAGCGAGCGATCAGCGTCTGGGTGGCCTTCGGTGAGAGCAGGGCGTCACCGTTGGCGACGGTGCGGATGCCATCGAGCAACTCGTCGGGGGTGGCGCCCTTGCCGAGGAATCCGCTGGCCCCGGCGTGCAGCGCGCGCAGCACGTACTCGTCGAGCTCGAAGGTGGTCAGGATGAGCACGCGGACCCCGGCCAGGTCGTCGTCGGAGGTGATCAGGCTGGTGGCCTGGAGACCGTCGACGTCTGGCATGCGGATGTCCATGAGTACGACGTCGACGCGTGCGGTGCGGGCGAGTTCGACGGCTTCGCGGCCGGTCACCGCCTCGCCGACGATCTCGAGGTCCGGGGCGGACTCGATGATGCCGCGCAGTCCGGTGCGGATGAGGGCCTGGTCGTCGGCGATGAGTACGCGGATGGTCATGACATGCCTTCGGGCTGGGTGGGCGCGGGGAGCACGGCGCGGACGTGGAAGCGGTGGGGGGCGCCCGCTCCGGCGGTGAGGGCGCCCCCCACCGCCAGCGCCCGCTCGCGCATCCCGGTCAGCCCGTGGCCGATCTTCTCCGGCTGTGCCGTGAGGTCGCTGGTCGGGTTGCCGAGGTCGAGCACGATCGTGTCCGGTCGGTAGTCGATGCGCAGCTCGGCGGTGCCGCCGGTGCCGTGCTTGTGGGCGTTGGTCAGTGCCTCCTGCACGATCCGGTACGCCGCCTGGTCGACCGCCTCGGGCAGCGGGCGGGCCGAGCCGAGCTGGTGGAGGTCCACGCGCAGTCCCGCTGCGGCGAGTGAGTCCAGCAGCTCACCCAGCCGGGCCAGCCCCGGCACCGGGTCGGTGGGCGCGTCGGTTTCCCCGCTCTGGCGGAGCATGGACAGGATCATGGCCAGTTCGTCGAGCACGGTCTGGGCCGCCTGGCGTACGTGGCGTACCGAGGTTTCGGCCTGGTCCGGCCGGGTGCGGATGGTGTGACCGGCCAGGCCGGCGTGCACGTTGATGACGGCGATGTGGTGGGCGACGACGTCGTGCAGGTCGCGGGCGATGCGGATTCGTTCCTCGACGACCCGGCGGCGGGCCTCGTCCTCCCGGGTCTGTTCGGCTCGGCGGGCGCGTTCCTCGACGGCGGCGATGTACGCGCGGCGGCTGCGGGTGGCGTCGCCGACGGCGGCGGCCATCCCGATCCAGGCCACCACGCCGACGGAGGGGCCGAGCAAGCCCTCTCCGGACCAGATGATGATCGCCGCGTACACCGCGACGACGACACCGGCACTGGCCAGCCACGCGGTCGCCCGGCTGGTCCGGGTCGCCACGGTGTAGGCGGCGACGGTGGTCGCCAGGATGGCCGCTCCCAGGCTTCCGGTCCAGGCGGTGTGGCCGACCGCGAGGACGGTCGAGAGGGCGAGGACGGCGGGCGGCCAGCGCCGACGCAGCAGGACCAGCCCGAAGATGGCGGCGGCGACGAGGGCGTCGCGCCAGGTCAGCGCCCGGCCGGTGGTGTCCGGGTCGCCGACGACCACCGCGATCAGCGTCACGATCGCGAGCGCGGACGCGAAGAGCACGTCGAACAGGTTCGGGAACGTCGACGCGCCTGCGGTCGACGGCCGGGCGCTGTCCGGTTCGTCCACGAAGATCACGCTACCTGAGCCGGGCCGCCCCGGCGTCGGCCTCCAGCGGTATGTGTGCCTACCGCGGTCGTGGTAGCGGAGTGACCGCGGTTGGCCGATGTCAGCGACCGGCCGGCTTGCGAACCTTGGGACAAAAGGTCGGGGCACGCGAACCGTCGAAGCGCCCCGTTGGAGGAGAACCTGACATGTCGTTCCTCGCCCGGCTGAGCTTGAAGAACCGGGGGCTGGTCGCGCTCATCGCGATCATCACCCTGGGCTTCGGCGCGATCGCGATCCCCTCGTTGAAGCAGCAACTGCTGCCGTCGCTGTCGTTCCCGGCCGCGTTCGTGGTCGCACCCTTTCCGGGTGCCGCGCCGGACATCGTCGAAGAGCAGGTGACCAAGCCGATCGAGGGCGCCCTTCAGGGTGTGCCCGGGCTGGAGTCCATCACCTCGACCTCCGGCGAGGGCGCGGCGACGGTCACGGTGTCCTTCGAGTTCGGCACCCCGATCGACGAGATCACCAACAAGATCCAGACCGCGGTCAACCGGATCGACGCCCAGCTGCCCGAAGGGGTCGACCCGCAGGTGGTCGCGGGCTCGACCGACGACCTGCCGGCCATCGTCCTCGCCGCGACGAAGTCGGGCGACCAGGACGCCCTCGCCGCGCAGCTCGACACCATCGTCGTGCCCGCGCTTCAGGGCGTCGAGGGTGTCCGCTCCGTGGACGTCACCGGCGTCCAGGACAAGAACGTCACCATCACCCTGAACCCGCGCGAGGCCGGTCCGGCCGGGGTCAACGCCCAGACCGTGACGGCGGCGCTCAAGGCCAACGGCGTGTCGATCCCGGCCGGTACGGTCGACGAGAACGACGAGGCGCTGTCGGTGCAGGTCGGCGGGACGCTCACCGGGCTCGACGACCTGAGGAAGCTGAACGTCACGCCCGCCACCAGGCTCGGTGACGTGGCCACGGTCGCCCTCACCACGGTCGAGGCCACCTCGATCACGAGGACCGACGGCAAGCCCAGCCTGGGCATCCAGGTGACCGCCTCGCCGGACGGCAACGCGGTGCAGATCAGCAACGAGATCAGTAAAAAGCTCGCCGGTCTCCAGCAGCAGCTCGGCGGCGACGCGGCACTGGTGACGATCTTCGACCAGGCGCCGTCCGTCGAGAAGTCGATCAAGAGCCTGACCACCGAGGGCGCGCTCGGTCTGCTGTTCGCCGTGATCGTGATCCTGGTGTTCCTGCTGTCGGTCCGCTCGACGGTGGTGACCGCGGTGTCCATCCCGCTCTCCGTCGTCGTCGCGCTCATCGCCCTGTGGATCGGCGACTACTCGCTCAACCTGCTCACCCTCGGCGCGCTCACCATCGCGGTCGGACGCGTGGTCGACGACTCCATCGTCGTGCTGGAGAACATCAAACGCCACCTCGAGTACGGCGAGGAGAAGCGCACCGCCATCCTCACCGGCGTGAAGGAGGTGACCGGCGCGGTCGTCGCGTCGACCCTCACGACGGTCGCGGTGTTCCTGCCGATCGCCCTGGTCAGCGGCTTCGTCGGGCAGCTGTTCCGGCCGTTCGCGATCACGATCACCGTGGCGCTCCTCGCGTCCCTGGTGGTCTCACTGACGATCATCCCGGTCCTGTGCTACTGGTTCCTGCGCCCGCCCAGGCACGGCGTGAAGACCCAGGCGCAGGTCGAGGCCGAGGCGTTGGAGAAGGAGAAGCGCAACCCACTGCAGCGGGGGTACCTGCCGGTGATCCGCTTCGCCACCCGGCGGTGGTGGGCGACCGTGCTCGCCAGCGTGGTCATTCTCGGGCTGACCATGTTCGCCGGTAGCTTCCTGAAGACCAACTTCCTCGACCAGGAGGGCCAGACGGCGTTCCGGATCACGCAGGAGCTGCCGGTCGCGACCAACCTCGCCACCACCGACGCGGCGGCAAAGCAGGTCGAGGCCATCCTCGACCGGCACGACACCGTCAAGGCGTACCAGATGACGATCGGTTCGTCGGGCGGCATGGGCTTCGGCAGCGCCCAGTCGACCAACACCGCCGCCTTCGACGTCACCGCCACCGACGACGCCGACGTCGAGCAGCTCATGGAGGACCTGCGCGAGGAGACCGCCGCACTGGCCGACGCGGGCACGATCAAGGTCGGCTCCAGCGCCGGCCCGGGTGGCTCGACCGACCAGCTGGAGGTCGTCGTCCAGGCCAACCAGCCCGAGGACCTCGCCGCCGCGACCAAGCTGGTCGAGGACGCGATGAAGGGCACCGCCGGCATCGCCGACGTGGAGAGCAACCTCGCCGCGAGCGCGCCCCGGGTCGACGTCAAGGTCAAGCGTGACGTCGCCGGTCGGTACGGGTTGACCGACGCCGCCGTTGGTCAGATCGTCGCCGCCGCCGAGCGGGGACAGACGCTCAGCCAGCTCACCGTCGACGGTCAGCAGCGGGACGTCGTACTGCGCTCCGGCGCGGCACCGAAGAACATCGCCGAGCTCCGGGGGCTGCTCATTCCGGTGCAGGCCGCGTCGCCGCCGGGCGGCACGGGCACCGGCGCCGCCGCGCCGACGTTCGTCCGGCTCGACCAGGTCGCCGAGGTGACCAGGAGCACCGGACCGCTGCAGATCACCCGGATCGACGGCGAGCGCAGCGCGTCGGTCACCGGCCGGGCCACCGGCTCGGACGTCGGCGCCGCCTCCGCCGACTTGCAGAAGCGGCTGGACACACTCACCCTGCCCGCCGGTGCCACCTTCACCCTCGGCGGCGTCACCGCCGAGCAGACGGAGGCGTTCGGTCAGCTGGGTCTGGCCATGCTCGCCGCGATCGCGATCGTCTTCCTCATCATGGTCGCGACGTTCCGTAGCCTGGCCCAGCCACTGATCCTGCTGGTGTCGATCCCGTTCGCGGCGACCGGCGCGATCGGGCTGCTGCTGGCCACCGATACGCCGCTGGGCGTACCGGCGATGATCGGTGTACTCATGCTGATCGGCATCGTGGTCACCAACGCCATCGTGCTCATGGACCTGATCAACCAGTACCGCGAGCAGGGCATGAGCGTGCGGGACGCGGTGATCGAGGGTGGCCGGCGACGGCTGCGCCCCATCCTGATGACCGCCGTCGCGACGATCTGCGCGCTGCTGCCGATGGCGCTCGGAGTCACCGGCGAGGGCGGATTCATCTCGCAACCGCTCGCGGTCGTGGTGATCGGCGGTCTGATCAGCTCGACGCTGCTGACCCTGGTCCTCGTGCCGGCGCTGTACACGATGGTCGAGGGCCGCAAGGAGCGGAGGAAGCTCAAGCGGGAGGGCCGGCACGCCAGCCCCGAGCCGGCCCTGGTCGGGCAGCACGTCGACGACCCCCAGGTCGCCGGTACCCAGTGACCCGCTGACGGTGGGGCCCCTGTTCTCCGAAAGTGGCGGAGCAGGGGCCCCGCTGTCGTCCCGCGTCGCTGCGACGACCCCTCTCCGCCCGCAGACCGGCTCGGCGGCCACCACCGCCCCACCTCGGCCCCGCTCAGCCGGTCGTGAGGACGATCCGCCCGACGAAGTCGGAGGCCTCCAGCCGGTCGTGCGCGGCCGCGGCCTGTTCGAGCGGGTATATGGCGGCGACCGCGGGGGCGGCGGCGACGGCCGAGAGGGTGAGGGCCTCGCGTAGCTGGCGGGCCACCGCCTCGGGTCCGGGCCGGCCGATGCCGCGCAGCGTCCAGCCCTTGACCATGAGTCGACCCAGGTGCAGGTGGGCGTGGCTGTCGGCGGTGACGCCGCAGGTGACCAGCCGCCCGCCGGGGGCGAGGACCTTGAGCACGTCGGACCACAGGGTGCCGCCGACCGACTCGACGACGACGTCGGCCTCGCCGCCGGGCAGGGCGGCACGCAGGGACTCGACGACGTCGGGGCGGTAGTGGTCGACGACGTCGAGGGCGCCGAGGGCGCGTACGGCGTCAGCCTTCGCTGGGGCGCTGGTGCCGACGACGCGGGCGCCCAGGTGGTGGGCGTACTGGACGGCGAAGGTGCCGACCGCGCCCGCGGCGGCGACGACGAGGACCCGGTCGCCGGGGCGTACGCCGGCGAGGTTGACGACCGCGTCGTAGGCGGTGCGTCCGGCGGTGGGTACCGCCGCGGCCCGGACGGCGTCGAGCGCGGCCGGCCGCGGGAAACAGTGCGTGGCCGGGACGACGGCGAACTCGGCGTGGGTGCCGGTGGTCAGCCCGACGACCGCGTCGCCGGGAGTGAAACCGGTGACGCCGGGACCGGTCCGCACGACGGTGCCGGCGACGTCCCGGCCGAGGATCGCCGGCCCGGTGACCGCCATCCCGTGGGTGCCGCGCCGGATGTACGTGTCGACCCGGTCCAGGCTCGCCGCCTGGACCCGCACGAGCACCTGACGGGCGCCGGGCGTCGGGGCGTCGAGCTGACCGAGACGCAGGCTGTCGGGGGAGCCGGAGTCGACGACGTAGCTGGCGAGCACGGGGTTCCTCTCAGGGCAGGGCGAGGGTGGCGGAGGCGATGACGTGGTCGCCGAGGCTGTTGGTGCCGCGGACGTCGACGGTGACGTGCGTTCCCCCGGTGGCCCCGGGCGCCGGCTCCAGGCCGGTGACGACACCGTCGAGGGTGCAGGTGTCGCCGGGGTGGTTCTGCGCGGCGAGGCGGGTGCGGAAGTCGACGACGCGGGCCTCCGGCCCGGCCCAGTCGGTGAGGTAGCAGTTGACCAGCGCGCTTGAGCCGAGGATGTTCATGTAGACGTCGCGGGCGCCCCGCTCGAGGGCCGCGTCGCGGTCGAGGTGCACGTCGTTGAAGTCGAAGGTCGCGGTCGCCAGCGCCGCGATGGACAGCTGGGTGACGGGGACCGGCCAGGGGGCGAGGCGTTGCCCCGTGCTCACCTCGGCCCCGGTGCGGGTGCTGGTGCGGCGTTCGGGCCGCGGGGCGGTGAGTACGGGCAGGACCTGGCCGTCGCGGGTGCGCCGGTGGGCCACGACGACCGGCATGCCGTCGTGCACGAGGTCGGGGCGCAGGTCAACGACGTCCGCACTGAGCCGGGTCCCGTCGGCGAGTTCGGCGGTGCCGACGAGGTAGGGGCGCTCGTCGAGGGGGGCGGCGGCGTAGCCGGGTTGCAGGTGCGCGGTCAGGGTGCCGGTGCTGCCGGCGGGCGGCAGGTCGGTCGGGGCGGCACCGACCGGGCGCACCGGCCGGGCGAGGCGGTCCCCGGGCGTCGCCGGGACCTCGGCCCGGGTCGCCGGGTTCCAGCGGAGCATCCGCAGGACGACGCGGCCGACCGGCTCGCCGTCGAGGGTGCGGTAGTCGCTGACGAGGTCGACGAAGTGGCCCCGGCCGAGGCGGGTGGACTTCTCCGGGGAGACCGCACCGATGGAGGGGAACTGCTCGAGGTGGTCGCCGGGGCGCAGCGGGCGTACGTAGGTGTGCTCCGTCTGCACGGCGGCCACCGAGGTGAAGCCGCGCTCGGCGAGGACCTCGTTGACCCGGTCGAGGCTCTCGGCGTGGCGGTGGCTGCGCCGGTTGCCCGGCAGGGTCCACATGTTCAGCGAGGTCGCCGGGGCCACGATGCCGCCCCACGCGGAGCGGGCGGCCCACCGCGGGTCCTGGTAGGCGGGGTTCTCGTCGCCGACGGCGTCGCACCAGATGCGGATGGCCGCCTCGGTGATCGCGTCCTTGGCCCGGCGCGGCGGGTCGATGAGGCCGATCAGGGCGTCGAGTCGGGCGCGGAAGTCCGCGTCGCTGGCGGTCATGGGACTCCTTTGCGGACACGTATGTCAACCAAGCGCTTGCTTGACGCTAGTGCTGGTGCGGCCCTAGGGTCAAGGGTCAGCGCCCCACCCCGTGGAGAGGGCCGAGATGATCCCGAGCACCCCCGAGACCGCCACCCGCGCCTTCTTCTCCTTCCCGCAGGTGACCGACCCCGCCCGCCATCGCGACTACAACGCGTGGCACCAGCTCGACCACCGCCCCGAGAACCTCGCCCTGCCCGGCGTCGTCCACGGCGACCGCTGGGTGCGTACCCCCGCGTGCGAGCGGCTCGGCAGCTACCCCGACCTCGCCCTCGCCGGCAGCCAGTACATGGCGATGTACTGGTTCGCCGAGCCGGCCGCGGACTCGATCGCCGAGTGGAAGGACCTCGGCGACCGGGCGATCCACCAGGGCCGGCGTCCGGAGCTGGCCTGGACCGAACGGCCGATGACCCGGATGTTCCGCCCCGTCCGGGGCTACGTGGCCCCCCGGGCCCTCGTGACCCAAGCCGCGCTGCCGTTCCGGCCGCACCGCGGGGTGCACGTCGAGGTCAGCCGGATCGAGGCCGCCCAGCATCCCGAGGTGGCCGACCTGTCCCGGTTCGAGCACGAGAACCAGGTGCCCGACCTGCTCGCGCGTGACGGCGTCGCGGGCGTGTGGACCTTCCGCAGCGCCCCGAGCCGCGGTGACACCGACGGACCGGTCACGCGGATCCGTCTCACCTACCTCGAGGCCGACCCGGTCGAGTTCACCCGGGCCCTGGCCGCGGACCCGCTGCCCGCCCCGCCCGCGGCGCTCGCCAGCGCGGCCACCCCGCTGCTCACCGGGCCCCTGGCCACCATCACTCCCTGGGAGTGGGGCTGGTTCGACGAGCCGGCCGCCGGCGCGGACAGCGTGGCAAGGGCATGAGCGAGGCCACCGGCGTGACCGGCCTGCGCGAGCGCTACGGGCCCTGGGCCCTGGTCGTCGGCGGTTCCGAGGGGGTCGGCGCCGCGTTCGCCGAGCAGCTGGCCCGGGCCGGCCTCGGCATCGTGCTCGTCGCCCGCAGGCCCGAGGCCCTGGAGGCGGCCGCCAACCGGGTCCGGGCCCACGGAGCCCCGTGCCGAGTGCTCGCACTGGACCTGCTCGACGCGGACGCGACCGCCCGGATCGTCGAGGCCGTCGCCGACCTCGACCTCGGCCTGCTCGTCCTCAACGCCGGCGCGAACACGTACCGCAGCCGCTTCGTCGAGGCGGACCTCGCCCGGGTCCAGGCCGTCATCGATCTCAACGTCACCCGCCCGCTCGAACTCTGCCGTCAACTCGGTGCCCGGCTCGCCGCACGCGGCCGTGGTGGCATCCTCGTCGTCGGCTCCTCGGCCGGCTACCTCGGCCACGCCGACATCGGCGTCTACGCCGCGGCCAAGGCCTTCGCCCGGATCTTCACCGAGGGCCTGTGGCTCGAACTCGGGCAGGTCGGCGTCGACGTGCTGCACCTCGTACTCGGACTGACGGCCACCCCCGCCATGGAGCGGGCCGGCCTCGATTTGACCGGAGCGGCCGACCCGGCCGACGTCGCCGCCCAGGGGCTGGCAGCCCTGGGCGCCGGCCCGGTACACGTCGTGCGCCAGCAGGCCGAGGTTGCCGCGCGGCGCTCCGGCCCGGACCGGGCCGCCCTTGTCGCGGGCAACTACGGCGGGATGCGCGCGATGCTCGGCGAGTCGAGCCCCGACCCGGGCTGACGGCCCGATCCGGTGGCTAGGCACCCGGGCCGTCGGGCGGCCACGGGCGGCTGACCGGGTCGGACCCGTCGCGGGCTCCTCGCAGCGAGGCCTCGGGGAGCGGCCACTGTCCGGCGAGGTCGTCGACCCGCTGCCACTCCGAGACAGTCAGACGTTCCTGCACCCGCCACTCGCCCGCGCGCCGGGTGACGAGGTCGACGTAGCGGAACCCGCTCACGATGTTGCCGTGCGGCGGCTCCGACGCGCTGCGCTGCAACGCGATGCCGTACGTCTCGGCCCGGGCCCGGTCCGGGTCGGCCGGGTCGAGCTCGACCAGGACGTTCGTCAGGTAGTGCATCGTCATGGTGCGCCGCGCCACGAGCGCGAAGACCACGTCCAGCGTCGTGTCCCGGTCGGCCACGGTTCCGCCGAGGGTGATCCGGGCGTCCGGGTGGAAGGCGCTCGCGGCGAGGTTCCGGTCCATCCGGTCGACCCCGCGCGCGTAGCGCAGCAGGGCCCGCTCGACGGCCCGCTCGGCGAGCAGCGCGTCCAGCCCGACCGAGCCGGACGGTACGGACCGGGGCTGCTCAGACACCGAAGCCCCCGTCGACGTCCAGCTTCTGCCCGGTGACGAAGTTGGCCCGGTCGCTGGCCAGGAAGCAGGCGGCCTCGGCGACGTCGAGGGCGGCACCGAACCGCCGCAGCGGGGTCGAGGACCGGGCGACGGCCAGGGCGCGTTCGTCGAGGTCCCCCGAGGAGATGAGCCGTTCGGCCATCCCGTCGGTGAGCATGCCCGGCCCGACGCAGTTGAACCGGATGCCGAAGCGGCCCTCCTCGTTGGCGAAGGCCCGTACGAGCGCCTCGACCGCCGCCTTCGGCGCGGCGGAGAGGCCGTCGCGGACGGGGTAGCGCGCCGTCGCCGCGGTCGTGATCGCCACGACGTTGCCGCGGCTCTCCCGCAGGGCCGGCAGGCAGGCCGAGACCAGCGTGAAGAAGGCGGTCGTGTCGTTGGCCACCTGCGTGGCGAACTGTCCGGGGCTCACCGTCGACAGGTGCCGCATGGGCACGTGCGGCCCGGCCGCGTGCACGATCGTGTGCAGCGGACCGCGGCTTCCGACGAGTTCGGTCACGAGCGCGACGGTGGCCCCGGCGTCGGTGAGGTCGAGCTGGTGCGCCGAGTGCGTGCCGGACGCGACGGGCGGCAGTTCGTCGAGCACCTGCCGGGCCGCCTCCGCGTTGCTGCGGTAGGTGATCGCCACCGCCGAGCCCCGGCGGGCCAGCTCGAGGGCGACGACCCGGCCGATGCCACCGCTGCCGCCGGTGACGAGCGCGACACCGGTGCGGTGGGCGAAGTCGGCGGGCACGGGCAGCGCCGCCGCGGGTGTGGTCGGAGAGGACTGGTCGGTCACGACGAACTCCTGGAAGGGGGCGGTGGGGTCAGCAGGAGGCAGGAGGGGCCGGGCGGTCATGTCGCGGACAGCAGGGGGTCGCCGCCCCCGCGGCGCAACCGCACGAGCACCGTGGCCGCCGTCGCCAGGCACGCGGCGGCGTACAGCAGGAAGGCGGTCGCGGAGCCGAACCACGTGCTCAGCCCGCCGAGCAGGAGGGCACCGAACGGCATGCCGCCCCAGCCGAGGAAGTAGAGGCTCATCGCCCGGCCGCGCTGCGCGTCGTCGACGACCCGCTGGACGACCGTCTGCAGGATCACCATGGCGCCGATGCTGAACGAGCCGCACAGCAGCGCGGCCCCCGCGAGCACGGGCACTGTCGTCGCCACCCCGAGCAGTGCGGTGCTCACGGCGAGCAGGCCGAGGGTGACCGCGGCGTGCCACACGGTGGCGACGCGCCCGGAGAGCCGGGCCACGACGAGGACCCCGAGGAACGAGCCCAGCCCGGTCAGGGCCACGAGCATGGGGAAGACCGTGTCCGGGTGGTCCGAGGTCGAGGCTGCCCGGACGGCGAGCTGGGTCGTGAAGGCGCACCCGAAGAACGCGTTGACCCCGACGATGACCAGGCAGAGCGCGGCCGGGGGCCGCTCCCGGGCGTGCCGGATGCCGGCGCGGACCTGCGCGGCCAGGCTCTCGCGGACCGCGGGGGTGGCCGGCGGGACGCGACGGGTGCGGACCGCGATCGCGGCGGCGACCGCGGCGAGGCTGAGCGCCGCGTACATCACGAACGTGCCCAGCGGTCCCCAGGGCACGAGGATCAGCCCGGCGACCGCGGGGCCGATCGAACGGGCGAGGTTGAGCCCGGCGGCCTGGATCGGGACGGCGTGGCCGAGCGCCTCGGCCGGGACGGTGTTGGCCACGAGGGCCTGGGTCACCGGGGACAGGAAGCTGATCCCGGTGCCGGCGAGGAAGGCGAGCGTGAGCAGCACGGGCAGGTCGACGATCCCGGCCGCGACCGTCGCCGCGCAGATCCCGGCCAGGGCGCTGATCGACAGGAGCACGCCGATCTGCAGCCGCCGCCGGTCGTACGCGTCGGCCAGCACCCCGGCCGGGATGGAGAAGAGCGTGAACGGCACGAGCAGGCAGAAGAAGAGCGCGCCCATCGTCGCCGGGGTGCCGTCGACCTCGGTGAGCACCGACTGGAAGGCGATGTTGCAGCCCCAGTAGCCGGCCTGGGACAGCACCAGGGTCAGGAGCACGAAGCGGAAGTCTCGGAATCGCAGGGCCGAGAACATCGTCACGTCGTTCGCCATCCTTTGTCGTTTCCGGCACCCTACCAAGCGCTTGCTTGCATCGCCAGTGCCGGATGTGGTTTTCTGGCCGCACCACGAGTGAAAGGGCGTGTCGTGAGCGGCTTCTGCGTAGGACGAACGGTGATCGTTACCGGTGCGGGACAGGGGCTGGGCCGGGTCCACGCCCTCGAGTACGCCCGGCAGGGCGCCGACGTCGTCGTCAACGACATCGAGAGCAGCCGGGAGGCGGCCCAGGCCGTCGTCGACGAGATCCGCGCAGCGGGCGGTCGCGCGGTCGTCAGCACCGGCGACGTCAGCGACTGGGCCTACGGGGAGCGCCTCGTGCGTGAGACCGTCGAGACCTTCGGCGGGCTGCACACCCTCGTCAACAACGCCGGCATCAACCGCGACCGGATGCTTGTCAACATGAGCGAGCAGGAGTGGGACTCCGTCCTGCGGGTCGACCTCAAGGGCCACTTCGTCCCGATGCGCCACGCCGCCGCCTACTGGCGCGACGAGGCCAAGGCCGGCCGCCAGGTCGCCGCGCGCGTCGTCAACACGTCCTCCGGCGCCGGGCTCATGGGCAGCGTCGGGCAGGGCAACTACGGCGCCGCCAAGGCCGGGATCGCCGCCCTGACCCGGATCGCGGCCGTCGAGTGGGCCCGCTACGGCATCGTCGTCAACGCGATCGCCCCCTCGGCCCGTACCCCGATGACCGAGGCCGTCTTCGCCGAGGCGATGGCCGCCCCCGAGACGGGCTTCGACGCGATGGACCCGGCCAACGTCTCCCCCCTCGTGGTCTGGCTCGGTTCCGACGCCGCGCAGGCCGTCACCGGAGCCGTCTTCGAGGTAGCCGGCGGCGAGGTCTCGCTCGCCGACGGCTGGCGCCACGGGCTGGCCGCCACCAGGGGCGAGCGGTGGAAGCCGGAGGAACTCACCGCCGCGATCGCCGACCTCGTCGCCCGCTCCGCGCCGCCGACCCCCGTCTACGGCGCCTGACATGGCTACGGACGCGGCGCAGGCCACCGGCGCGCCGGTGAGCGACGAGCAGTTCCGGGCCGAGATCCGCGGCTGGCTCCACGACGCCCTCACCGGGCCGTTCGCCGAGGCCGTCGGCACTGGCGGCGAGGGACGCGAGCACGAGGCGCACGAACTGCGCCGCGAGTGGGAACGCCACCTGGGCCGGGCCGGCTGGATCGGCCTCGGCTGGCCCACCGAGTACGGCGGTCGCCCCGCGACCCTGGCCCAGCAGGTCATCTACCACGAGGAGTACGCCCGTGCCGGCGCCCCCGGGCGGCTCGGGCACATGTCCGAGCAGCTACTCGGCCCGACACTGCTGGCGTTCGGCACCCCGGAGCAGAAGGCGCGGTTCCTGCCCGGCATCACCAGCGGCGAGGACATCTGGTGTCAGGGCTACTCCGAGCCCGACGCCGGCTCGGACCTCGCCGGGGTACGCACCCGCGCCGAACGCCGGGGCGACAGCTACGTCATCACCGGGCAGAAGGTGTGGACCTCGCTCGCGCACCTGGCCGACTGGTGCTTCGTGCTGTGCCGCACCGACCCCGACTCGACCCGGCACGCGGGCCTGTCCTACCTGCTCGTGCCGATGGACCAGCCCGGCGTCACGGTGCGCCCGATCACCCAGCTGACCGGCACGAGCGAGTTCAACGAGGTCTTCTTCGACGGGGCCGTCGCCGCCGTCGAGCACCGCGTCGGCGCCGAGGGCGAGGGCTGGAAGGTCGCCATGGGCACCCTGGGCTTCGAGCGCGGCGTGTCCACCCTCGGCCAGCAGATCGGCTTCCGTCGGCGTCTCGACGCCGTCATCGCCCGGGCCCACGAGAACGGCGCCTGGCAGGAGCCGGCGCTGCGCGACCGCCTCGTCGAGGCCTACATCGGGCTCGAGGTGATGCGGCACTCGGCGGTGCGGCTGCTCGCGTCCGCCGGTGCGGGGCTGTCCGGCCTGGAGGCGTCGATCTCCAAGCTGCAGTGGGCCACGTGGAACCGCTCGCTGGGCGAGCTCGCGGTCGACGTCGAGGGCGCCGGGGCGCTGCTCACCGGGCCCGGGTACGAGCTGGACGACGCCCAGACCCACTTCCTCTTCAGCCGCGCCAACACGATCTACGGCGGCTCCAACGAGATCCAGCGCAACATCATCGCCGAGCGCCTGCTCGGTCTGCCCCGATGAGGTGAGGACGATGACCGAAGCGAGCGCCGGCCCCCCGCCCGTGGCCGAGGCGTTGCCGCCCGAGGCGGCCGAGGAGGTGGCCCAGGTCCGCGCCTCCGTCGCCGAGGTGCTCGACGAGCAGGCTGACCTGCGCCGCACCCACGAGCTCATGGTCGGGGCGCAGGGCCACGACCCGCGGCTGCACGAGTTGCTCACGGCCGAGCTGGGCCTGCTCGGCCTCGTCGTGCCGGAGCACCTCGGCGGGCTCGGCCTCGACGTGTCCGCCGCGACCGCCGTCATCGAGGAGCTCGGGGCCCGGCTCGTGCCCGGCGCGCTCGCGACGAGCCTCACCGCGATCCTCGCCGCCCGCGCCCTCGGCCCGAGCGCCGAGCCCCTGCTGGCGCGCGTCGTGGCCGAACAGCTGACCCTGGCCAGTGCCCTCGCCGAGGACGGCGCGGGCTGGGACCTCGGGCAGACCGCGACCCGGGCCACCGGCACCGGGGACGAGTGGGCGCTGACCGGTACCAAGACCCTCGTCGCCGGAGTCGAAGCCGCCCGGGTCGTCCTCGTCACCGCCCGGGACGGAGACGGCGAGCTCGGCGTCCACGCCGTCGACCTGGCCGCCGACGGGGTGGACGTGCGGACGCACATGACGCTCGACCAGACCCGGCGGCTGAGCACGGTGCACCTCCGCGAGGCCGCCGCCACCCGGGTCGACGCCCCCGGCGGCGAGGGGGCCCGGGTGCTGCTCGACCACGTGCGCGCCATGCTCGCGCTGGAGTCGGCTGCCGCCGCCCGCGCCTGCCTCGACCGCACCGTCGAGTACCTCAAGGTCCGCGAGCAGTTCGGCCGCCCGATCGGGTCGTTCCAGGCCCTCAAGCACCGCTGCGCCGACCTCGCCGTGGCGGTCGCCGGAGCGCGGGCCACGGCCGACCACCTCGTCACGACACTGCGCACCGGGGCCGCCACCCGCTCGCACGACGCGGCACTGGCCAAGCTCGTGTGCACCGACACGCTGATGACCGTCGCCGCCGAGGCGATCCAGTTGCACGGCGGCATCGGGTTCACCTTCGAGCACGACGCCCACCTGTTCTTCAAGCGCGGCAAGTCGGCCCAGCTGCTGGCCGGTTCCCCGGCGGCGGTTCGCGCCGAGGTGGCAGCGCTCGCCGGTCTCTGAACCGCCCGCCGACAGCGCATGACGAAGGGGTCCGCACCGGCCGGTGCGGACCCCGCTGTCGTACGTGCCCGGCGGGCTCAGCCGAGCGGACCGGTGCCGGGCGGCTGGGCGGCCAGGTGCCGCGCCGGGATCTCACCGCCACCGGCGACGACGATCTCCGTGCCGGTGACGTAGCCGGCCAGCGGCGAGGCGAGCAGCAGGCAGGCCGCGGCGATGTCGGCCGGGGTGGCCATCCGCCGCATGGGGATCGTCCGGGCCACGCGGTCCTGTCCCGCCTCGTCGCCGTAGTAGAGGTGCGACAGTTCGGTCTGCACGAGACCCACCGTCACCTGGTTGACCCGCACGGCTGGCGCGAAGTCGAGCCCGAGGCACCGGGTCAGCATCGTCAGGCCAGCCTTGGCGGCGGCGTACGCGGCGGTGTCCGGGGCCGGGTTGGTCCCGGCGACCGAGCCGATGTTGATGATCGTCCCGTTGCCCTGCCGCTGCATGACCTCGTTGGCCTGCTGGGCGACGTAGAACGGGGCGAGCAGGTTGAGCGTGACGATCGCCGAGACGAAGCGGGGGGAGACCGTCGCGGTGTCGGCGCTCGGCGCGCCACCGGCGTTGTTGACCAGGATGTCGAGCCGGCCGAACCGGTCCACCGCCGCGGCGACGAGGGCCCTGGCCTGTTCCGGGTCGCGCACGTCCGACTGGACGAAGTCGGGCGTGCGTCCGTCGACCTCGGGTAGCCGCTCGGGCTCGTTGCGGCCGCACACGAGCACCCGCGCCCCGGCCCTGAGGAAGGCGCGGGTGATCTCGGCGCCGATGCCACGGGTGCCTCCGGTGACGATGGCGACCTGGCCGGTCAGGTCGACGCCCTCAGGCGTGGTGGGGGACTGCGGCATCAGAGCCTCTCGATGATCGTCACGTTGGCCTGGCCGCCGCCCTCGCACATCACCTGCAGGCCGTAGCGGCCGCCGGTGCGTTCGAGTTCGTGCAGCAGGGTGGTCATGAGCCGGGCGCCGGTGGCGCCGAGCGGGTGGCCCAGGGCGATCGCGCCGCCGTTGACGTTGACCCGCTCCGGGTCGGCCCCCGTCTCCCTGATCCAGGCGAGCACGACCGAGGCGAACGCCTCGTTGACCTCGAACAGGTCGATGTCCTCGATCGACAGCCCGGTGCGCCCGAGCGCGTGGGCGGTGGCCGGGATCGGGGCGGTGAGCATCCACACCGGGTCGTCGCCGCGTACCGACAGGTGGTGGATCCGGGCGCGCGGGGTCACCCCGTGCTCGGCCACGGCCCGCTCGCTCATCACGAGCAGGGCGGCCGCGCCGTCGCAGAGCTGGCTCGCCGCGGCGGCGGTGACCCGGCCGCCCGGGGTGAGCGGGTGGAGACCGGCCATCTTCTCCAGGCTCGTGTCGGCGCGCGGACAGGTGTCGGTGTCGACGTCGCCGACGGCGCGGATCTCGCGGGTGAAGCGGCCCTCGGCGATGGCCCGCAGGGCCCGCTCGTGGCTGCGCAGGGCGAAGCGCTCCATGTCCTCCCGGCTGATGTCCCACTTCCCGGCGATCATCTCGGCCGAGCGGAACTGCGAGATCTCCTCGTCGCCGTAGCGCTCGCGCCAGCCGCTGGACCCGGAGAAGGGGTTGTCGAAGCCGTACTGCTGACCGGTGAGCATCGCGGCCGAGATGGGGATGGCGCTCATGTTCTGCACGCCTCCGGCCACGACGACGTCGTTGACTCCGGCCATGACCGCCTGGGCTGCGAAGTGCACCGCCTGCTGGCTCGAGCCGCACTGCCGGTCGACGGTGACCCCGGGTACGTGCTGCGGGAGGCCGCCGGCGAGCCAGGCGGTCCGGGCGATGTCACCTGCCTGTGAGCCGATGGTGTCGACGCAGCCGAACACGACGTCCTCGACGGCGTCGGGGTCGACCCCCGAGGAACTCATGAGGCTGGTGAGCGCGGCGGCGCCCAGGTCAGCGGAGTGGATGCCCGCGAGCGCGCCACCGCGGCGCGTGACGGGAGTGCGGACGGCGTCCACGATGTATGCCTCTGCCACCGGGTTCCCTTCCTGCGGATGCCTCGCCGGTCGGTGCCGGACGTCGGATCGGTCGAGTCTGCGCGGCTCGCTGACGGTGTAGCCGCCGTTGCCACGCTAGTCTAGCAAGCGCTTGGTTGGTAGTCTGTGATCCGCGCCAGACAAGTGACCGGCTCCGCGTGAGGAGATGTGCGTGAGTGACGTGTTGACCACGATCCCCGCCCTGCTACGGCGGGCCGCGCAGGACGCCGCCGAGATCGAGGCCCTGGTCGACGG
This sequence comes from Micromonospora sp. NPDC047074, assembly GCF_040643815.1. NCBI lineage: Bacteria > Bacillati > Actinomycetota > Actinomycetes > Micromonosporales > Micromonosporaceae > Micromonospora > Micromonospora sp. NPDC047074. The sequence goes on from NZ_JBEYVB010000003.1 coordinate 423,541, forward strand.
TGACGTACGGATGACCTTCGCAGAACTCGACGCGGCCGTCACCCGGTTCGCCCGGGCCGCGGTCGCGCACGGCCTCGAGCCGGGGGACCGCGTCGTCGTCTGGGCCCCGAACAGCGCCGACTGGGTCGTCAGCGCCCTCGGCGTACTGGCCGCCGGTGGCGTGCTCTGCCCCGTCAACACCCGCTTCCGGGGAGCGGAGGCGCGGTACGCCATCGCCAAGGTCCGGGCCACGATGGTCATCCTCGACGACACCTTCCTGCGCGCCAACTACCTGGCCGCGCTGCGCGGCGACGGGCCACCACCGGCCGTCGGGCGCCCCGTGCCGCTGCTGCCCTCGGTGCGTACCGTCGTCGACCTGTCCGCCACCGCCGACCGCGAGCAGGCCGGTGACGGCGTGTGGTCCCTGGCCGGCTTCACCGCGCTGGCCGACGAGGTCGACCCCGCCGTCGTCGACGGACGGATCGCCGCCCTCGACCCCGCGGGCATGGCCGACATCCTGTTCACCTCGGGCACCACCGGCTACCCCAAGGGCGCGATGGTCTCGCACGCCTCGAACCTGCGCGTCGACCTGCAGTGGGCCCGGCTCGTCGGGCTGCGGCGCGGCGACCGCTACCTCATGGTCAACCCGTTCTTCCACAGCTTCGGCTACCGGGCCGGCATCCTCGCCTGCCTGCTCATGCGCGCCACGATCATCCCGGTCGCCGTGTTCGACGTCGAGGCCGTACTGCGTCTCGTCGAGCGGGAACGCGTCACCGTCTTCCCCGGCGCGCCCACCGTCTACACCTCCCTGCTCGAGCACCCCGACTTCGGCGCGTACGACGTCAGTTCGGTGCGCCTGGCGGTCACCGGGGCCACGATCGTGCCGGTGCCGCTGCTGCACCGGATGCGCGAGGAACTCGGCTTCCGCGACGTCATCACCGCCTACGGTCTGACCGAGACCTGCGGCACCGCGACCGTGTGTCCGCCCGACGCCGACATCGAGCGGATCTCGACCAGCTGTGGACGGGCGATCCCGGGCACCGAGCTGCGGATCGCCGGTCTCGACGGACGGGCGCTGCCGGCCGGTGAGTCCGGCGAGGTCCTCGTGCGTGGCTACAACGTGATGCTGGGCTACTTCGAGGACCCGGTCGCCACCGCACAGGCCATCGACGAGGACGGCTGGCTGCACACCGGTGACGTCGGCTGGGTCGACGAGGACGGCTACCTGCGCATCACCGACCGGATCAAGGACGTCTACATGGTCGGGGGCTTCAACGTCTATCCCGCCGAGGTCGAGCGCGTGCTGTGCGAGCACCCCGCGGTCTCCGACGCCGCCGTCGTCGGGGTCCCCGACGTGCGGATGGGCGAGGTCGGCAGCGCCTTCGTGCAGACCGTTCCCGACTGGGGTGGGGACGAGTCGGTGCTCGTCGACGAGCTCGAGGCGTGGTGCCGGGACCGGCTGGCCAACTTCAAGCGCCCCCGCAGCTTCAGCGTCGTTCCGACCCTGCCCCGGACCCCGAGCGGAAAGATCCAGAAGTTCAAGCTCACCGGGGCCAGCAGACCCGACACCCCCGACCAGACCTGACACCGACGGCACCGCCGTCACGGGCACCGGCCCGAAAATCGGAGGACACCATGCAGGACGCAGTCATCGTCGCCGCGGCACGCTCGCCGATCGGCCGGGCCTTCAAGGGGTCGTTGGCCTCGATGCGGGCCGACGACCTGGCCGCCCAGACGGTCCAGGCGGCCCTGGCCCAGGTGCCGTCGCTCGACCCGACCCAGATCGACGACCTCATGCTCGGCTGCGCGCAGCCGGCCGGCGAGCAGGGCTGGGGCCTCGGGCGCGTCGTCGCCGTCGAGCTCGGGCTCGACCGGGTCCCCGGGACGACGGTGCAGCGCTACTGCGCCTCGAGCCTGCAGACGACCCGGATGGCGCTGCACGCCATCCGTGCCGGTGAGGCGGACGTGCTCGTCTCCGCCGGGGTCGAGGTCGTCTCGCACTTCGCCGCCGGCAAGTCCGACGGCATGCCGGACACGAAGAACCCGATCTTCGCCGCGGCGGGGGAGCGCACCGCCGCCCGCGCCCAGGGTGGCGCCGGCCCGTGGACCGACCCGCGCGACGCGGGCGAGCTGCCCGACGTCTACGTCGCGATGGGCGAGACCGCCGAGAACGTCGCGAGCCACCGCGGGGTGAGCCGCGCCGAGCAGGACGAGTGGGCCGCCACGAGCCAGCAGCGGGCCCAGGCCGCGATCGAGTCGGGCTTCTTCGCCACCGACATCACGCCGGTGACCCTCGCCGACGGCACCGTCGTGGCCACCGACGACGGACCCCGCGCCGGGGTGACCGTCGAGTCGCTCTCCGGCCTCAAGCCGGTCTTCCGGCCCGACGGTACGGTGACCGCGGGCAACTGCTGCCCGCTCAACGACGGCGCGGCCGCCCTCGTCGTCATGTCCGCCCGCAGGGCCGCCGAACTCGGCGTCACGCCGCTGGCCCGGATCCTGTCCACGGGCGTCTCGGCGATCTCGCCGGAGATCATGGGGCTCGGCCCGGTCGAGGCCTCGAAGCAGGCCCTCGCGCTGGCCAAGCTCTCGATGGCCGACATCGATCTCGTCGAGCTCAACGAGGCGTTCGCCGCGCAGGTCGTCCCCTCGATCTGGGACCTCAAGGCGAATCCCGAACGGGTCAACGTCCACGGTGGCGCGATCGCCCTGGGCCACCCGTTCGGCCAGACCGGAGCGCGGATGACGACGACGCTCATCAACGGGCTGCGGGCCCGCGACGGCCAGTTCGGTCTCGAGACGATGTGCACGGCCGGCGGCCAGGGCATGGCGATGGTCATCGAGCGGCTCTCCTAGCGAGGTGGGACCGGATGCGGTATTCGCCGCAGCGATCTCACGGACGTCAGGGGCAGGCGTTCGACCTACGATGTGTCCCGGCTCGGGCCGCCTGCCCGTCGAGCGCGTTCAACTCCTTGGAGGTGCCGTGAAGCTTCTGCTGACGTCCGGCGGTGTGACGAACCCAAGCATCCACTCGGCGCTCGTGCAGCTTCTCGGTAAGCCGGTCTCCGAGTGTCGGGCCCTCTGCGTTCCGACAGCGCAGTGGGGTCACCCGATGTGTGGACCGGCATCGGTGCAGGGCTTCCTGGCCGCCGACCCCGCTTCCGATTGGCGGTACCTGTCCGGCCTGGGCTGGGCTTCGCTCGGTGTCCTCGAGCTCACGGCGCTGCCCGGCATCGGCGCGGAGCGATGGATTCCATGGGTCCGGGAGACCGATGTGCTGCTGGTCGACGGTGGCGACGCGACGTACCTGTGTCACTGGATGCGAGAGTCCGGGCTGGCCGATCTGCTGCCCTCGCTGCCCGACACCGTCTGGGTGGGGGTGAGCGCGGGAAGCATGGTGATGACACCCCGGATCGGGTCGTACTTCGTCGAATGGCCGTCGGCGCCGGACGACCGAGCTTTGGGAGTCGTCGACTTCTCGATCTTCCCGCACCTGAACCTCTTCCCCACGAACACCCTGGCCGACGCCGAGCGGTGGGCGGCCGACATAGGCGTCCCTGCCTACGCCATCGACGAACAGACGGCCATCAAGGTCGTCGACGGCTCCGTCGAGGTGATTTCTGAAGGGCATTGGACAAAATTCGGGTAATTGCCACTCGGCGGCCATCCGGATCTGCCGCCGTCCGAGCGCTCACCGTCGGCCACCTCGGTCAGTCCGTGGCGAGTGTCAGGTGCGCCGTCAGTCGACCATTACGGCGAACACCGACGACACCGGCACCGGCCCGGCACACCGGGAGTCGTTCGACCGGGCGCGGCTATCGCCCATGACGAAGACGGAGCCGGCCGGCACGGTGACCGCGGCGAACCTGCGCGGCCCGCAGTAGTTCGGGTTCGGCGGCTCGTCGAGCGACGCGTCCTCAGCCACATACGGCTCGGCCAGTGGCTTGCCGTCGACCGTCACCATGCCGGAGGTATCGCAGCAGGCGATGGTTTCGCCGCCAACCGCGACGACGCGTTTGAGCAGCGGCGCCTCACCGTCACCCCAGAGACCGCCGGGGGAACGGAACAGGACGACGTCGCCGCGCCGTGCCTCGTACGTGCCGGTGACTGTTCGTGTGGTGACAACCTGGCCGGCCTTGACCGTCGGCGCCATACTGACGCCGCCCTGGGTGAACTGTTCGGTGGCTCCCGTCTCGGTGGCGTCACCGTCGCCGCAGCCGGCAACAGCCATCACGAGAAAGAGCACCATCAGTCTGCGCATCCGACGGATCCTGCCAGAAGCAGCGGTGCCGTGCGGTCCGCCGGGCGCGGTGCCCCGGCATCGCTGCCCCAAGGTCACATGCGCTGTCATGCCGCGATCCGCGTGACGGCCCAGAGGCCAGGAGCCTCGCCGGCAGTTGCCCGCCGTGCAGGATCGGGCTGCCCGGCCGGCGGCAGGATGCCCAGTTCGCCGGCCCGCCGCGGGTGACGGGACCGGCGTCCGCAGAGTCGGCACGACGCTGTCGAGCTGCCCCACGCGTGCGACCGGCCGGCGGTCACACCCCTGCCCCGCCCGTAGGGGCAGCTCGACAGCGCGACTGACCCGGCACCGCACCGCCTCGCCGCCGGCAACGACCCACCTCCCCATCGACTCTCACTGGCGGCCCGGGATGGGGTCGGAGGTGCCGGGGTGGACGGGTCCGTGGCCGGCGCGGGTCAGCGCCGACGCAGCGCCGCCGCGAGGGACGCGGCCCGGCCGGCGACGGCGGCCGACTGCTCGGCGAACGAGGCCGCGGTGCGGTCGCCACCGCTCATCGCGCCCTGCGCGACCCTGGTGTGCACGCCCTCGACGATGCACGCGGTCTTCCACCAGTTGTAGGCGACGAAGTAGTCGATCCGGGCCAGGTCGGTGCCGGTGGCGAGGCAGTACCGGGCGAGCAGCTCGTCCCGGCTCGAGAAGCCGGGCAGGACCGTGGCCGGGTCGTGCAGCGCACGGGCCTCGTCGTCGGCCTGCGCCCAGTAGACGAGCAGTTGGCCGACGTCGGCCAGGGGGTCTCCGACCGTGGTCAGCTCCCAGTCGAGCACGCCCTGCACCCGCCACCGGGAGTCGAGCATGCAGTTGTCGAGGCGGAAGTCCCCGTGCACGATCCCCGAGCGGGACTGCTCGGGAGCCGCGGCCACGAGATGCTCGTACGCGGTCTGCAGGTCGGGCAGGTCTCGGATCCTGGTCCGGCGCCAGTTCCCGTGCCAGCGCCCGAGCTGGCGGGTGAGGTAGTCGCGGCGACGGGCCAGGTCCCCGAGCCCGATGACCTCCGGCTCCAGCCCGTGCAGGGCCACGAGGGCGTCGACGATCGTGGGACCGATGAGCGCGCGGTCGGCCTCGGTGGTGAGCCGCTCGACGTCGGCGGGGCTGCGCAGGATCGTGCCGTCGAGGTGTTCGAGCACGACGAGAGGGGCGCCGGCCACCTCGCCCGTCTCCTCGACGGCGAGCACTCGCGGTGCCGGAAGGTGGCCGTGCAGCCCGCGCAGGATCCGCGCCTCGCGCAGTACGTCGTGCGCGGTGGCCGGGTGGTCCCCGAGCGGTGGGCGTCGCAGCACGACGACGTGGCCGGCCGCGTCGGTGGTCCGGTAGGTGAGGTTGGAGCGCCCCCCGGCGATGAGTTCGTGTCGCAGGTCCCCCTGCAGCTCGGGCACGGCGCGGCCGAGCCAGGCGTCGACCCCCGCCGGGAGCCCGGCGGGTCGGGGCGTGCCGCTCGGGGTCGGACCGGTCCGGGCGTGACCTGCTGCCGTCATGGGAGCGCCTCCTCCTCGCCGCGGGCGAGAATCCCGTCGAGGTACACCGAGACGAGATCGTCGGCGAAGGTCGCCAAGGAGTACGACGGGGTCGGCTTGAACCAGCGGACCGAGAGCCACAGCGAGTCACGCAGCATGCCGTGCAGCACGCGCACCGGGATGTCGCTGCGGAAGTCGCCGCTGGCGATGCCGGCTTCCAGCACCTGGATCCAGGCCCGCTGGATCGACGTGGCCGACTCGCGGATGTGCTCGTAGCCCGCGATCGTGGGCAGGTAGGTGCTCGAGTTCTGGTAGATCTCGGTCGCGTGCGGGTGGGCCTCGATGTTGGCCAGCGAGCTCGTCACGAGCTTGCGTAGCTGGGCCGCCGGGCTCTCCCCGGACGCCAGCACCTTGGCGTAGCGGTCGGTCAGGTCGGTCAGGTAGTCCGAGATGATCGCGTCGACCATCTCGTCCTTGGACTTGAAGTGGTGGTAGAGGCTGCCCGAGAGGATGCCGACCGAGTCGGCGATCTCGCGGACGGTCGTGGCGCCGATCCCCTTGGCGGCGAACAGGTGCGCGGCGTTGTCGAGGATGACCGAGCGGCGGTCCTGGGTCGTCGTCATCTGGGATGCTCCCGGTTCCTCGAGCGTTGTCGGCCAAGCGCTTGTTTATACCACTCGACACCGCCTGCGGATGGTGGAGTCGAGGATCTTCCTTGACCGGAGGGGGCGCGGCGCCTATCGTACGGCCAACCAAGCGCTCGTTAGGCTACGTGGGTCCACGCTCCGGACCCGATCCGCCGAAAGGGGCTGCCCGCATGTCCGACCCGAGGACCGGTCCGATCCCCACCGTCCTGCCCGGCCGCGAACCCGTTCGTCCACCCGTCGCCAGCCCTGACGAGGGGGACGGCCTGCTGGCCGGCCGCGTCGTCATCGTCACCGGCGCCGCCAACGGGTTGGGGGCGGCGTACGCGCGCGGCATCGCCGCGGCCGGGGCCCACGTGGTCGCCGTCGACGTCGACGAGCAGGGACTCGAGCGGCTCGGCGGGCAGCTCGCGGCGGCTGGCGGCCGCGGCTCGATCAGGGTCGCCGACGTCGCGGACTGGGCGACCGCGCACGACCTCGTGCGTGACTGCCTCGCCGAGCACGGCCAGCTCGACGGCCTCGTCAACAACGCCGGCGTCTTCGCCATGGCGCACGCCGGCACCGAGTCCGAGGCCACGGTGCGCCGGATGCTCGAGGTCAACGTGCTCGGCACTGTCGCCTGGGGCGACGCCGCGATCGCGGCGATGCGCACCCAGGGCCACGGGGTCCTGGTCAACGTCACCTCGGGCGAGCAGATGGGCCGTGCCGAGACGGCCGTGTACGGGGCGACGAAGGCCGCGATCGCCACGCTCACCTACGCGTGGGCGGCCGAGCTCGCCGAGGCCGGGATCCGCGTCAACGCGATCTCCCCGAACGCGCAGACCCGGATGGCCGAGGTGCTCGAGCAGTTCCGCGGTGCCCCGAGCGGGCAGAACGCGGGGATCGCGCCCGAGGTCAACGTGCCGCTGCTGCTCTATCTGCTCTCGGACCTCAGCGCCGAGCTCACCGGCCAGGTGCTGCGCTCCAACGGTCCCGAGCTCATGCTGACGACCCACCCGGCGCTCGCCGACCCCGTGCTGCGGCACGCGTCGTGGACCCCGGAGCGGATCGCCGAGGCCGTCACGGCGCGGCTGCGGCCGCACCTGGCGCCCCTCGGGGTACGCCGGGTGCGCATCGAATACCTCGACTGACCCGACGTCCGACACCCGAACCCGACAGGGGCCCGATGTCCGCCACGATCAACCCGCTCTGCGTCAGCGGCATGGCCGCGATGTCCTGGGCCCTGCCCGGGGAGATCGCGATGTACCGGCGTACCGGCACCGAACTCGTCGGCCTGCAGTGCGGCAAGGTGGCCGCCTTCGGCGTGCCGGCCGTCGGCGACCTGCTCGCCGAGCACGACGTACGGCTCGGCTACCTCGTGCACAGCTTCACCGCCCATCCGGACGACGAGCCGGGCTGGGCACAGCAGGTCGCGGCGCTGCAGACCGGCGTCGTCGACGCCCGTACGCTCGGGGCCGACCTCGTCTACCTCACGTCGGGCCCCTCGGCGCACCTGACGTGGGAGGAGGCGGCTGACCGGTTCGCCGAGCGGATCACCCCGGTGGTGGCCACCGCCCGTGAGCACGGGGTGCGCCTCGGCGTGGAGAACACCCTGCCGGTCAGGTGCGATCTCAGCTTCACGCACACCGCGCGGGACGCCCTCGCCCTGGCCGACCTCTGTGGCGTCGGCATCTGCCTCGACCTCTACTGCTGCTGGCAGGAGCGCGGCCTGACCGACCTGGTCCGCGAGCGGGTCGGGCAGATCGAGATCCTGCAGGTGTCCGACTTCCGGGTCGGCACCTCGACCTTCCCGAACCGGTGGGTGCCCGGGGACGCCGACCTGCCGATTGCCGGCCTGCTGGGGAGCGTGCTGCGGGCCGGCTACGCCGGCATCGTCGACGTCGAGCTGATCGGCCCGGCCATCGAGGCCGAGGGGGCCGAGTCGGCGGTGACCCGCTCGATCACGTGGTTGCGCGAGCAGATCGCGGCGGCACGTCCCTGAGCGCTCAGGGCACGTCCGCCCACCGCGGCGCGCGCCTGGCGACGAACGCGGCGGCGCCCTCGGCGGCGTCCGGCCCGGCCAGCAGTTCGAGGGTCGCGAGTCGGTTGACCGCGGCGAGGTCGCCCGCGCGGGGGTCCAGGCTGAGGTGCATGAGCCGCTTGGTCGCCAGCACCGCCGCCGGCGAGTGGGTCGCGATCCGGGCGCCGAGCGCGAGCGCGCGCGGGAGGACCTCGCCGGCGGGGACCACGGCGTTGACCAGGCCCAGCTCGTGAGCCCGGGCCGCCGGAAGCGGGTCGGTCGTCAGCCCGAGCTCGAGGGCGACGGCCACCGGCAGGCGACGGGGCAGGTCGGTGCCGCCCTCGGAGGCGGCGATGCCGCGCCCCACCTCGGGCAGCGCGAAGTAGGCGTGCTCGGCCGCGACGACGAGGTCGCAGGCGAGGGCGAGCTCGAAGCCGCCGCCGACGGCGGGCCCGTTGACCGCGGCGATGACCGGCTTGCGGTAGCCGCCGCGCAGCAGCGTCAGCGGACTGCGGGCCACGTCGACCAGGCGACCCTCGGCTGCGGCACGCAGGTCCATCCCGGCGCTGAAGGACAGCTCGCCGGTCCCGGTCAGCACGACCGCGCGTACGCCCGGGTCCGCGTCGTAGCCGAGCAGGGCGTCGGTCATCGCCAGGAGGGTGTCGGGGTCGAGGGCGTTACGCACCTGCGGCCGGTTGATCCTGATGACACCCACCGCGTCGACGCGGTCGCACACCACCGTGCCCATCGTCCCACCCTCCTGCGCGTCAGGGTCTTGACCCGATCCCGATGGCTGTTAGTCTACCAACCAAGCGCTTGCTACGTGATGGCCCGGCCGCGAATGCCCGGCACGCGACTCGCCTTTCGCACCGCTCGCCACCGCGCTCGAGCAGTGCCCCGAGACGGAACGATGAGGGACGCATGGCCGACAAGACTCTGACAGCCCGCGATGCCGTGTCGCGGCTCGAACCCGGGATGACCATCGGCATCGGGGGATGGGGCTCGCGGCGCAAGCCCATGGCCCTCGTACGCGAGATCCTGCGCTCCGACCTCAGGGACCTGACCATCGTCAGCTACGGCGGGCCGGACGTCGGCCTGCTCTGCGCCGCGGGCAAGGTCAGGAAGGTCGTCTTCGGTTTCGTCTCGCTCGACAGCATCGCCCTCGACCCGCACTTCCGCGCCGCGCGGCAGCGGGGCGCCGTCGAGGTCGCCGAGTACGACGAGGGCATGCTCCAGTGGGGGCTGTACGCCGCCGGCATCCGCCTGCCCTTCCTGCCGACCCGCGCCGGGCTCGGGTCGGACGTCCTGAAGCACAATCCGGACCTCAAGCTCGTCCAGGACCCGTACGGCACCGAGCAGCTCGTGGCCATGCCGCCGCTGCGCCTCGACGCGGCCCTCGTGCACATGAACCGCGCCGACGCGCAGGGCAACGGCCAGTTCCTCGGGCCCGATCCGTACTTCGACGACCTCTACTGCCTCGCCGCCGACCAGGCCTTCATGTCCTGCGAGCGGATCGTGCCCACGGCCGAGCTGAGCGCCGCCGGGCACTCGGCGACCATCAAGATCAACCGCCAGCTCGTCGCGGGCGTCGTGGAGACCCCGAACGGCGCGCACTTCACCTCCTGCGCCCCCGACTACGAGCGCGACGAGGCCTTCCAGCGCGAGTACGTCAAGGCCGCCGGCGACCCGCAGGCCTGGGCCAAGTTCGAGAAGCGGTACCTGTCCGGTACGGAAGATGACTACCAGGCGGCCGTCGCCGCCCGAGCCGAGGAGGTCGCATGAGCAGCACCGTCACCGAGTCCGCGGACCAGCCCACGGGCAGCGCCACCACTGCCGACGCGCCGGTGACCCGGGCCGAGTACTGCGCGGTCGCCGTGGCGGACGCGTTCGCCGGTGACGGCGAGTCCATCGCCAGCGCGTTCGGCACGATCCCGGCCATCGGCGTCCGCCTCGCGCGGCTCACCGTCGCCCCCGACCTGCTGCTCACCGACGGCGAGGCCCACTTCGTCTCCGGCACCTGGCAGATCGGCGCGGACCCGCACGCCACCGAGGGCGTCGTCGTCGAGGGCTGGAGCCCGTTCCGTACGATCTTCGACCTCGTCTGGCACGGCAAGCGGCACGTCATGATGATCCCGGTCCAGATCGACGGGCACGGCAACACCAACATCTCGGCCATCGGCGACTACGCCCAGCCCAAGGTCCAGCTGCTCGGCGTGCGCGGCGCCCCCGGCAACAGCGTCTACCACCCGACCAGCTACTGGGTGCCCAACCATTCGACGCGCACCTTCGTCCCGACCGTCGACATGGTCTCCGGCGTCGGCACCGACAGCGCCCGCGCCGCCGGCCCGGCCGCGAGCGCGTACCACGATCTGCGCCGGGTCGTCACCAACCTCGCGGTCCTCGACTTCGGCGGCCCCGACGGCGCGCTGCGCCTGCTCAGCCTGCACCCCGGCGTCACGCTCGAGGAGGTCCGTGCGGCCACCGGCTGTGACCTGCACGTCGAGGGCGAGGTCCCGGCCACCCGCGAGCCGAGCGCCGAGGAGCTGCGCCTCATCCGGGAGGTCATCGACCCCCGCTCGCTGCGCGACCGCGAGATCCCGGCATGAGCGGGGCCGAGGGACCGCACCCGAGGCTGCGTACCCGGGCGACCGACCTGTTCGGGGTGCGGTATCCGATCGTCCAGACCGGCATGGGCTACGTCTCCGACGTGCGCCTGACCACCGCGACGGCCAACGCCGGCGGGCTGGGCATCCTCGCGGCCGGCCTGCTGTCCTACGACGAGCTCGTCGTGGCCATCGAACAGATCCAGGCTGGCACGGACGCGCCGTTCGGCGTCAACATCCGCGCCGACCAGCCCGACGTCGTCAAGCGCATCGACCTGCTCATCTCGGCCGGCGTCAAGGTCGCCTCCTTCGCGCTGGCCCCCAAGCGGGAACTCCTCGCCAGGTGCAAGGACGCCGGCCTCGTCGTCGTCCCGTCGATCGGCGCGCGCCGCCACGCCGAGAAGGTCGCCGCGTGGGGCGCCGACGCCGTCATCGTGCAGGGCGGTGAGGGTGGCGGCCACACCGGCGGGGTGCCCACCAGCCTGCTGCTGCCCCAGGTCGTGGACGCCGTCGACATCCCGGTCATCGGCGCCGGTGGCTTCTTCGACGGCCGCGGCCTCGTCGCCGCGCTCGCCTACGGTGCCGAGGGCATCGCCATGGGCACCCGCTTCCTGCTCACCAGCGACTCGCCGGTCCAGCCTTCGGTCAAGGACGTCTACCTGGCCAAGACGGTCAACGACACCGTCCTGACCCTGCAGGTCGACGGCGTGCCGCAGCGCGTGTTGCGCGCCGGAACGGTCGAGAGGCTGGAGCGCACCTCCGCCTCCGGCCGGCTGCTGCGGGCCGTGCGCAACGCCGTCGCCTTCCAGAAGCTGTCCGGCACGCCGTGGGGCGACATGGTCCGCGAGGGCCTGGCCATGCGCAAGGCTCACGACCTGACGTGGAGCCAGGTCGTCATGGCGGCCAACGCTCCGATGCTCTACCGGTCGGCCCTGCTCGAGGGCCGGACCGACGTCGGCGTCATGGCCACCGGCCAGGTCGTCGGACTCATCGACGACGTCCCGAGCGTCGCCGAGCTCATCGACCGCATCATCGACGAGGCCACCCGGACCCTCGACCGACTGGGCGTTCCCGCGCCGGTCGCGTCGGCCCCGGCCGCGCCCGAGGAGGACTAGTCATGGGAGCACTGCACGGACGGGTCGTCGTCGTCACCGGCGCCGGCCGTGGCCTTGGCCGTGAGCACGCGCTGCTCGCCGCCGCCGAAGGTGCCTCGGTCGTCGTCGCCGACACCGGCGCCGCCGCCGACGGCACCGGCAGCGACCCCTCGGTCGTCGAGGCCGTCGCCGCCGAGATCACGACCGCCGGCGGGCAGGCCGTGGCCAGCACCGCGGACGTCGCCACCACCGAGGGCGCCCGCGAGCTGCTCGCGCTCGCCCGCGACACCTACGGACGCGTCGACGGCCTCGTCAACAACGCCGGCATCCTGCGGGACCGGATGTTCGTGAACATGAGCGAGGACGACTGGGACGCGGTGATCCGTGGCCAGCTGCGCGCGACGTTCGCGCCGTGCCGGGTGTTCGCCGACCACTGGCGCACCGAGTCGAAGGCCGGCAACCAGCCGGTCGCCTCGATCGTCAACGTCTCCTCGACCTCAGGCCTCATCGGCGCCGTCGGGCAGACGAACTACGGCGCGGGCAAGGCCGGCATCGCCGCCCTCACCGTCATCCTCGCCCAGGAGATCGGCCGCTACGGCGTACGCGTCAACGCGGTCGTCCCGGTCGCGCGCACCCGGATGACCCAGGACCTGCCCGGCATCGGCGAGATCGTCGCCGCCCCGGCCGACCCCGCCGCGTTCGACGTCTACCACCCGGGCAACGTCTCCCCGCTCGTCGCCTGGCTGCTCACCGCCGGCGCGCCGGTGACCGGCGAGGTGTACTACGCCAAGGGTGGCGAGATCCGGCGCTTCGCGCCGTGGAGCTACGACTGGACCCTCGACAAGGGCGCCCGCTGGAGCGTCGAGGAGATCGCGAAGGAGATGGCCACCCGTGTCTGACACCGCCCACACCAGCGCCGCCGACTGGGCCGGCCCCGCCCACGGGCTGCTCTCCGGGCGCTCGGTGCTCGTCACCGCCGCGGCCGGCACCGGCATCGGCTTCGCGACGGCGCGCCGCGCCGCCGAGGAAGGCGCGCGTGTCGCCGTCAGCGACCGTCATGAGCGCCGCCTCGCCGAGTCGGTCGACGAGCTCGAACGCCTCACCGGGACCCGGCCGCTCGGGGTGCCCTGCGACGTCACCGACCAGGCTCAGCTCGACCACCTCATGGACACCGTCGCCGCCGAACTCGGCGGCATCGACGTGCTCGTCAACAACGCCGGCCTCGGCGGCACCGCGGCCGTGCAAAACATGACCGACGACCAGTGGGACGCCGTCCTGTCGGTGACCCTGACCTCGACGTTCAAGGCGACCCGGTCGGTGCTGCGGCACATGATCCCGGCCGGTAAGGGGGTCATCGTCAACAACGCCTCCGTCATCGGCTGGCGCGCGCAGAAGGGGCAGGCGCACTACGCCGCGGCCAAGGCCGGCGTCATGGCGCTGACCCGGTGTTCGGCTCTCGACGTCGCCGAGCACGGCATCCGGGTCAACGCGGTGTCCCCGAGCATCGCGGTGCACGCCCACCTGGCCAAGGTGACAAGCGACGAGCTGCTCGCCCAGCTCTCGGCCCAGGAGGCCTTCGGCCGGGCCGCGACGCCGTGGGAGATCGCCAACGTCATCGTCTTCCTCGCCAGCGACTACTCGTCGTACATGACCGGCGAGGTCGTGTCCGTGTCGAGCCAGCACCCGTGACCACCCGGTGCAGGCCGGCGACCCCCGCGCCGGCGCGCACCGACGAACGAAAGGAGCCCGTCGTGGCCAACCCCGACGCGCAGGGCGTCACCGGCGCCCCCTTCCGGCTCGATGTCGAGCGCGGCAAGATCCGCGAGTTCGCGCTGGCCACCGGAGCGGCCGACGCGGCCTACCTGCGGGAGGAGGACCCGGTCGTACAGCCGACGTTCCTCACGACGACCTTCTTCTGGCAGGGCGAGGACGCCAACCCGTGGTCCGCGGTCGAGCTCGACCAGCAGCGCGGCCTGCACGCCGAGCAGCAGTACACCTTCTTCGGTGAGCCGCCTCGCGCCGGCACCAGGCTCACCTGCCAGTCGCGCATCGGCGAGATCTACACCAAGGTGGGGCGCCGCGGCGGTGAGCTGACCTTCGCCGTGATGTACACGGACTTCCGCGACGAGACCGGCCGTCTCGTCGCCCAGGCCAAGCTCACCGGTGTCGAGACAGCCCGCCCGCCGGACACCGGGGCCGCGACGCAGGACGGAGCCTCCGCATGAGCGACACGACCGCCACCACCCGGCCCGGCACGACCGAGGTCAGCCTGCCCGTCCCGGCGGCCCCACCGGCGCGTACCCACGGCCCGGTGACCCGCACCGACTTCGTCCGCTACCAGGGCGCCTCGGGTGACATGAACCCGATCCACCACGACGAGGTCTTCGCCCACGCCGCCGGGTTCCCGAGCCCCTTCTCGGTGGGTATGTGGCAGGCCAGCCTGCTCGGCACCTACGCCACCGACTGGCTCGGCGGCCCTCACGTGCGGGACTTCCGCATCCGGTTCCTGGCCCAGGTGTGGCCGGGCGACACCCTCACGCTCGTGGGCGCTCCGCTGCGCACCTACGTGATCGAGGGTGAGGACGGTCGTGAGGGCCGCGTGGACGTCGAGCTGACCTGCCGGCGCCAGACGGGCGAGACGGCCGTCACCGCGTGGGCGACGTTCGTGCTGCCCGATACCGCCCCCGACGCCGCGACACCCGGGACCGGCGAGCAGCCCGAGACCACCGAGGAGCAGGGATGACCCCCACGACCCACCCGTCCGTGACGACGACCACGCACCCCGACGGGATCGCCGAGATCGTCGTGGACAACCCGCCGGTCAACGCGCTGCCCGTGGCCGGCTGGTTCGCACTCGCCTCCGCCCTCGACGCCGCCGGTGCCGACGAGTCGGTGCGGGTCGTCGTGCTGCGCGCCGAGGGCCGTGGCTTCAACGCCGGCGTCGACATCAAGGAGATGCAGCACACCGAGGGCTTCACCGCGCTGCTCGGCGCCAACCGCGGCTGCTACGCCGCGTTCAAGGCCGTCTACGAGTGCCCCGTCCCGGTCGTCACCGCCGTCAACGGCTTCTGCCTCGGCGGCGGCATCGGCCTGGTCGGCAACTCCGACGTCATCGTCGCCTCCGACGACGCCACCTTCGGCCTGCCCGAGGTCGACCGTGGCGCCCTCGGTGCCGCCACCCACCTGTCCCGGATGGTGCCCCAGCACCGGATGCGCGCCATGGTCTACACCTCGGCCACGGCCACCGCCCAGGAGCTGCACGCGTACGGCTCGGTCCACAGCGTCGTACCCCGCGCGCAGTTGCGCGCGGCGGCGTTCGCCGTCGCGACCCAGATCGCCGGGAAGGACCCCGTCGTCATCCGGGCCGCCAAGGCCTCGCTCAACGGCATCGACCTGTGGGACGTCAACCGCAGCTACCGCTTCGAGCAGGGCTTCACCTTCGAACTCAACCTCACCGGGGTCGCCGACCGGATCCGCGACGAGTTCGCCGGCACCGACAAGGCGGCGCGCCCGGGCAGCGAGGGCTGAGCCGTGCGTGCGATGGTGGTCCGTGAGCTCGGTGGCCCCGAGGTGCTCACGCTCACCGACGGGCCGCAGCCGCGGCCCGGCCCGGGGCAGGTGCTCGTCGACGTCGTCGGCGCCGGGGTGAACTTCCCCGACGGTCTCATCGTCGCCGGCACCTACCAGACCAGGCCGGAGCTGCCGTTCGTGCCCGGCTGCGAGGTCGCCGGCACGGTCGCGGCGCTCGGCGCCGGGGTGACCGGCCCGCCCGTCGGCACCCGCGTCACCGGCTTCTGTGGCATCGGCGGCTACGCCACGCAGGTGCTCGTCGACGCCCGCATGGTCCACCCGTTGCCCGCGGGCGTCGACCTCGTCGAGGCCAGCACGATTCCCGTCGTCTACGGCACGTCCTACCACGGGCTCGTCGACCGGGCCGGCCTCGCCGCCGGCGAGACGCTGCTCGTGCTCGGCGCCTCCGGCGGCGTCGGCCTCACCGCCGTGCAGATCGGCAAGGCCCTCGGCGCGACCGTGATCGCCGCCGCGTCGAGCGAGGACAAGCGCGAGCTGTGCCTGGCACACGGGGCCGACCACGCCATCGGCTACGACGACCTGACGGCGACGGTGCGCGAGCTGACCGGCGGCGCCGGTGTCGACGTCGTCTACGACCCCGTCGGCGGCGACGCCGCCACCGCGGCGCTGCGTACCCTCGCGTGGGCCGGGCGGTTCCTCACCGTCGGCTACGCGGCCGGCGACATCCCGCAGGTCAAGCTCAACCGGCTGCTCCTCACCGAGGGCGCGGTGCTGGGGGTCCTCTGGGGCGCCTGGGCCAAGCGCAACCCGCAGGCGAACGCCGCGAACATGACGACGCTGCTCGGGTGGATCGCCGCCGGCCGGCTGAGGCCACACGTCAGCGAGGTCCTCCCGCTGGAGGAGGCGGCCCGCGCGCTCGGCGCGGTGCTGAACCGTGGCGCCCGCGGCAAGATCGCCCTCCGGATGAAAGCAGGCAGGGAATGAAGGTGGCTGACGCGAGCGAGCTGACCCAGATGGATCTCGGCCCCGGACCGCGCTCGCGCGAGCTGCTCGCGACGTTGCGCACGTTCATGGCCGAGCACGTCTACCCCGCCGAGAAGGTGTACGCCGCCGAGCTCGGTGCCGCGGCCCGCGAGAACGGGGGAGTGTCCCACGTCCTGCCGCCGGTCGTCGAAGAGCTGAAGGAGACGGCGCGCAGGCTGGGGCTGTGGAACCTCTTCCTGCCTGACCTGTCGGGCCTCACCAACCTCGAGTACGCCTACCTGGCCGAGGAGACCGGACGCTCGCCCTACCTCGCCCCCGAGGCGCTCAACTGTGCCGCGCCGGACACGGGCAACATGGAGTTGCTGCACATGTTCGGCACGCGCGAGCAGAAGCAGCGGTGGCTCACCCCGTTGCTCGCCGGCACCATGCGCTCCGGCTTCGCGATGACCGAGCCGGACGTGGCCTCCTCCGACGCACGCAACATCGCCACCTCGATCGTGCGCGACGGCGACGAGTACGTCGTCAACGGACGCAAGTGGTGGACGACCGGCGCGGCGGACCCGCGCTGCGACATCCTCGTGCTGATGGGCAAGACGGACCCGGAGGCAGCCGTCTACCGGCAGCAGTCCATGCTTCTCGTGCCGGTCGACACCCCCGGGGTGACGATCGTGCGCTCGCTGCCGATCTTCGGCTACCACGACCAGCACGGCCACTGCGAGATCCGGTTCGACGACGTACGGGTGCCGGTCACGAACCTGCTCGGCGGCGAGGGCGACGGTTTCGCGATCGCCCAGGCCCGCCTCGGCCCGGGCCGCATCCACCACGCGATGCGCTGCCTCGGCATGGCCGAGCGGGGCCTCGAACTCATGGTGCGCCGGACGATGGCCCGCGAGGCGTTCGGCGGCCCGCTCTCCGAGCAGGGCGTGGTGCGCACCTGGATCGCCGAGTCCCGCCTGGAGATCGAGCAGGCCCGCCTGCTCGTGCTCAAGACGGCCTGGCTCATCGACCGGGTCGGGGCCCAGGGCGCGGCGACCGAGATCGCCGCGATCAAGGTCGTCGCGCCGCGGGTCGCCCGCAACGTGCTGGACCGCTCGATCCAGGCACACGGCGGCGGTGGGGTCACCGACGACTTCCCGATCGCCCGGATGTGGGCCAGCGCCCGGATCCTCGGCATCGCCGACGGCCCGGACGAGGTGCACCTGCGCACGGTGGCGCGCACCCAACTACGCCGCTACCGGGACACGGCGCCGACGGGCGCCGCCGAGACGGGGGAGGGCTGAGATGGACCTGACCTGGTCGGCGCAGGACGAGCAGTTCCGGGCGGAGGCCCGCGACTGGCTCGCGACGAACGTGCCGCGGCAGCCGCTGCCCTCCGGGGACACCGCGGCGGGCTTCGCCGCCCACCTGGAGTGGGAGCGGGCGCTGCACGCGGACCGGTGGTCGGTCGTGTCGTGGCCCGAGGCGTACGGCGGCCGCGAGGCCTCGATATGGCAGTGGCTCATCTTCGAGGAGGAGTACTACCGGGCCGCTGCGCCGCAGCGGGTGACGCAGAACGGCATCTTCCTGCTGGCCCCGACGATCTTCGAGTTCGGCACGAAGGAGCAGCAGGACGAGCTGCTGCCGCGGATGGCGGCGGCGCGGGACCTGTGGGCCCAGGGCTGGTCGGAGCCGGGCGCGGGCAGCGACCTGGCGGGGATCCGATCCCAGGCGGTGCGGGACGAGCAGGCCGGCGGGTGGCGCCTGAGCGGGCAGAAGACGTGGTCGACCCGGGGCGCGTTCTGCACCCACCTGTTCGGGTTGTTCCGCACCGACCCGCAGGCCGCGCGGCATCGGGGACTGACGTACTTCCTCGTGCCGCTGGACACCCCGGGCGTGACGGTGCGCGGGTTCGACCGGCTCGACGGCGACGAGGGATTCGCCGACGTGTTCTTCGAGGACGCGTTCGTGCCGGACTCGGCGGTTCTCGGCGGCGTCGACCAGGGCTGGTCGGTCGCGATGTCGACGACCGGGTCGGAGCGGGGCCTGACGCTGCGCTCGCCGGGGCGTTTCCTCAAGGCGGCCGACGCGCTCGTGGCACTCGCAGGCGACCGGGCCGAGGCGGCGACCGATCTGCTCCGCGACCGGGTGGCGCGCTCGTGGATGCAGGCGCACGCCTACCAGCAGTTCACGCTCGCGCAGGTCACCGACATCGTCGAGGGGCGCCCGGCCGGCGCGCGGTCGAGCCTCAACAAGGTCTTCTGGTCCGAGCTGGACATCGCGTTGCACGAGACGGCGCTGGAACTGCTGGGTCCGGACGCGCTCGTCGACGGCCCCTGGACCCGCGGCTACCAGTTCTCGCTGTCGGGCCCGATCTACGCGGGCACCAACGAGATCCAGCGCAACATCATCGCCGAGCGCCTGCTCGGTCTGCCGAGGAGGTGACCAGGCGTGCGTTTCGCTCCGAGTGACGAGCAGCGTGAGCTCGCGGCGGTCGTCCGTCAGGTGCTCACCGAACGGTGCCCGCCGGCGACGGTGCGCGCCGGAGCCGGGTCGGCGCAGGTGGCCTCGCTGGCCGAGAGCCTGGCGGGCCTCGGCGTGGCGGGGCTGCTCGTGACCGAGGACGACGGGGGGCTGGGCCTGGACGAGAACCATCTCGTGTCGGTCTTCGAGCAGATCGGGTACGCCGCCGCTCCGCTGCCGCTCACGGCGACCCTGGCGGTGGCTCCGGCGGTGCTCGTCTCGGGCGCCCCGGATTTGCTGGCGGGCCTGGTCGGGGGGTCTCTGACGGTCGGTGCCGACCCTGCGGCGACCGGGCGGGTCGCGTTCGGTTCCGGTGTCGACGTGGTGCTGAGCGGCGGCTTCGGCGGGACCGGTCGGATCGAGGTCTTCGACGTGTCCGAGGCGACGGCCTCGGCGTCGCCGTCGGTGGACTTCGCGCTGGACCTGACCGGGTACGCGGACGCGCGGCTCGTGGCGACCGTGGACGACCCGCAGGTGGTGAGGCTGGCCTGGGAGCGGGGAGTGCTGGCGGCCTCGGCCGAGCTCATCGGGCTGTCCCGACGGATGCTCGATCTCACGGTCGAGCACGTGCGCACCAGGGAGCAGTTCGGGGTGCCGATCGGCAGCTTCCAGGCGGTCAAGCACCACCTCGCCACGGCGCTGCTGCAACTGGAGTTCGCGGCGCCGGTGGTGGCGACGGCCGGGTTCGAGCTGGCCGCAGGCGTCCCGGGCCGGCTGCGTTCACTGGCGACGGCCAAGGCGTTGGCGTCCGAGGCGGCGCACGTCGTGGGCCGGGCCGCCCTGCAGTGCCACGGCGCGATCGGCTACACGACCGAGTACGACCTGCAGCTGTTCCTCAAGCGGTCGTGGGCTCTGGAATCGTCGTGGGGCAGCTCCGCCTGGCATCGGGCGGCTCTGCTGGCGGACCTCGGTGTCGGCCTGACCGGCGCGCGCCCCGCGTCCTGACCGCTTGCCCGGCAGGCCCGCACCGGCGGCCCACGACCCTCACGATGTGCACCCGAACCGGGGCGAGAAGGAGATCCAGATGAGCGAGACCAGCGACGCGGCGGTGGAGGTCGTCCGGTACGAGACGCGGGGGCCGGTGGCCGTCGTGACGATGAACCGGCCGGAGTACCGCAACGCGCAGAACTCGGCGATGACCTATGCCCTCGACGACGCGTTCTACCGCGCGGCCGCCGACGACGAGGTGAAGGTCATCGTCCTGGCAGGTGCGGGGAAGCACTTCTCGGCCGGCCACGACATCGGCACGCCGGGCCGTGACATCGACTCGTCGTTCGACCGGCGGGCCGGCCTGTGGTGGGACCATGTCGGAAAGGCCGGAGTGGACAGCAGGTTCGCCCGGGAGTCCGAGGTGTACCTCGGGATGTGCCGCCGCTGGCGTGAGCTGCCCAAGCCGATGATCGCCATGGTGCAGGGAGCGTGTGTCGCCGGTGGCCTCATGCTCGCCTGGTCATGCGACCTGATCGTCGCTTCGGACGACGCGTTCTTCGCCGACCCGGTCGTGCGCATGGGGATCCCCGGGGTCGAGTACTTCGCCCACCCGTGGGTGCTGGGTCCGCGGTTCGCCAAGGAGTTCCTCTTCACCGGCGACCGGATGCCGGCGGCGCGCGCGGCCGAGCTCGGCATGGTCAACCGGGTCGTCGCCAGGGACGATCTCGAGGCGGAGGTCATGGGGCTCGCCGCACGGATCGCACAGATGCCGCGGCTGGGTCTTGCACTGACCAAGAAGGCGGTCAACCAGGCCGAGGACCTCATGGGCCTGCGGGCCGGGATGGATTCGGTGTTCGGGCTGCACCACGCGGCCCACGCGCACAACGCCGAGGTGGGCAACGATCCCCTCGGTGGCCAGGACGCCCGGAGCATGCGTGACGCCGCGAGAAGGGAAGAGGCGCGATGAACATCGTCGTACTCGTCAAGCAGGTGCCTGATTCGGGCGCGGACCGCAGCCTGCGTACTGACGACAACACTGTCGACCGCGGTTCGGCGAACAACGTGATCAATGAGATGGATGAGTACGCCATTGAGGAGGCGTTGAAGGTCAGGGAGGCTCACGGGGGTGAGGTCACGGTTCTGACGATGGGTCCGGATCGGGCGACGGAGTCGATCCGTAAGGCGTTGTCGATGGGTCCGGACAAGGCGGTGCATGTGGTGGACGATGCGCTGCACGGGTCGTGTGCGGTGGCCACGTCGAGGGTGCTCGCTGCTGCGCTCGGTCAGTTGAACGCGGATCTGGTGTTGTGTGGTAGTGAGTCGACTGATGGTCGGGTGCAGGTGTTGCCGCACATGATTGCTGAGCGGTTGGGTGTGGCGGCGTTGACGGGTGCCCGCAAGTTGACGGTTGATGGTGTGACGTTGACGGTGGAGCGGCAGACGGAGGAGGGCTACGAGGTGGTGACCGCCACCGCTCCTGCTGTGGTGTCGGTGTGGGACACGATCAACGAGCCGCGGTATCCGTCGTTCAAGGGCATCATGGCGGCGAAGAAGAAGCCGGTGCAGACGCTGTCGTTGGGTGACCTGGGTGTCGCCGCGGGCGAGGTGGGTTTCGAGGGTGCGACGAGTGCCGTGTTGGAGCACAGCAGGCGTCCGCCGCGTTCGGGTGGTGCGAAGGTCACCGATGAGGGCGAGGGCGGCGTGAAGTTGGTCGAGTTCCTTGCTGCCGAGAAGTTCGTGTGAGGGGTTGGGTCATGTCTGAGGTTCTCGTCGTCGTCGAAGCCACTCGGGAGTTCGGCGTCAAGAAGGTCACTTTGGAGATGCTCACCCTCGCTCGGGAGTTGGGTACGCCGAGTGCGGTGGTGCTCGGTGGCCCTGGTGCCGTGGAGGCGTTGAGCGCCAGGTTGGGT